>DASSSO010000066.1:0-37522 GCA_035776735.1 Gaiellaceae bacterium | reverse complement strand
ACGATGAAGAGCAGGGCCGTGAGGTAGAAGCTGATCGTGAACCGCTGGAGCCGCGGCGGCCCCGCGGAGACGCCCGACTCGAAGGGCAGCGCCCTCGCCCGCGTGCGGTGTGACGGCCGCGTCGAGAACGCGAAGGACATGGCGATCATCGAGGCCGGGATCGCAAGAGCGAGCAGCCCGTAGATCAGGAAGGGCAGCCAGTTATCGAGCATTGCTGCGTGGCGCGGGGGCCCCCACCTCGGTCGGGAGTCTACAGCCGACGCGCCTGCTACGAGCGCCCTCGAAAATGGCTCAACGAAGCGTGAATCAGCTGTTACAAACTCTCGCTCGAACGCCACTCGGGCGGGGGACGGCGGCGCCCGATCCCGGTGCTACGATGAGCCGACCGTGGAGATCACCGAGCGCCCGATCACCCTCGTCTCGCTCACCGAGCGCGCCGCCGCCAAGGTCAAGGACCTGATGGCGGAGGAGCCCGTCGGCGAGGCCGAGGTCCTGCGCGTCGCCGTCCAAGGCGGCGGCTGCTCCGGCTTCGAGTACGCGCTCGGGTTCGACCGCGGCTCGATGGAGGGCGACCACGAGCTCGACGCCCACGGCGTTCGCGTCGTCGTCGATCCCTTCAGCGCTCCGTACCTGACGGGCACCGAGATCGACTTCGTCGAAGGTCTCCAGGGCGGGTTCGCGATCAACAACCCGAACGCCACGGCCGCGTGCGGGTGCGGCCACTCGTTCCAGGTCGAGGACGAGGCCGCAGGCGAGGCGCACGCCGGCGGCTGCGGCTCCGGCTGCTCGCACTAGCGCGACTACGATTTCCGACGGCATGAGCGGCGACGTCGTCGACGTCACGATCCTGGGCGCGGGCCCGACGGGGCTGTCCGCCGCCTACTACGTCGGGCACCGCGACGGCACGGTCCGCATCGTCGAGTCGCTGGAGCAGATCGGCGGCCAGGTGGCCGCGACCTACCCGGAGAAGCACGTCTATGACGTGGCCGGCTTCCCGAAGATCCTCGGCCAGAAGCTCGTCGACATGTGCGCCGAGCAGGGCCTCCAGTACGGCGCCGACGTCCGGCTCGGCGAGGAGGCCAAGACCCTCGAGCGGATCAGCCAGAACGGCGAGGAGCTCCTCGCGCTGACGACGGACGAGGGCAACACGTACCTCTCGCGGGCGATGATCATCACGGCCGGGCACGGCGCCTTCGAGCCGCGCAGGCTCGGCATCGAGGGGATCGACGAGTGGCTCGGCCGCGGGCTTCACTACGTCGTCAAGGAGAAGGCGCAGTTCGCCGGCAAGCACTGCGTGATCGTCGGTGGCGGCGACTCGGCGCTGGACTGGACGCTGGGCCTGCAGGACACCGCCGACCTCCCGATCACGCTCGTCCACCGCCGCGACCGTTTCCGCGCGCTGGAGTCGTCCGTGAACGAGGCGCGGCGGCTGGAGTCCGAGGGGGCCGTCCGCATCCTCACGCCGCACGAGGTGCGCGAGGTGCACGGCGACGGAAGCATCGAGGCGGTCTCGATCGAGAACACCGCTACAGGAGAGACGGCGCGCTACGACTGTCAGGCGCTGATCACGCTCCTCGGCTTCGTCTCCCATCTCGGCGCGATCGCGGAGTGGGGGCTCGAGCTCGAGGGCAAGAGGCAGATCAGGATCGACCCGATGAGCTGCGCGACCTCGATGCCCGGCGTGTACGCGGCCGGTGACGTCGCCGGCTACCCGGGCAAGATCACGCTGATCACGGTCGGGATGGGCGAGGCCGCGATCGCCGCCAACAACGCCATCGCTGCGATCCGCGGCGAGAAGGTCCAGCCCAAGTACTCGACCGACTAGCGTCGGTCTCGTTTCGCGGAAAGTCTCACGGCTTTCCGCGACGGTAGTAAGCCGGGCGCCGGCTTCGCCGACGCGCGGCCCAGTCGCGCAAGCCGCTTCCTCGCCCGACTTGCGCCCGAGCCGAGCGGGCAGAGCCCGCTCGGCGGCGCGGGACTCACCCGCTGCGGGTTAGCGCAGCGTGAGGCGCTTCTGTAGGCATCACTCGTTCGAGTGATGACCCTGAGGCTCCTCCGCGCCGAAGTCCGCACGTGGTGGAGAAGCTTCGCATCGAGTGCCTTTCCTGCGGCGCCCGGCGGTCGGTCGCCTGCGACGCGCCGCACCTGGATCCCGGCGAGTGCCCGCGCTGCGGCTACGTCGGCTGGGCCCGGGCCGAGGATCTGACCGACGTCGCCCGCCGGCTGATCCGCGAGCGCCCGCTCGAGCGGCGCAGCCTCCGCATCGTCTGACGCCTCGATACGCTTGACGTCGTGGCCGACGTCGAGACGACGACCGAGCTCTGGGGCGGCGAGACCCGCAAGGCGCTCTCGAACTTCACCGTCTCGGGCGAGCCGATCCCGGCACCGGTCGCGCACTGGCTCGGCCGGATCAAGGGTGCGGCAGCCCGCGCGAACGCCGAGCTCGGGCTCCTGGACGCGGACAAGGCGGAGCGGATCGCCGGCGCGGCCAAGCGGGTCGCCTCGGGCGAGCTCGACGACCAGTTTCCGATCGACGTCTTCCAGACCGGCTCGGGCACGTCCTCGAACACGAACGCGAACGAGGTGCTCGCGACGCTGGCCGGGGAGGACGTCCACGCGAACGACGACGTGAACATGGGCCAGTCGTCCAACGACGTCTTCCCGTCCGCGGTCCACCTCGCCGCGCTCGAGCAGCTGACGCACGACCTCCTGCCGGCGCTCGACCGGGTCGCGTCGGCGCTCTCGCTGAAGGCCGAGGAGTTCGACGACGTGGTGAAGTCCGGCCGGACCCACCTGATGGACGCCGTTCCGATGACGCTGGGCCAGGAGTTCGCGGGCTACGCGGCTCAGGTCCGACAGGGCGCCGCCCGGATCGAGGACGCGCTTCCGCGGCTCGGCCAGATTCCGCTCGGCGGCACGGCCGTCGGCACGGGGCTGAACACGCATCCGGAGTTCGCGGAGCGGGTTCGGGCGCTGCTCGGGGAGGAGACCGGCCTTCCGATCTCGGCGCCGGCGGACCCGTTCGAGGCCCAGGCCGCCCGCGACGCGCTCGTCGAGGCCTCGGGAGCGCTGAAGACGGTCGCCGTCTCGCTGACGAAGATCGCGAACGACCTCCGCCTCCTCGGCTCCGGCCCCCGCGCCGGGCTCGCGGAGATCATCCTCCCGGAGCTCCAGAAGGGCAGCTCGATCATGCCCGGCAAGGTGAACCCCGTCATCCCGGAGGTCGTCACGCAGGTGTCCGCGCAGGTAATCGGCAACGACACCGCGATCACGGTGGGAGGCATGCAGGGCCACCTCGAGCTGAACGTCTTCGTTCCGCTCCTGGCCCGGAACCTCCTCGAGTCGATCCGCCTCCTGTCCGCGGCCGCCCGCCTGCTCGCCGAGAAGTGCGTGGACGGGATCGAGGCCAACCGCGAGAACGCCGAGCGCTACGCCGAGCTCACTCTCTCGGCGGCCACCGCCCTCAACCCCCACATCGGCTACGACAAGGCGTCGGAGATCGTCAAGGCCGCGGCCGCGAGCGGCCGTCCCCTGCGCGAGGTCGCCCGCGAGGCGGGAGTCCCGGACGAGATCCTCGACCAGGCGCTCGATTATCGGGCGATGGCTAACCCTCATCGCCAGTAGGAATCCCTCGCCCTAGGGTCGAAAGACCCCCGCGGGGGCGCCGACACCTCCCTCCAGCGGGTCTCGTCCCTGGCCGTCCCATGCGGCGGGATCCGCATTCAGCGCACCGCCAGGGACGACGCATGCCGCCTCGCCGACCGCTCATCATCGCCGCAGCGCTTCTCGCCCTCCTCTCGGGGATCGCGGGGTCGACCGCGCTCGCCGCGAGCGACGGACGCGCGACGGTGTCCCGGCGGAGCGACGCCGGGGACGCGCTCCACGTGCCGCAGTCGGTGCGGAGCTCGCTGCAGCTGCGTGGGGCCCGGCTCCAACCCGACAGCCGCCGCGGCCGGATCCGCCTGCTGAGCCACGGGCCCGTGCTCGGCGAGCCGCGGTTCTGGGTCGGGCTCGACACCGTGCACGGAGCGATCTACCCCAAGCCGTACCTCTTCCGGGGAGCGGGCCGTCACGTCGAGGTCTGGGTCGCCGCCGATCTCGGCTTCCTGCCCGGCGACTGCCGGAACGGCACCCGCACCGAGGTCACGGACGAGCAGGTCCGGGGACTGATCCGCGCGTTCGACCGGGTCATCTACCCCCGCGAGGCCGCGGTCTTCGGCGTGCCGCCGTCGCGCGACGGTACGAACGCGCTGGTGGGGCCGCCGTTCCACCCCCAGGGCGCGGGCGACAAGGTGGTCGTGCTCGTCGACAACATCCGCGACGAGGCGTTCTTCGACTTCGACAACGCCCACAACTTCCCCTACGGCGTCGGGCTCTACGTCTCCCAGCTCGACGACCTGTTCGACCGCAACGTGCTGACGATCGACGCCTACGACTGGCTGCACAGGACGGGGGAGCGCCCGCCGCACCAGCCGTCGCCCGATCCCTGCGCCGACTCCCCCGCCTGGCCGCACCTCGTCGAGGGCGTGTTCGCCCACGAGTACCAGCATCTGCTCGAGCACCACGAGGACCCCGACGAGACGCACTGGGTCGACGAGGGCCTCGCGGACTGGGCTCGCAGCCTGACCGGGTACGCCGACCCCGACCGCCCGGTCACGGAGATCGGCTACGACAAGCACACCCAGTGCTTCCTCGGGAACCTCGCCGACTCGCCGGGCGGCCCGGAGAACTCGCTGACGCTCTGGGGCGACAGCCCGGACGTCAACTGCGACTACGGCGCCGCGTACTCGTTCATGGAGTACCTCCACGGCCGGTTCGGCCGGAAGCTGATGACCGCGCTGCACCGCGGCGACGCGAACGGCCTCGCCGGGCTCGAGGAGGCGCTCGGGCGGCGCGGCAACGCCCGGCGCGTGACCCACGACTGGGCGGCGGACGTTTCCCGGTCGGTGAACTGGGACAACCCGAGCGCCTACGGCGCACCCGGCGCGGCGCCGAACGGCTCGGACTTCGTCCGCCTCCGCGGCGAGAACGGCCGTTACTTGCGCGCGCAGGACCTCCGCTCGGTCAGCTTCGACGGCGCCACGGCGATTGCGGGTCGGCCCGTCGAGTGGTCGGTCGACCCGGTCCCGCCGAACGGCGGTCCGCCGGCGCTCTACTCGGGCGGCGGCAACGACCTCGACCGCGCGATCGTCAGGCCGCTGACGGTCCCGGCGGGCGGCGGGAGCCTCTCGTTCCAGGCGCAGTGGAACCTCGAGGAGGATCCGACCGGCGGCTGGGACTTCACCTTCGTGCAGGTCTCGACCGACGGCGGGGCCACCTACGCGAGCATCCCGTGCACGAGCTCGCGCATCGACGCGAGCCCGCACGCGCGGCCGGTGATGTCCGAGAACCTGCCGGGCTACACGGCGTACTCGGGCGGCTGGCGCGACGAGTCGTGCGATCTCCGGGCCTACGCAGGAACGGCGATCCACGTCGCGTTCCGCAGCCTCACCGACGGCTCCGTGTCGGGAGATCCCGACGACCCGGCCGCGACCATCCCGCCCGGCTTCTGGCTCCGGAACCTAAGCCTCGCCGGCGCGCCGGTCTCGGACGGCTCCTCGCTCGCCGGCTGGCTCTCGCCCTCGCAGGTGCGGCCGGTGGCCGTCCACGGCTTCACGCTGCAGCTCGTCGCCCACATCGAACGCGGAAGGGGCCGCTCGGCGGTTGTACGGGTTCCGCTCGACGCCGGCCACGACGCCCATGTCTCCGGCCGACTGCTGCGCGCCTTGCTCGACGGTCGAGCGGATGTCCTCGGGGCCGTGGTCATGTACGACGAGCCGACCGAGACCGTCGCAGAATCGGCGCCCTACGCCCTGCGCATCAACGGCGTCCTTCAGCCCGGCGGCTAGCCCCTGCCAGCTGCGAGCTCGCGTTGACATCCGCGGGCCGATGACGCAAGATGCATCGCCGCGAGGCGCCGCCGAGGACGCGGCGCTACTCAGCAACCCGATTGGGGAGGGGAGACATTGCTAGGACGTAACGGACCGCCTGACGGCTTGGCCGGTCGTCGCGCGGCTGTTCTTGCCATCATCGCTCTCGCAGCTCTCGGTGTCGTCATGGTCGGCGCCGGCGGAGCGGCAGGGAGCGGCGACGCGCTCAAGGCTAAGCGAGGCGGCGGCCTGATCGACGTCGGGTCGGACCTCTACGGCGGCCGCGTGCCGTACATGCGGCCGGACGGCAAGGTCGTCGACCTGAAGATCAAGCGGAAGGCGCTGAATAAGGCGCTGCGGAAGAGGATCCTCCGCCGGGCCGGCATCCGCCTGATGACCCATCCGCCGGCTGTCGGGCAGGAGGTCGTCTGGTTCGCTCTGGACGACACGCTCGGCTTCTACCGAAAGCGCTTCACGCTTCGCGCGAGGCGGAACAACGTCGAGGTCTGGGTCGCTAGCCCGGTGCCGCGCGCCCTTCCGGGCGGGACGGCCGTCGGGCTCGACTTCCTGGCCGGGGACTGCCGCAACGGCGTCCGCACGACGATCACCGACGCTCAGGTCAACTACCTGGCGCAGCAGTTCGACGAGAACATCCTCCCGACGGAGTCGGAGATCTTCAGCGTCGCTCCAAACCGCGACGGGAGTCACTTCGTTCCGGGAAGTGCCGGGCAACCGCTGGACGGCGTCGTCGCCAACCCGCACGGTGACGGCGACGACACGGTCGTGCTCATCGACAACGTTCGGGACGACAACTTCTACGACCTGAACAACTCGCAGAGGCTGACCCGGATCGCCGGGTTCTTCTCGTCCGGTCTGAACGAGCTGTTCGACCGGAACATCATGACCATCGACGCCTACGACTGGCTCCACCTGACGGGGGCCGACCCGCCGCACGAGCCGTCGTCCGACCCATGCCTGAACGCTCCGGCGCGGCCGTTCCTATACGAGGGCGTCTTCGCGCACGAGTACCAGCATCTCCTCGAGTACTACGAGAACGACGCGGAGGTCAGCTGGGTCAACGAGGGCCTCGCCGACTGGGCTCAGACGGCGACGGGGTACGTGGACCCGAGCCGCCCGGTCACGCAGAAGGGCTTCGACAACCACATCCAGTGCTTCTCGGGCTTCCTGAGGCAGGAGACGCTGTTCAACCCGATTCCTCGCGAGGCCAGCGGGCCCGAGAACTCCCTGACGGTCTGGGAGGACCAGGGTGACGCCGAGATCCTCTGCGACTACGGCGCGGCCTACACGATGATGGAGTACCTCCACGGGCAGTTCGGGACGAACTTCATGACCCGCCTGCACCGTGAGGACGCCATCGGACTGGCGGGCCTCGACGTCGTCCTGGATCAGGCGGGCTCTCGCCGTGACTCGGACGACATCATCCACAACTGGGCGGCGATGGTCGCCATCGACGGCCTGCTCGACCAGGGTAGGAACTTGCAGGGCGGCCGCAAGTCGCGGTACCAGGCGCCGACCCTGAACGCGACGATCGACTGGGACAACCCGCACGCGTTCTCAACGCCGGGTGCTCCGCCGAACGGGTCGGACTACATCCGGCTCCGTGACGGGAGCGGTCCGCTCGGTGTCAAGGACATCGGCTCACTGCAGTTCAACGGTGCGGCAACGCACACGCCGCGACCGCACGACTGGAGGGTCGATCCGAACCCGCCCGGCGCGGCCGGCGACCCGGCCCTCTACTCGGGCACGGGCGACAACCGCGACGAGGCGATCGTGCGCTCTGTCGCTGTTCCGACCGGCGCGGGCGCGAGCCTGACGTTCAACGCCCGGTGGAACCTCGAAGAGGACGCCGGCGGTCCGTGGGACTTCGGCTACGTCCAGGTCTCGAGGGACGGCGGCGACACGTACCAGAGCCTGACCTGCACCGACACCCGCACGGATCACAACCCCGGCGCCATTCCGGCTGTGGTTGCGAACCTGCCGGGCTTCAGCGGTGACTCGGCCGGGTTCCGCCCGCAGACCTGCAGCCTGGCCGCCTATGCCGGCCAGACGGTCCTGCTGTCGTACCGGACGATCAACGACCCGTCCGCGCAAGGCACCGATCCGAACACGCCGGCCGGCTTCTGGGTCGACGACGTGGCGATCGGCGGCACGACGATCTCGGACGGCACGAGCCTGACCGGTTGGCAGTCCCCGACCCAGATCAACCCGATCGAGGTGAACGGGTTCACCGTGCAACTGGTGGCGTGGAAGACGGAGGGCAAGAGCCCCGTCGCCATCACGAGGCTGCGTCTGAACGGCAACTTCGACGCGACGGTGACGGGACAGCAGCTCCAGACGGTCCTCGGCGGCGCGAGGGCCGACTTCGTCGGTGCGATCGTCATGTACGACGAGCCGACGGAGACGATCAGCGACTACGCGCCGTACTCGCTGACGGTGACGCGGAAGTAAGCGGCCGTCGTAAGGTCAAGCGAAGGGCCGCCTGCGGGCGGCCCTTCGCTTCTTCTACCCTCCCGCCCCATGCGCGGGTTCTGCCTCCTGGCGGCGGTTGCACTGCTCGCGGGGTGCAGCCTCGGCGGCGACGACGGCGGCGGCGCGGCGATCGGCGCGGACGAGCTGCGCGGGCTCGTCCTGCAGCCGGAGGACCTCCCGAACGCGTTCGTTCGCTTCGACGAAGGGTCGCAGGGAGTCGCCGAGCTCCCGGGCGGGGCGCAGGCCGGCGGTTCGGGCTGGAAGGCGCGCTACCGGCGTCCGGGGACGCCCGCGACCGAGGGGCCGCTCGTGATCGCGTCGCTCGTGAACCGCTACGACTCCGAGGGGGACGCCGAGGAGCGGCTGGGGGCGCGGCGTGCCGAGCTCACCGGGGGAGAGCTCGCCTGGAAGCCGGTCGAGGCGCCCGCGCTCGGGGACGAGAGCCTGGCGCTGACCGTCGACGAGGGCGTCGGCTCCTCGCGGATCAGGTACGTCGTCCTGGCCTGGCGCGATGCGAACGTGACGGCCTCGCTCGAGGTCAACGGCTTCGCGGCCGGGCTCGACGTGGACGATGCCGTCGAGCTCGCCCGCAAGCAGGCCCAACGGATCGAGCAAGCGGCTTCCTGACCCAGGACGACTCCGCCTTGACTTCTGGTCGAGGAATGGAGATAAATAAACCTCTATCAAAGGGGCGATATCACCGCGCGCGCCGGTGAAAGCCCCGCGTCCGAACAGGGGAGAGCATGCGAAAGAAGACTCTTGGTCTCGTCGCGGCCGCGGCGCTCATCGTGATCGGAGCCGCCTTCGCCGCCGCCGTCGCGCTTGGGCCGGCGTCGCAGCCGACCGCTGCTCCAGCCGCAGCGGGCGGCGCGAAGGGCCGCGAGGCGCTCAACTACATCTACGGGACCGCGCGGGCCCGCGGCATTCCGGTGCCCGTTGCACGCGAGAAAGCCGGCCGGGAGGCCTCCCGCGAGATCATGAACGGGTTCGCCCAGGAGGCGTACGCGGATCTCGCCTACCCGCACAAGACGGTTGCGACCGCTCAGCTCGAGGGCGCTCTCGCCGCGATGCGCCGCTACGACAAGGATCACGAGGGCCGCGGCGGAGCGCGCTGGCGCGAGGTCGGGCCGTTCACGCTCGACGTGGCCCAGGAGGCCACGCAGAATGCCGGAGAGCCGACCCAGTGGTCGGGTCGCATGACGGCGATGGTCGTCGATCCCAAGTGCGGCAACCACCAGTGCCGGCTGTACGTCGGCGCCGCCGGCGGCGGCGTCTGGCGGACGGACAACGCGCTCTCGCGCCGTCCGCACTGGAAGGCGCTCGACCGCGGCCTTCCGACCACCTCGATCGGCGCGCTGCTGATCGACCCTCATGACAAGAGCGGGAAGACGATCTACGTCGGCACCGGCGAGCCGAGCGGCTCGAGCGACAGCGAGGCCGGCCTCGGCCTCTACAAGTCGACCGACCGCGGCGAGCACTGGCGGCTCGTCCCCGGCAGCTTCCCGGTCTCGAAGGACCGCGGGATCGGCGAGATCGCGATCAACCCGAACAACCGGCGCCATCTCTGGATCGGGACGACGGTCGCGCGGCACTCGCTCTCGGGCGTCTCAGGCGGCCGCTTCACCCCGCCCGGCGCGCCCACGATCGGGCTGTACGAGTCGACCGACGGTGGCCAGACCTTCCAGCTGCGGTTCAACCTGCCGCATGACCCGGTCAACCCGAACTCGGCCACCGGCAGCGACTTCTTCAAGGGCGGCGTCACGGACATCGAGTACGACCCCGCCGACCCGACGACCTTCTACTTCACGATGTTCGACTACGGCGTCTTCCGGGCCACCGGCAACGGCGCCACCATCCAGAACATCTACGCGGGCGCGGGGCCGGATCCGACCGGTCTCGGCATCCGCTACGAGCTTGCCGCCGCCAAGCTCGGCAACGGCAAGACGCGGCTCTACGTCTACGACGGTCGCAACGAGGTCGCGGGCGCCGGCGGGCTCGCCGACGCCTCCCGCGTCCTCCGCACCGACGACGCGCGTGCGGCGGCACCGGTCTTCCAGATGCTCTCGAGCCCGACCCGGGGCACCCCCGGCTTCAGCTCGTTCGACATCTGCGGCGGCCAGTGCTCGTACGACATGCCGATCGCCGTCTCGCCGAAAGACCCCGACGTCGTGATGATCGGCGGACAGACGCAGTACGGCGAGCTGCCCCCGTACGCCGGCGCGGACAAGTCCAACGGCCGGAACATCGTGCTCTCGCGCAACGCGGGCGAGCTGTTCACGGACATCTCCGGTGAGGCCAAGGATCCGTTCGAGGCCAACCATCCGGACGTCCAGATCCTCGCCTTCCATCCGAAGAATCCGAACATCCTGTTCATCGGGAGCGACGGCGGGCTCGTCCGCACGAGCGGCCGCTACGTCGACGACTCGTCGGACTGCTCCGAGCCCGACCGGAACCTCTCCGGTCCCAACCTGACCGAGTGCCAGCTGTTCCTGTCCTTCATCCCGGACGACCTGATCACGATGAACGCAGGTCTCCGGACGCTGCAGTTCCAGGACCTCCAGCCCAACCCGAGCAACCCGCTGGGCGAGGCGATCGGCGGCACGCAGGACAACGGCACGCTCGGCTTCAGCGGCTCCGGAACCTGGCTCAACTTCGTGTCGGGTGACGGCGGCCAGTCGGGCATCGACGCGAAGCAGGGCAACATCCGCTACCACACGTACTTCGCCCAGCAGGGCGACGTCAACTTCCGCGGGAACGACCCGCAGTGGTGGTCGTGGATCTTCGACCCGATCCTGTTCTCGCCGGAGGGGTCCGGCTTCTACATCCCGTTCACGGCCGACCCGACCGTCTCCGCGACGGCGTTCACCGGCTCGGAGAGCGTGTGGCGGACGCAGAACGCCGGCGGGGACAAGGACTTCCTCGAGAACAACTGCAACGTGCTCGGCGGTCCGCGCTCGAGCGCGCTCAACACGGGCGTCGACTCGGGCTGCGGCGACTGGGTCAAGCTCGGGCCCGGCGCCGCACTCTCGCTCGGACCCGACAACCAGAGCGACAAGGGCGGCCCGTCCGGGGTCAGCTACGTCGTCGCGATCGAGCGGGCGAAGACGAACACCGGCACGCTCTGGGCCGGCACCCGCCGCGGCCGCGTCTGGATCACGAAGAACGCGGACGCCGACAACCCCGCCGCCGTCGTCCAGGAGCCGGACTGCTGCGGGACGGGCATGAACGAGCGGCAGAGCGACGTGATGTTCACCCGCATCGACACGCCGGCGCAGCCGCGCCGGTTCGTCAGCGGGATCTCGGTCGACCCGCGCGACCCGAGCGGGAACACCGCGTACATCTCGTTCTCGGGCTACGAGGCTTACAGCCCCGGTCAGCCCGGGCACGTGTTCAAGGCCGTGTTCAACCCGGCCACGGGGACCGCGACCTGGACCGACCTCAGCCACGACCTCGGCGACCTGCCGATCACCGACGTCGAGCTCGACGCTGCGACCGGTGACCTGTACGCGTCGTTCGACTGGGGCGTCCTCCGGCTCCCGGCCGGCGGGACGAAGTGGGTCGAGGCGGCCCCCGGGCTGCCGAAGGTGGCCACCTTCGAGCTGTCCCAGGCGACCGTCCCGGCCACTTCGAAGCGCGTCATCTACGCAGCGACTCACGGCCGCGGCGGCTGGCGGCTCGTCCTCGGCGGGCACGACGACGACTAGGTCGTCTCGCTAGCCGGTTCGAACGGGAGAGGCCGCCGCGAGGCGGCCTCTCCGTTCTAGAGCGGCGGCGGGCAGAGCGGCTGCGGCAGCTTCAGCCCGGTGCGCGAGCCCCGGCTGCCGACCGCCGACACGACCAGGCCGTTGCAGCGGTCGTACGTGATGCCGGGGAAGGCGAGCACCCAGCCTCCCCTCGAACTTGCGCTCACGCGCTTGCGGGTCACGCCCCCTCGCCCGGTGACGCGCACAGCGACCCGCTCGTGGGCGTGGAAACCGGTGCCCTTCACCTTCAGCGGCGCCGTGCTCAGGACTCGCAGCTTCGCCTTGCCTGCCGCGGACTGCTCGGCCGCGGCGCCGGCCGGAACGAGCGCGAGCACGAGAGCCCCGATTGCGAGTACGCGTGCCATCGGAATTCCAGTATGCCCGACCTTCGCCGGAAGCACTCGGCGCGATATCCGTAGCCATATTGCAGACGGCGATCGACCGGCCTATAGTCGCCGCCGGGGGGAGAAAGGGGGAGGCTTATGAGACGGGCTCTAGCCCTGGCGACGGCGTTGAGCGCCCTCGCCACGTTCTTCGTCCTTTCGACCGGAAGCGCCGCGGCGGACGACGACCTGAAGTCGACGCCGCGATCGCTCAAGCTCGAGCAGTTCGCGTCGCCTTCGGGCGCCTGGGACTTCCGGGACGTGATCCTGGGGACGAGCATCACCGAGTGCCCGCAGGCCGGGATGAACACCGAGCCGCGGCCGAAGGACCTCGACCGCCGTGAGGTCGACAAAGCGGAGAAGATCAGCGACAAGGGGCGCGACACCCGCGCCAACACCGAATACAGCTGCTTCCCGCAGGACGAGACCGCTCTCGACACGAACCCGCACGACTCGGACAACATCGTCGCGGGCGCGAACGACTACCGGCTCGGCTGGGCGTCGTCCGGCTTCTACGTGACGAGGGACGGTGGCGACGAGTGGTACGACGGCTGGATTCCCTTCCCGTCGCTGCCGAACGGCGACAACCTCGACGCCGGCGGCGATCCCGCGATCGTCTTCGACCGGGCGGGCGTCGTGTACTACGCGGACATCAACTTCAACCGCACCGACGACACGAACGGCGTCTGGGTGTCGCGCTCGACGAACGGCGGGTTCACGTGGAGCCGGCCGTGCGTGGTGACGAGCGACACCGCTCCGTGCGGCGGGCCCGGCGATCCGCGCCAGCCCGGCGACGGCACAGTGACGTTCACGCCCGAGAACGAGGCGACGCCGCCCTTCGGAAGCTCGGCGAACTTCAGCGTGACCTTCAACGACAAGGAGTACATCGGTGCAGGGCCGCGGCCGAAAAGCGTCGACCCGCACTGCTATACGCCGGTCTTGAAGACGCCGCTGAATCCCGGTGATCCGGGGTGCCCGGCTGCGAACATCGGGCCGGACCGCATCTACGTCACGTGGACGCGGTTCACGAACCCCGCCGGCACGCCGGGGTTCATCACGGACTCGAAGATCGTGATGAGCCACTCCGACGACATGGGCCGGTCGTGGTCGGCACAGCAGGTGATCAACGGCAGCGCCCCGTTCTGCACGGGATCGTTCGCCGGTGGGACGGCCTGTGACGACAACCAGTTCTCGGTCCCGACGGTCAGCCCGGCGACGGGCCACCTGTACGTCGCGTTCGAGAACTTCGACACCTCCGACGAGAACCAGTGGCTCGTCGTCCGCTCGATGGACGGCGGCGCCACGTTCCAGGGGCCGTTCTTCGTGACGACGGCCTACGACGTGAACATGCGCCTGCGGCCGGACTGCTCAGCCCGCGGCGCGGGTCGCGTCCATCTCACGAACAGCTGCTTCCGGGCGCCGATGACGGGCGCGATCGTCGCGGACAGGCGCGGCGGCGGGTTCGCCGACGACCTCTACCTGGTCATGTCGGACAACCGGAACGGCACACGCGACAACACCAACACGGACGTGTTCCTCTTCAAGTCGCTCGACGGCGGATCCAGCTGGATCGGGCCGGCGAGGGTCAACGACGACGCGTCGACCTCGCCTGCGAACCGTGACTGCGGCCGGAACCCGGGCGGGCCTGAAGAGGGGATGCAGCCGGCGTGCCCGCCGACGACGCTCGAGAGCGCGACCGGCAACGACCAGTGGTGGCCGTGGGTCGACATCAACAAGCACGGCGACCTGAACATCGTGTGGAAGGACCGGCGGCTGGACCACGACTCGGTGGCGCACGAATGGCCGACGAGCCGGCACCGGCCGGGCAACTACCTCGTGTGGACCTGGGGCGCGAACTGCAAGGTGCGCACCAGCGACGCGGAGAGGTGCCTCGCTCCGGGTGCGTCGGTGATCCCGCAGCCGACGGCGCCGGTCAACCCGCTCGTGACCGACATCCCGGCGGGGGCGGGCAACAACTACGTCGGTGACCTCCGCAACTTCGGCATCTCGGACGTGCCGTCCAACTACGACTACTCATTCCGCGCCGGGCTCTTCGCCGGCGACTACGAGGGCGTCGCGGTGGACGACAAGCGAGCGCACACGCTGATGACGGATGCGCGGAACGGCCGCTCGTCCGGCGGCCCGGCAGGCGGTGCGACTTTCCCGTCGCAGCCAGGCCGGAACCCGGCGTGCGAACAGTCGGACGTGTTCTTCGACAGTTGGTGGCCGAGCGGCAAGGCGTCCGGGCAGAACAGCCCGAGCGGCAGCGACTCGCTCTTCCTGGTCACCCCGTGTCCGTCGGACACGAAGGACCACCACTAGTCGCGAGACGACGTTCACGAACCTTCGGAGGCCGCCTTCGGCGGCCTCCGAAATATCTCTTGCAATCCGGAAGGACCGGTCGTATAGTCGCCGCGCCCTAGGCGCCCGTCAGTGGGGCGCCGCCGCAGGAAGGGGGGAGCGTGAAGAGAGCCGCAACCATGTTGCTGCCGCTCGCGCTCGGCGTCCTGCTCGTCCTCGGGGCGGGCACTGCGTCGGGAGCGAGGGACAGCGACGGCGTACGTGCGGAGCGGTCGGGAGTGGCCGATCTCCGCGATGTCGATTTCGGCACCGACCTGACCGAGTGCCCGCAGGCGGGGCTCAACCGCCGCGAGCGCCCGCTGCGGCAGCTCGAGAAGGACAAGGTGGAGAAGATCTCGGAGCGCGGCGACGACATCCGCGTGAACCAGGACTACTCCTGCTTCCCGCAGGACGAGATGTCGATCTCCGTGAACCCGAGGAACCACAACAACGTGGTCGGCGGGGCGAACGACTACCGCCTCGGCTGGGCCAGCTCGGGGTTCTACTCGTCGACCGACAAGGGGGCCAGCTGGTACGACGGCTGGATCCCCTTCCCGTCGCTACCGAGTGGCGACAACCTCGACGGCGGCGGTGATCCGGCCGTGACCCACGACCGGAACGGCGTCGTCTACTGGACGGACATCAACTTCAACCGGACAGACGACACGAACGGCATCTGGACGAGCCGTTCGACGAACGGCGGCTTCACGTGGAGCCGACCGTGCGTCCCGCTGGCTCCGGTGCCTCCGGCGACGGAGTCGACGGCCTGCGGCGGCGCCGGTGATCCACGCCAGCCGGGCGACGGGACGGTCACGTTCAACCAGGACCCGACCCCCGGCGTCCTGAACGGCGACGTCGCCTTCGACGACAAGGAGTACAACGACGCCGGTCCGCGGCCCGCCGGCGTGCAGCCGCAGTGCTACACGCCGACGACGCGGACGCCGATCCCGGCGGGCTCGGCCGGCTGTCCTACGTCGCGGATCAGCCCCGACCGGCTCTACGTCACCTGGACTCGCTTCGACACGACGGGCTGCGCCACCGGTGTCGTTCCGTGCGAGGCGCGGATCTGGGAGAGCCACTCGGACGACTACGCCCGGTCGTGGTCCATGCCGAAGCCGATCAGCGGCACGGCCGCGTTCTGCGTGGGCATCGGGCCGCTGGGGCCGAACGTCTGCGACGACAACCAGGGCTCGCAGCCGGTCGTGCAGCCGAAGACCGGCCATGTGTACGTCGTGTTCGAGAACTTCAACACACCGGACGAGAGCCAGTACCTGCTCGTCAAGTCGACGGACGGCGGGGCGACGTGGTCGAACCCGCTGTTCGTCACGTCCGTCTTCGACGTCAACTACCCGCGCGCCGGCGCGGCCGGCGGCCGGCCGGACTGCACGGCCCGCGGCCAGCAGAGCGGCCGCATGGTCGTGACGAACAGCTGCTTCCGGCTCAACGCCCGCGGCGGGATCACGGTGGACAAGCGCGGCGGTGCCTTCGCCGACGACCTGTACGTCGTGATCGCCGACAACCGGAACGGCACCCGCGTGTCCACGAACACCGACGTCCAGCTGTTCAAATCGACGGACGGCGGCATGACGTGGCGCGGGCCGACCCGCGTGAACGACGACCCGTCGGCCCAGCCGGCGGACCGGACGTGCACGTTCACGGGGGCGACCGCGTGCCCGAGCGGCGTGCACACGGGCAACGACCAGTTCTTCCCGTGGATCGACATCGGTCTGAAGGGTGACCTGGTGGTGACGTGGCAGGACCGGCGTCTCGACCGGAATTCGACGGCCCACGAGTGGCCGACGAGCCGGACGCGGCCGGGCAACTACCTGCTCTGGTACTGGGGCGGAAACTGCGACGTCGACCACCCGAATTCCACGGAGTGCGTCGCCCCGACGGCGGGGACGATCACACAGCCCACCGCTCCGGTGAACCCGACGAACGCGCTGTTCCCGGAGCAGACCACGTTCCCGTTCGACAACTTCGGGATCTCTGACACGGGCTACAACTGGGACTACTGCTTCCGCGCCGGCATCTTCTGCGGCGACTACGAGAACGTCTTCGTCGACCACAAGAATCGCGCGTGGGCGATGTGGACGGACGCCCGCAACGGACGTTCGTCGCGCATGCAGCAGGGCCGTAACCCTGCGTGTGAACAGTCGGATGCGTTCGCCGACGTGTTCAGCGCATCGGGGCACGCCTCGGGGCAGAACCACCCGAGGTCGACCGACCACCTCTTCGCCGTGACGCCGTGCCCCGGCGACGGCGGCTGACGCCACCACGACGACTAGGTAAACGAGCGAGGGCCGCCCCCCGGGGCGGCCCTCGCGTAGCAGCTTGGTTCCAACAGGGACGTACGAAGACCGCCTTCGGGCGGCCTTCGTGCATTTTGTCCAGCGTGTCGACACGGTCCGCGGTGCAGAAATATCGCGGCGCCGAGAAAACTTGATATCGAGCAGTAGATGTAGGAAGATCCCGCGCTGGTGGGTGGGGAGATCTACCGCTTCCTGCTCCGGATGCCACTGCATCTCCGGGAGCAGTTGAAAGCCGCGGCTGCGCGGTCCGGCAGGAGCCTGAACGCAGAGCTCGTCTACCGGCTGGAGCGAAGCCTCGCCGACGAACCGGGCGTCCTCCGACGCCTCGGAGTGCGAACGGGGAAAACCCCCGAGAGGAGGGGCATGTCACCGAAGGACACGAACCGTCATCAGCGAGCTCGGCGCCGCCGGCTCGCTCTCGGCGCGGCCGCCGTGGTCGGGCTGCTGTCGGCGGCACTCGTCGCCGCAGCGTTCATGGGCGACCCGGCGAACACGACGGCGCAGGCGGGAGGCGCGGGGCTGGAGGAGCGTGAGCTCTCGCCGGCGCTTACGCAGAAGCTTGCCCGCGCGGCGAGGTTCTCGCCGGCGGAGCCGCAGCGCGAGGCCGGCGAAGCGGCGGGCGACGGCGCGCTGGAGATGCAGATGCACGCCGCTCCCGGCACCGACATCCCGCTGGCGGCGATCGCCGGCAGCCGGCAGGACTGGACGACGCTCAAGACGCGGGGGAACTCGGCCGGGAAGCTCGGCGACCACGGCCAGTGGACGAGCCTCGGGCCGGACAACGCCGTCTACCCGCTGAACCCGTTCCGCAACCGGTACGTCTACGTTCCGAACGAGTACGTCGCGGCAGGACGGACGTCGCACAGCGTCATCGACCCGAACTGCGGTCCGGCAAGCTGCCGCTACTGGATCGCGAACGCGGGCGGCGGCGTCTGGCGGACGGACAACGCGTTCGCGCAGGAGCCGGAGTGGGAGTACGTCTCTCCCGAGTTCCAGCACAACAACACCGCGGCGCTCGAGCTCGACCCGAACGACCCGACCAGCAACGTCCTCTACGCGGGCACCGGCGAGCCGAACATCTGCCGGAGCGGGTGCATCGCAGGCGTTGGCCTGTACAAGTCGAAGGACGGCGGCGACCACTGGAGCGGCCCGCTCGGCGCCGAGCACTTCAGCGGCCGCGGCATCGGCTCGATCGAGGTCAAGCCGGGCGACTCGTCGACGATCTTCGTCGCCTCGGGCGCCCAGGGCTCCCGCGGCCTCAGCAGCACCTGCTGCACCGGCGTCGACCGCGGTCTGAACATCACGGGTGCGCCGCACTTCGGGCTCTATCGCTCGACCGACGGCGGCCAGACGTTCGCGCTCGTGAACCAGGGGAACACGACCGACTGCACGAACGCGACGCCGTCGGCGGTGTTCCTCAACACGACCGCGTGCTCGCCGCGCGGCGCCCGCCGTGTCCACATCGACCCGCTCGATCCGAACACGGTCTACGCGTCGTTCTTCGCGAGGGGCATCTGGCGGTCGAACTCGAACGGCGACCCCGGCACGTGGACGCAGATCTTCGCGCCGCTCGCCCAGCCGGCCGACCCGGCGACCGGCGCTGGGATGGAGCGGACCGAGTTCGACGTGGTCGCGCTGCCGAACGGCGACACGCGCATGTACATCGGCGTCGGGGGCGCGCTGGCAGCGAGGTTCTACCGCAGCGACAGCGTGCGCACCGGAGCCCCGGTGTTCACCAACCTGACGAACACCACAAGCACGCAGTACTGCGACCCGCAGTGCGCCTACGACAACTACGTCCACGTCCCGAGGAAGGCCGACGGGACGGCTCACAGCCCCGACACGGTCTACCTGCTCGGCGCCAACCTCTACGGCGAAGCGGCGTCGGGTGCCTCGAACGGCCGCGCGGTGCTGCTGTCGACCGACGCGGGCGCGTCGTTCACCGACATGACGTACGACGCGACGGACGACCTCCAGCCGCACGGCATCCATCCCGACCAGCACTCGATCGTCACGCACCCGGGAGACTGGGCGCGGTTCGTCGAGACGGGTGACGGCGGTGTCGTCCGGTCGAACGGCAACTTCGTCAACGACTCGGGTGATTGCACCGCGGTGCACGGCCTCTCGGGGAACGCGCTGGCGCGCTGCCTGGCAGTGACGAGCCGGATCCCAGAGCGCATCGAGTCCATCAACAAGGGACTCAACACGCTCCACCTCTACCAGATGACGTTCAACCCCAACCGCCCCGGTGAGCTCGCCGGCGGCGCGCAGGACAACGGCTCGTGGATGAGCGTCCCGGGCACGAAGACGTGGGTCGAGACGTTCGTCGCCGACGGCGCGTACAACGGCTTCGACGCCGTCGACCCGGACTACTCCATGTTCTCGTGGCAGGGCGGCTCGCTCGCCGTTCTCGACGAGCCGCGGAACCAGGAGGCCGGCACGTGGATCTCGGACACGCTGCTCGTAACCGGGGCGGCGCCGTTCCGCTACAACCGCGAGCTGGCCGCGTTCATCGCTCCGACGCTGTTCCACCCGAACGTCAGCAAGCTCATGTTCACCGGGCGGGAGCACGTCTTCCGCTCCCTGAACGGCGGGATCAACCCCGGGTTCCCGTACGCGGACGTGAAGGAGCACTGCAACGTCTGGACCGGCAACGGTGACATCGACGAGAACGGGACGTACCAGCCGGCAATCGACGTCTGCGACGACTGGAAGCCGATGGGGGACCCCGGCCATCTGGGCCGGCTCACCTACGGCCCGGCCGCGGCCTGCCCGCCCGCGGCGAATCCCGCCGCTGCGTGGACGGTCCCGTGCACGGCCCCGTTCCCGTGGGGCGAGGACCGCTCCGGCGGGCACATCTCGGCGAACGAGCCGGCGCCGTCGGACCGGAACGTCGTCTGGGCCGCGACCAGCGCGGGCCGGATCTTCGTCACGACGAACGCCGGCGCGGCTGACTCGGCCACGATCCAGTGGAACCGGATCGACACGAGCTCGACGGTCGATCCAGGGCGGTACCCGTCGGACATCTACATCGACCCGGCGGATCCCGACCACGCATACATCTCGTACAGCGGGTACAACCACGTGACGCCGGACACGCCGGGTCACATCTTCGAGGTGCGGTACAACCGCGCGACGGGCGCCGCGACGTTCACGCGCCTCGACGGCTCGGGCCCGCAGGCGCTCGGCGACCTGCCGGTCTCGACGATCGAGCGGGACGAGCGGAAGGGCGTCCTCTACGCCGGGACGGACTTCGGCGTCATCCAGCGGGTGAACGCGAACACCGGCTGGATCCAGGCGATGCCTGGGCTGCCGACGACGACGGTTCCGTACCTGAAGATCGACCAGGCGAACCGCGTCATGTACGTGACGACACACGGCTTCGGCGCCTGGAAGCTGAACCTGCCGTAGACCGCAGCACTAAGAGCGTGAGTCGAGGGGCCGCCTCCGGGCGGCCCCTCGGTTATCTGGGCGCGATTACCAGGCCTGGTATCCGCTTCGATATTCCCGCCGATATTGCTTCCATCCGACTTGATATCGGACCGTAAATGGTGGAAGATCCCCGCGCCAATATGGCGGGGGAGGTCTATCGCTTCCTGCTCCGGATGCCGGCGCATCTTCGCGAGCAGCTCGTCGCTGCGGCCGCGCGGTCCGGCAGGAGCCTGAACGCCGAGCTCGTGCACCGGGTGGAGCAGAGCCTTGCCCGCGACCAGGGCGTCATCCGGCGCCTGGCACTGAGACCTGGGGAGGGCAGTATGCGACGACGAACGTTGAGGCGCTGGTCCGTGGCGGCCGGCGTCCTCGCCTCGGCGATGATCGTCGGGTTCTCGGCACTCGTCCTGAACGGGGCGGCGCCGGCGGGGCCCGCGGTCGAGGCAGAGATGCCGACGGCAACGGCAGCGCATCTAGCGGAACTCAAGAAAGCGGCACCCGGAAACGGGGGCATGAGCAGCGATGGCCCGGGCGGCGCAGCCGATGCCGCGTTTGCGCAGCGGGCCTATCCGGACGACACGATCTCGCTCGCCGAGGCGGCGGGCGCGCGTGCGGCGTTCGCGGCCTCGAAGGGGCGGGCGTTCCCGCGCGGGAAGGGCGTAAAGGGCAGCTGGGTCTCCGTCGGACCGAGCAGGGCCCTTTATCCGGACTCGCCGTTCCTGAACTCGTTCCTGTACGTCCCGAACGCGTACGTGGCAGGCGGTCGGACGACCTCGATTGCGATCGCCGACACCTGCATGCCGGGCAACTGCCGGGCCTACATCACGCCTGCGGGCGGCGGCGTCTGGCGGACGAGGAACATCCTCGCCGGGACCCCGCACTGGGAGTACCTCGGCGGCCCGCTCGGCATCAATGCCGCCGGCGCGGTGACCATCGACACGAACGACCCGACCGGCGACACGGTCTACGTCGGGACGGGCGAGGCGAACATCTGCGGCTCCGGCTGCGTGGCCGGCGTCGGCATCTACAAGTCGACGAACGGCGGTGACACCTGGACGGGTCCGCTCGGCGGCTCCGCCACCGACACCGGGAACCCGCTCGCGGGGAAGGGCGTCGGCGAGATCCTGATCAAGCCGGGCGAGCCGAACACGATCTACGCGGCGACGACGACTGGGCTCCGCGGCATGTCCGAGTCGTGCTGCGTCGGCGTGACGCGGCCGGTTCCGGGGATCGCGAAGTGGGGCCTCTACAAGTCGACGAACGGCGGCCAGACGTGGAACTTCATCCACAACGGCTCTGCCAACGCGGCCGACTGCACCGGCTCGCTGACCGAGTTCAACAACGGTGCGATCTGCTCGCCCCGCGGCGTCC
This sequence comes from Gaiellaceae bacterium, assembly GCA_035776735.1. Taxonomy (GTDB): domain Bacteria; phylum Actinomycetota; class Thermoleophilia; order Gaiellales; family Gaiellaceae; genus JACDAN01. The sequence goes on along the minus strand of DASSSO010000066.1, from coordinate 15,542 downwards.
GCTCGCTCGCGCTCGACCCGACGAACCCGGACATCGTCTACGCGGCCTCGTTCGCGCGCGGCGTCTGGCGCTCGCCGGACGGCGGGGCGACCTGGACGCAGATCAAGCCGTCGATGAACTCGGCCGTGATCACGACGCGGACGAACATCGCCGTCAACGGGCTGCCGAACGGCAAGACCCGGATGTACGTCTACGAGGGGAACCAGGGTCAGAACACCTCGCGCCTCTTCCGGAGCGACGATGTCGCGACGGGAGCACCGGTGTTCCAGGACCTGACGAGCACCAACGTGGCCGACTCCGGCTTCGCCTGGTCGGACATCTGCACGCCGCAGTGCTGGTACGACTCCTTCGTCTACTCGCCGAAGGGGCATCCGGACATCGTCTACGCAGGCGGTGACTACGCGTACGGCGAGAACACCGCCAACAAGCGCGGCGTGATCCTCTCGACGGACGCCGGCGTCACCGGGACGGACATGACGTTCGACGGAACCGACCCGCTCCATCCGAACGGGCTCCATCCCGACCAGCACGACATCGTCACGAACCCGAACAACCCACTGCAGTTCTTCGAGACCAACGACGGCGGCGTCATGCGCTCGAGCGGTCAGCTCGTCAACCGCTCGTCGTGGTGCACGAGCCCGCCGAACCGCGGTCTCAACGCCGCCCAGACGGCCCGCTGTCAGCAGATGCTCTCGGCCATCCCGTCCGAGCTGGAGGGGATCAACGACGGCCTCTCGACGCTGCAGTGGATCAAGGTCACGGCCAGCCCGCACAACCCGCAGCTGCTCCAGGGCGGGACGCAGGACAACGGCACGTGGGAGACGCCGGGGAACCCGGTGAAGTGGGAGAACACGATGATCGGCGACGGCGGCTGGAACGGCTTCGACGCCGCCAACCCGAACGTCCGCTTCCATTCGTTCTTCGACGTCTCGCCCGAGGTGAACTTCGAGGGCGGCAACATGGCCTCGTGGATCTCGATCTACGATCCACTCTTCGGCCACGCAGGCTCGAACTTCTACTCGCCGATCATCAGCGACCCGGTCGTGAGCGGCACGATGTTCGCCGGCACTGGGCGGACGGCCTACCGGACGAAGACGCACGGCCTCGGCACGATGACGATGGCGGAGGCCCAACAGCACTGCAACAGCTGGACGGGTGACTTCGCCGTGACCTGTGGCGACTGGGCCGAGCTCGGTACCGTGCGGCTGACGAACGCCGCTTGGGGCGACCGGGCCGGCGGCAACGTCGCCGCGATCGAACGGACGAAGGCCGACACGGCGACCGCCTGGGCGGGGACGAGCACCGGCCGGCTGTTCATCTCGAAGAACGTTGCAGCCGATCCCGCGTCCGCGGTGACATGGACGCGGCTCGACGACGACACGACGATCGACCCGAACCGCTTCATCTCGAGCATCCACGTCGACTCCTCGAACGGGAACCGGGCGTGGGTCTCGTACAGCGGCTACGGCGTGAACACGCCGGGCAACCCGCAGCACATCGTGCAGGTGGTCTACGACCCGGGCACGGGCACGTCCACCTGGACCGACCTCTCGCACAACTTCGGCGACCTGCCGGTCAACGATCTCGTGCGAGACGACGTCACCGGCGATCTGTACGCCGGGACGGACTTCGGGGCGCTCCGCCTCGCGGCCGGCACCACGACGTGGACGAACTCCGCGCCGGGGCTGCCGAACGTGGAGGTCACGAGCCTCGAGATCGTTCCGAACGAGCGCATCCTGTATGCCGCGACGCACGGGCTCAGCACCTTCCGGCTGAACCTGGACTGATCGTCGAAGCTCGACCGAACGCAGAAGGGCCGCCGCCGGGCGGCCCTTCTCGTTCCCAGGAACCCTCCTACGGTTCGATGCAGAGCAGCTGCGCGAACTGAACCGACGCCCGGCTGCCCTTCGACCCAACCGCTCGCAGGGTCAGATCGCCGCAGGGGTCGGCGGAGCGGACGCGGATCGTGAACGTGCCGCGCGCCGAGGCGCGGACGCGCATCGTGACCGCGCCGGTCAGGCGGACGCTCTCGCGGGGCTTGAAGCCGCTGCCGGCCACGATCACGACCGGCCGAACTCGCTTGATCGTCAGCCGTGCCGAGCTCTTCGCCGGGGCGGCGGGTGCCTGCAGCACCTCCCCCACGCCGCTCGTCGGGACGGCCTCGACGCTGTTGAAGAGCAGCGCGAAGAAGCCGAGGATCAGGGCGAAGAAGGCCATCTCTCTAGTACGCCACCCCTCGCGCCCGCATCGACGCGTGGCGCTGCTCGTCTGCCCGGTAACTCGAGCGGACGAGCGGGCCCGCGAAGACGGAGCCGAACCCCAGCGCCTCGCCCTGCTCGCGGAGCCACCGAAACTCGTCCGGATGCACCCAGCGGTCGATCGCCACGTGCTTGTCCGACGGCTGCAGGTACTGGCCGATCGTGACGACGTCGACGCCGTTCGCGCGCAGATCGCGCATCGTCTCCACCACCTCGTCGTTCGTCTCCCCCAGCCCGACGATGATCCCGGACTTCGTCATCACGCGGTAGTCGGCGAGCTCCTTCGCCCGGCGAAGCAGCCAGAGCGCCTTGTCGTAGGACGCCTTCCCGCCGCGCATCTTCCGGTGGAGGCGGCGCACGGTCTCGATGTTGTGGTTGAAGACCTCAGGGCGCTCCGCGAGCACCGTGCGAAGCGCCTCCTCCTCGACGCCGAGGAAGTCCGGCGTCAGGACCTCGACGCCCGCCGCCGGCAGCTTGTGCTTGAGCGCCCGGATCGTGGCGGCGAAGTGGCCTGCGCCGCGGTCGGGAAGGTCATCGCGGTCGACGGAGGTGACGACAACGTGCTCGAGCCTCATCTGGGCCGCGGCGTTCGCGAGCCTGAGCGGCTCGAGCGGGTCCGGCGGATGCTCCGGGGTGCCAGAGTGGACGTAGCAGTAGCGGCACGCGCGTGTGCAGGTGTCGCCGAGGATCTGGAAGGTCGCTGTCCCGCGCCCCCAGCACTCGGAGATGTTCGGGCAACGGGCCTCCTCGCAGACGGTGTGGAGGCTCGCGCCGTGGATCAGCTTCTTGACGTCCAGGTACTGCGAGTCCGCGCTCGGGGCGCGAACCTTCATCCACGGCGGCCGGCGAGGCCTGTCAGCGACGGGCAGCGACTTCATGGCCGAAGTCTAGGCCTAGCGGCACGCCGCGGAACGCGCTTGACCCGTCTGCGCGGCGGGCCCCGAAACGCAAACGAGGCGGCGGAGTCCTTCCCGCCACCTCGCTCGCCGCCGTAACCCCACTGCCCTGCCGTAACCCGAGGAATCTGAACGCAGTCTTCCTCGTCTCACCCGTTTGCGCCATGCCTCGTTCGAGCGTTCTTGATCCCTCGTTCGGGGGAATCGCCTCGACTCCCGAACGCGGACTAGCCTGTCTGGGTGCCCGAGGCGCCCCTGAGGGAGACGAAGTACGGGCTGGTCGCCGACGTCGACGGCTGGTTCGTGGTCAACGCCCAGGAAGCGCGCTGGCGGGAGTCCGGACCCTTCGGCGTCTACTGCGACTTCGAGGGCAAGCGGCCGTTCCGGCAGCTCGGGATCAACGTCAGCGTCCTCCAGCCCGGCCAGAGCCTCGGCTACTACCACCGCGAGAACGCACAAGAGGACTTCCTCGTCCTGTCGGGTGACTGCGTGCTGATCGTCGAGGACGAGGAGCGGGAGCTCCGGGCCTGGGACTTCGTCCACTGCCCGCCCGGGACGCCCCACATGATCGTCGGCGCGGGCGACGGCCCGGCGGTCGTCCTCGCCGTCGGCGCGCGCGGTCTCCCGCGCAAGGGCCTCGTCTACGTCCCGTCCGAGACGGCGCGCAGGCACGGCGTCTCCGTTGCGAAGGAGACGACCAAGCCGGCCGAGGCTTACGCCGGCGTGCCGCGCTCGACGCGGGTGGCGTACGGCGGCTGGCTCCCGGACGGCTAGCCCGCCGCGGCGAGCTTCCCGTGCACGGGCTGCGGCCAGAGGCCGTGGCCGTCCTGGGCCGGGAGCGGCTCGAACGTCAGGTCGAAGACCTCCTCCAGCGCCCGGGCGGCATGCGGCCGGACCTCGTCGACCGAGACCGGTCGGCCCAGCTCGCCGGCGAGGGTCGTGAACGCCGTGTCCTCCAGTCCGCAGGCGGTGATCCACTCCGTGAACGGGGCCGGGTCGAGGTCGACGTTGAGCGCGTACCCGTGCGTCGTGACCCACTTGGAGATGTGGACGCCGATGCTCGCGATCTTCCTCGGCGGCCGCTCGAGCCAGATGCCGGTCAGCCCCTCGATCCGCGTGGCCTCGACGCCCAGGGCTCCGATCGTCCGGATCAGCGCCTCCTCGAGATCGCGGCAGTAGCGCTTGACGTCCTCGCCGTGCCGGGTCAGGTCGAGGATCGGGTAGCAGACGAGCTGGCCCGGGGCGTGGTACGTCGACTTCCCGCCCCGGTCGGTCTCCACGACCTCGACGTCGGCGCCCTCCGGGATGTGCAGCTCGCCGTCCTCGGTGCGCCGTCCGAGCGTCACGACCGGCGGGTGCTCGAGCAGGACTACGGTGTCGGGGATCGCGCCCTGCGAGACGGCGCCTGCGATCGAGCGCTGCAGCTCCCAGGCCTCCAGGTACGGCACCCGGCCGAGCTCGAGCAGATACGCGGGCCGGCTCACGATTCGACTGTAGCTGCGGTCAGTCGGCCCGGATCTCGTAGCGCGGAAGCCCGTCGTCGGGCAGGGTCTCCCACGCGGCCACCGAGCGGACGAAGATGTGCGCTTCGGGCATCCGGTCGAGGCCCTCGTCGATCGCGCTCAGGCGGACGCTCGTGTGCTCGGATTCGGGCCACCCGCCGCCGAACAGGTTCGAGCCGCAGCGCGAGCAGAACGTCTTGGCGCTGCCCTCGTCCGGCTGGTACGTCGTCAGGAGCTCGCGCCCCTGCGTCACCTCGATCCACTCGGTGCGCGCGCGGCCGTTGGCCGTGCCGACCCCGCCCGAGATCCGCTTGCAGGACGTGCAGTGGCAGAAGGACGCGTGGAGGAACGGCTCGCTGATCTCGAAGCGGACGCCGCCGCACCAGCAGCTGCCCCGCATCGCGCTCATGTCAGTAGTCCGACTCGCCCCAAGTCTCGAGCTTCTGCTTCAGCGACTGGAGGAACCGTCCGGCGAGCGCGCCGTCGACGAGGCGGTGGTCGTAGGTGAGCGTGATGTTCATGATCGGCCGGATCGCGATCACGTCCTTGCCGAGCTCGTCCTGGACGACCCACGGGCGCTTGACGAGCGCGTAGGTGCCCAGGATCGCCGCCTGCGGCTGACTGATGACCGGCGTCCCGTGGAAGGTGCCGTACCCGCCGGGGTTCGTGATCGTGAACGTCCCGCCCTGCACCTCGTCCGGCGAGAGCTGCTTGTTGCGCGCGCGCTCGGCGATGTCCGTGACCGACTGCGCCAGGCCCAGGAGGTTCAGGCCCTCGGCGTGCTTGACGACCGGGACGATCAGGCCCTTGCCGTCCGCGAGCTCGACGGCGAAGCCGAGGTTGACGAAGTTGCGGGTGACGATCTTGTCGCCGCGGATCTCGCCGTTGATCCAGGGATACTCGTGGAGGGTCTCGGCGACGGCGCGGGCGACGAAGATCAGGTAGGTCGGGTTGACGCCGTAGTCCTTCTGGAACTCGGGCTTGAGCTTGTTGCGGATGTCGACGACCCGCGACATGTCGACCTCGATCGCGCTCGTGACATGCGCGGAGGTGTCGAGCGAGCGGCGCATGTGCTCGGCGATGCCCTTGCGCATCGCCGTCATCGGCTCTTCGCTCTCGCCCGGCTGGACCTCGCCCGGCGGCTGTGCCGCGGCGAGAGCGGGGGCCGGCTGTTCCGCGGCGGGAGCGGGCGCCGGCGGGGCCGGGGCCGGCGGCGGAGCGGGCTGGGCGGCGGGTGCCTCGACAGGCGGAGGCGCCGGCGGGGCCGCGGCCTCGGGCGGTGGTGCCGGCTCGGCGGGTGCCGGTGCAGCGGCCGCCGCACCGCCCGACTCGACGAAGCCGAGGATGTCCTTCTTCGTCACCCGGCCGCCACGTCCGGTGCCCGGGACCTGCGAGATGTCGACGCCGTGCTCGGAGGCGATCCGGGCGACGACCGGCGAGACGAAGCTCTTGCCGGTCTCCCCGTTCGCGGTCGGGGCCGGCTGGGGAGGAGGCGGCGGGGCCGGCTCGGCGGCGACGGGCTCCGGCGCCGGCGGCGTAGGCGTCTCCGCGCTCGCCGCGGCCTCGGACTCGGCCGCTGCCTCGGCTGTCGCGGGCTCGGGCGGAGCCTCCTCGGCGGTGGGGGCGGCGCCGTCGCCCGACGGCTCCGCGGGAGCCACCCCGGGGGCACCGATCACGGCGATGCGCTCGCCGACAGGCACGGTCTCGCCCTCCTGGGCGAGGATCTGCTGGACGACGCCGGAGCCCGGGCTCGGAACCTCCGTGTCCACTTTGTCGGTGGAGATCTCGAGCAGCGGCTCGTCGGCCTGGATCTCCTCGCCCTCCTGCTTGAGCCACTTCGTGATCGTCCCCTCGGAGACGGACACGCCCATCTGGGGCATCACGACGTCGACGGCGGTTGGCGTGGCCATCAGTGCTCCTGCCCGGTATGTGCTGGAGGCGATGGGTTCATTGCCGGTAGGTGCACCACTTAGTACTCAGCCAGTTCCCGCAGTCCTGCGACCACGTCGTCGACCTGGGGGATGAACGCCTTCTCGAGCGGCGGGGAGAACGGCACCGGCGTGTCGGGCGCGGCGATCCGCTTGATCGGCGCGTCGAGGTGCTCGAACGCCTCCTCCGCGATCGTCGCCGCGATCTCGCCGCCGAAGCCGCCCGTGCGCGTGTCCTCGTGGAGGACGAGCACCTTGGACGTCTTCTGCGCGCTCTCGAGCACCGCCTGCCGGTCCCACGGGATGATCGTGCGCAGGTCGAGGATCTCGACCGAGACACCGTCCTGCTCGAGCTGCTGCGCCGCCTCGTCGGCCGTGTAGACCATGGCCCCCCAGGTCACGACCGTGACGTCGTCGCCCTCGCGGTGGACCCGGGCCTTGCCGAACGGCGTCGTGTACCGCTCCTCCGGCACGTCCGCCTTGATCCGCCGGTAGAGGTGCTTGTGCTCGAAGTAGAGGACGGGGTTCGGGTCCTCGATCGCGCTGATCAGGAGGCCCTTCGCGTCCTCGGGCGTCGCCGGGCAGACCACCTTCAGGCCGGCGATGTGTGCGAACGAGCTCTCCGGGTTCTGCGAGTGGAACGGGCCGCCCGAGAACCCGCCGCCCGACGGGAGCCGGACGACGATCGGCACCGGCGTCCCCGCCCGGTAGAACTGCTTTGCGGCGACGGTCACGAGGTGATCCCAGGCGCAGGAGACGAAGTCCGCGAACTGCATCTCGGCCACCGGCCGCATGCCCATGATCGCGGCGCCGGTACAGCCGCCGACGATCGCGGTCTCGGAGAGCGGCGCGTCGATCACGCGCCAGGGCCCGAACTCCTCCTGGAAGCCGAGCGTGACCTTGAAGGCGCCGCCGTAGACGCCGACGTCCTCGCCGATCACGAAGACGCGGTTGTCGCGGCGCATCTCCTGGCGGAGGCCGTCGGAGATCGCCTGGAGATACGTCAGCTCGGCCATCAGTGGTTCTCCAGGTGACATTGCCGGTTCTCTGGCGCGCGAAAAGCAAGCCAGGGTGCGGACTCGGGACGCGTCCATATCGAGCAGATATGGGCGGCGCCCGAGGCTACTGACTGGCGCCGCTTTGCAGCCGCCAGAGGATCGGAGGATGTTGCCTGGGGAGCCACTTACTTGTGGTGGGGTGTGTCGAGGTCCTCGGGCCGGGCGAACACCTTGTCCGTGACCGAGGCGGGCTCGGGGAGCGGCGAAGTCTCGGCCCGCTCGATCGCCTGGTTCAGCGTCCGCTTGACGCCGGCCGCGATCTCGTCCTCCTCCTCGTCGGTCATCTCGGCGTTCTCCCGCAGCCAGCTGCGGAACCGTTCGATCGGGTCGCGCTTGGCCCACTCCTCGAAGAGCTCCTTCGGCACGTAGAACGCGTCGTCGTGCACGGCGTGGCCCTCCATGCGCAGCGTCATCGACTCGATCAGCGTCGGGCCGCCGCCCTCGCGGGCCTTCTCGATCGCGCGCTTGGCCTCGCGGTAGACGGCGAGCACGTCGGTGCCGTCGACGACGACGCCGTCGAAGCCGTAGGCCGCGGCGCGGTCGGCGAGCGTCTCGCACGCGTACTCGAGGTGCGTCGGCGTCGAGTAGGCCCACTGGTTGTTGTCGCAGATGAACACGATCGGCAGCCGCCGAACGCCGGCCATGTTCATCCCCTCGTGTGCGTCGCCGCGCGCCGAGGCGCCCTCGCCGAACCAGGAGACGGCGACGCGCCGCTCCTCCCGGATCCGGAAGGCGAGCGCACAGCCGACCCCGACGGGGAGCATCGCCGGCAGGTGGCTGACCATCGCGAGCAGGCCGAGCTGCGAGTCGGCCATATGGACGTTGCCGTCGCGGCCGCGCGTCGGGCCGTCCTCGCGGCCCATGTACTGCGCGAAGATCCGCCAGGGCTCGACCCCGCGCGTGACGTGGACGCCCATGTCGCGGTGGAGCGGCGTGCCGACGTCCTCGGGCCCCATCGCCGTCGCGACGCCGACGGACGACGCCTCGTTGCCGCGCCCGGTGTAGAACGAGCCCGGGATCTTCCCCTGCTTGTAGAGGATGTGGCCGCGCTCCTCGATCCCGCGGGTGAGGAGCATGCTGCGGTAGATCCCGAAGAGGTCCTCGCGGTCGAGGCCCGCTTCGCGGATCTCGTGCAGAGAGGAGACGGGCTCGGCTTCCCGGGCGATCGCCATGGATGGGGAACTCTAGTGAATCGGGCGGCGCTCTATGCAGTGCGCCCTCCGGGTTCGGAAGGCGGTTCCGGCGAGGACTCCGGCGGCCAGGCCGGCGAGGGGGATGAGGCCCGCGAGGAAGAGGACGACGAAGATCTCGCCGGGCGGAAAGTCGGGGTTGTAGGGCCCGGCCCTGCCGACGAGCGTCGTGGTTGTGCCGGCCACCGCGAACGCCACCGCCTGGGCGATCAGGACCTCGGCCATGCCGCAGATCTCACGCCCTAGAGTTCAGCTGTGGGCAAGGGCAACTGGCTGAAGGAGGAGCGGCGGAAGACCCTGGGCGATTGGGTCTCCGTCTGCCTGACCTGCGGCTTCGCCCAGCGCTACTTCGAGGAGTGGGAGGCCGAGCTGCCCGCCGCCTGCCCGCAGTGCGAGGGCGAGATGCGCTGGCGCTGCCCGTCATGCGACGCGCGCTTCACTTCAGCATTCACGGTCGAGTGCGAGGCGTGCGGCGCCGAGATCCGCCCGCGCGAGCTCTTCGGCACGCCGATCCGGAAGCCGGGCCGCTAGCTCTGCTTGATCTCGGAGAAGCGGATGACCGTCACGGTCGCGTCCGCGCCGATCGGTCGGTTGTAGAGCTGGCCGAGGAACTCCTGCATCTCCTCCGGCCGCCGGATCTCCGGGTTGTCGTGCTCGATCTCCCGCGGCGAGAGCTCGGCGATCGTCTTCACCTCCACCTTGTCGATGACGGCGTCGAAGATCTTCTCGCGCGGGCTGTAGCGGGCGCCGGCGAGCACCCGGACGATCATCCCCTTCTTGTACTTCGCCGACTTGTCGCCCAGCCGGATGGTCGCCGTCTTGCGGCGGCTCCGCAGCTGGTCGGCCACGATCGGGGAGTAGAAGTTCAGCGCGTACATCGGTTCCGGCACCGAAGTCGGAGGATCATACGGCTTCGCCCTGCAGGGAGGCGAGCGCCTTGGCGGCAATCTCCCGCTCGCCCCGGTAGGACAGCAGCCGCGACGCGTCCTCGAGCGGCAGCCAGCGCGCCTCGTCGACCTCCCGGCGGAACTCCTCGGGAAGGTCGTCGATCCGGCCGCGGCGGTAGCGCAGGAGATAGAAGCTCACGACCTTGAAGATCCGCTGGCCACCGCGCGTGTACACGTAGCGCACGTCTCCGAGCTTCCCGTCGGAGTCGGCTTCGATCCCCGTCTCCTCGGCCACCTCGCGCACGGCGGTCGCCTCCGGATCCTCGTCCCGCCCGATGTTGCCCTTCGGCAGCGCCCAGACGCCGTCGGGCCGGCCGCCCGGCCGGATCGCGGCCACCCACCACTTCCCGCGGAAGCGGCGGACGAGGACGCCGCCGGCTGAGAACTCACGAGGCATCAGGGCGAGCTTTGTAACAAAGCAGTGGCCCGAGTGGTTGCGCGAACCCTCGAACCACCGTTAGAATGCCCCGGCACTCTGCCCCCGCGAGTGCCAGAAGCTGTCACAAAGTCTGGTGAACAGGAGGTCGGTTGATGAATTTGCAGCCGCTTGGTGACCGCCTCATCGTCGAGGTCCTCGAAGAGGAGGAGCAGACGGCGAGCGGCATCGTGCTGCCGGACACGGCGAAGGAGAAGCCGCAGCGCGGGCGCGTCCTCGCCGTCGGGCCGGGAACGCGTGACGAGGACGGGAAGTTCGTCGGGATGGAGGTCGCCGAGGGCGACGAGATCGTGTTCTCCAAGTACGGCGGGACCGAGATCAAGCTCGGGAGCGACGAGTACCTGATCCTGCGCGAGTCGGACGTCCTGGCGAAGGTGGCGGGCGGCGGCTCGAAGTCCGCCGGCAAGAAGAAGGAGATGGCGGGCGCTTCCGCCTGACGAGAGAGCAAACGGAGGAATCTGAATGGCACACAAGGAGCTGAAGTTCGACGAGGAGGCGCGTCGCGCGCTCGAGCGCGGCGTCAACATCCTCGCCGACGCAGTCAAGGTCACGCTCGGCCCGAAGGGCCGCTACGTCGTCCTCGACAAGAAGTTCGGAGCACCGACGATCACGAACGACGGCGTCACGATCGCTCGTGAGATCGAGCTCGAGGACGTCTTCGAGAACCAGGGCGCCCAGCTCGTCCGCGAGGTCGCGACGGCGACGAACGACGTCGCCGGCGACGGGACGACGACGGCCACCGTCCTCGCCCAGGCGATCGTCCGCGAGGGCCTGAAGAACGTCGCCGCCGGCGCGAACCCGATGGGGCTCAAGCGGGGCATCGAGGCGGCCGTCGACGCGGTCGTCGAGAACCTCAAGTCGCAGTCCAAGGAGATCTCGGGCAAGGAGGACATCGCCCGGGTCGCCACGATCTCGGCGCGCGAGCGGGAGATCGGCGACGTCATCTCCGAGGCGATCGACAAGGTCGGCAAGGACGGCGTCGTGAACGTCGAGGAGGGCCAGACCTTCGGGCTCGAGCTCGAGTTCACCGAGGGCATGCAGTTCGACAAGGGCTATCTGTCGCCGTACATGGTCACCGACCCCGAGCGCATGGAGGCCGTGCTCGACGACCCGTACATCCTGGTCGCGAACCAGAAGATCGGGGCCGTCAAGGACCTCCTCCCCGTGCTCGAGCAGGTGATCCAGGCCGGCAAGCCACTGCTGATCGTCTCCGAGGACGTCGAGGGCGAGTCGCTGGCCACGATCGTCGTCAACAAGCTGCGCGGCACGTTCACGGCCGTCGCGGTCAAGGCGCCGGGCTTCGGTGACCGCCGCAAGCGCATGCTCGAGGACATCGCGATCCTCACGGGCGCCGAGGTGATCACCGAGGAGATGGGGCTGAAGCTCGAGAACACGAAGCTCTCGCAGCTCGGTCGGGCCCGCCGGATCGTCGTCGACAAGGACTCGACCACGATCATCGACGGTGCGGGTGACTCCGACGCGATCAAGGCCCGGATCAAGCAGCTGAAGGCCGAGATCGAGACCACCGACTCGGACTTCGACCGCGAGAAACTCCAGGAGCGGCTCGCGAAGCTGGCCGGCGGCGTCGCCGTCATCAAGGTCGGCGCTGCCACCGAGACTGAGATGAAGGAGAAGAAGCACCGCGTCGAGGACGCCGTGCAGGCCACCCGGGCCGCCCTCGAGGAGGGCATCGTGCCGGGCGGCGGCGTCGCGCTCCTGAACGGCGCGTCCGCGATCGAGTCCACGAAGCTCGAGGGTGACGAGCGCACGGGTGCGGCCATCGTCGTGCGGGCGCTCGAGGAGCCGATCCGCCAGCTCGCCGCCAACGCGGGCATGGAGGGCTCGGTCGTCGTCGCACAGGTGCGGGAGGCCGCGGCTGGACACGGCCTGAACGTCGACACGGGCGAGGTCGAGGACCTCGTCAAGGCCGGGATTATCGACCCGACGATGGTCACGCGCTCGGCGCTGCAGAACGCCGCGTCGATCGCGAAGAACATCCTCACCACCGAGGCCGTCGTGGCCGAGGCGCCCGAGAAGCAGCCGGCCGGCGCCGGTGCGGGCATGCCCGACATGGGCGGGATGATGTAGGGACGTGGGGGAACCCCTGGTTCCCCCACGGACCCCCTCCTTGCGAGCGGGGTCGTGGGTTCGACGGGGGACGGAGCCGGCTCTTCGCTCGCTCCGTCCCCCGTTTCTTGTGTCTGTGGGCCTCCCGCCGGGCGGAGCCCGGCTCCGGCGTCGGGATCGCTCTCGCCCTAGACGCGCTGGAGGTGCGTGTCCTTGAAGGCGGTCGGATACTTCAGGCCGTAGCCGAGCAGCCGGTCGACGCCGATGTGCGCAAGCCAGATGAGCGAGACGGCGGCGGCCGGCTCCGAGTCGGCGAGCACGCCGGCTGTCCCGAGCGCGATCGGGAAGACGAGATTGTGGAGCAGGTTGTACGCGGCGCCCCCTAGGCGCGGTCCGCCGAGGTACACGAGGAATGACACGTCAGGCGCGAGGATCAGCAAGGCGAAGAGCCACCACGAGTGATCGCCGTCCGCGTAGAGGAGCACGGCGGCAACGCCGAGCGCGAGCCCTTCAAGCCGGAGCAGCAGCCGAACGGGCATGGCGCCACTCTACGCCCGCAAGGCCGGTGCGATCCGCCGCCGGAGCGGGGCTCTGCCCCGCGGGAGGCTCACAGACGCAGAAGACGGTTGACCGATCAACTCGCTGAGCCGGCTCCGCTCACGGTCGTGCCCGCGATCACGCGCGCAAGGAGGGGGTCCGTGGGGGAACCAGGGGTTCCCCCACGCCCAAAGAAAGAGACCGGCTGGGGAGCCGGTCTCAGTCTCTCAGTTGAAGCGACCCGAGGAGGGTCGCTTCGTGAGGGGTGGGGGAGGTGGGTTGCCCCCGGTATCGGCGCATCGCCGGGTGGGTCGCATGCCCCCTTCGAGTGATCCCCTGGAATCCGGTGCGAAGGGACGCTATCGTGCGTTCGATAGGGGTTTGTACATCTCAGAGGGGGAGGTACATGCAGAAGTCAGCTCGCCGGCCCGGGCTCGGGCGCGTCATCGTCGCGCTCACGCTCGCGGTTGGCCTCTACGCCGCTGCCACAGCGACGCCTGCAGCGGCCGGGACGCATTCGGGCGCCGCGTCGGCATGCGAGACGACGGTGTTCGACGGTCTCAACGGCCTCGGGTCGGCCTCCGCGGCCGCACGCGGCGACGTCGCCCGTGAGCCGGCGCTGAACCAGGTCGTCGCGGAGCTTCCGGCGGCCGCGCAGGCCAGCCGGTCCTTCGAGCAGTCGGTGCCCGTCTGGTTCCACGTCGTGCACGCCGACGGCGTCGGGAACATCTCGCAGGAGGTCATCGACGACCAGATGGAGGTCCTGAACGCGGCGTTCGCCGGCTTCTACGGCGGCGCAGCGACCGGGTTCTCGTTCACGCTTGCCGGGGTCACGCGAACGGACAATGCCGAGTGGCATCTGGCGGGCCCGTCCACGAAGGCCGAGCGCGACATGAAGAAGGCGCTCCACCGTGGCGGCTGGGAGACGCTGAACCTGTACGCCACGACCGCTGGGGCCTACCTCGGCTGGGCCTACTTCCCGGGCCTGCCTCAGGCACAGCAGTACCTCGACGGAATCGTCGTCGACTGGGAGTCGATGCCCGGCACCTCACCGAGGTACGCCGGCCGTTACGACCTCGGCCAGACCGCGACCCACGAGGCTGGGCACTGGGTCCACCTGCACCACGTCTTCAACGGTGGCTGCAACAACTGGGGCGACTACATCGACGACACGCCGCGTCAGAAGATCGCGACAAGCGGCTGTCCGGTCGGGCAGGACAGCTGCCGCCAGCCCGGCGTGGACTCGATCCACAACTACATGGACTACTCCTACGACTCCTGTTACAACCAGTTCACGAACGGGCAGGTCGCGCGCATGCAGGCCGCCTGGCTGAACTTCAGGTCGTAGAGTTCCCAATAAGCCGGAACGCACGAGGGGGCGCCGCGAGGCGCCCTCTCTGCGTCAGAAGCCGTAGCGCTCTTCCTTCCAGTAGTCGGCCTCGTTGTGGTAGCCGAGGCGCTCCCAGAACCCGGGCTCGTCGTGGTCGAGGAGCTCGATCCCGCGCAGCCACTTGGCGCTCTTCCAGAAGTACCGCTTCGGGATCACGAGCCGGAGCGGCCAGCCGTGCTCGGGCGTCAGCGGCTCGCCGTCGGCCTCGTAGGCGAGCAGCGCCTCGTCGTGCTCGAGCGCCGACAGCGGCACGTTGGCCGTGAAGTCCTGCTCGGCGTGGGCGACGACGTAGCGCGCGCTCGGCCTCGGCCGGACGAGCTCGGCGATCGTGCTCCAGTGGACGCCCTTGAACGAGGTGTCGAAGCGGCTCCAGCGCGTCACGCAGTGGATGTCGGTCGTGATCTCGCGGGACGGGAGCGCCGTGAGCTCCTCCCACGACAGCGTGATCGGGTTCTCGACCTCGCCGAACACCCTGAGGTCCCAGGCGGCGAGATCCGTGTTCGGCACGGTCCCCGCGTGGAGGACCGGCCACTTCTCGGTGAGGTACTGGCCCGGCGGGAGGCGGTCGGGGTCGTAGCCAGCCTCCTCCACCTTGCGCATCGCCCGCGAGCGGAACATCGGTTCCTACACTAGTTCGCGTGGACACCCTGACGCCGACGGCTGCGCTCCGGCCCCGGGACTACGTCGCCGTCCGAGGCCCCGACGCAGCGGACTTCCTCGACCGGATGCTCTCCAACGAGATCGCGAAGGCGCCTTGCCAGGCGCTCCTGCTCACCCCGAAGGCTCGCGTGATCGCGCCGATGACGGTCGTGCGCCGCGGAGACGAGGACTTCCTGTTGCTCACCGAGCCCGGTCTCGGTCCCGTGCTGGAGGCGGCGCTGCTGCGCGCCCGCTTTGCGGCGAAGGTGGCGATCGAGCCGGAGGAGCACACGTCGCTGCTCGTCTTCGGCGGGGGCGACGGGATCCCGAACGACGAGTACGGCGTGCCCGCCGTCGAGCTCCTGGACGCCGATCACCCAGGCGACCTCGCCTCCGAGGAGGAGCTCGAGCGGATGCGGATCCTCGCGCGCCGCCCACGCTGGGGTCGCGAGATCGACGACCGCGTCCTGCCGGCCGAGGCCGGCCTGACCGAGACGCACGTCAGCTTCTCGCCGGAGAAGGGGTGCTACCCGGGGCAGGAGCCGATCGCACGGCTCCACTACCGCGGCAAGGCGAACCGCGAGTTGCGCGTGCTGGACGTCGAGGGCACGCCCGAGCCGGAGACGGAGGTCTTCCACGACGAGAAGGCGGTTGGACGGATCACGAGCTCCGTGCCGGGGCTCGCGCTCGCCTA
>DASSSO010000206.1:0-3416 GCA_035776735.1 Gaiellaceae bacterium | reverse complement strand
ACAGCTTGCCCGAGAGTTGCCGGAGTAACAGCGCTGCTTCATCCGGCGTGAGACTCGCGAGCGCGCCTCCGGTGAAACGAGGGTCGTCGGAGACTTCCCGCACTACCCAGGGCGGAAGCTGCCACTGCTCATTCATCTGGTGGTCGGTCTCGAAGCCGATCTCCGCGAGGATGAGACCGGCGAGGTCACCGGCGAAGACATCGACGCCGTACGCTCGTCCGTCCTCGTCCAGCGAGTGGCGTGTCTTTCGCAGCTCGCGTGCCGGCAGCACCGCGAATACGTCGTATTCGGCCGACGAGAGATAGATGTTCGTGATCGTCATTCGTGAGAAGTCCGGTGGCGACGGCACCTGCTTCTGCCCAAGCTTGAAGACGGCCTCGCCACCCGCGAGCGGGTCCATACGGCGGAGCCGCAGGCGCGTGTTGTTGATGTAGCGGTCAGTGATGCGCCAGCCCTGCTCTTGGGCGATCCGCTCGGGGAGATGCTCAACGAGGAAGCGGCGCTCGAGCTCGGACCGCGCGTATTTGCCTGCGTGCCCGCTCATCGAACTGAATGCTGCCCTACAGGACCATCCGGCCGGGACGTGCCGTTACGGTACGACGACGAGCTTCGTTCCGGCGCCTTCCGCCTGGCGGCGCCACGCGTCGGCGACGGAGTCCAGAGGTACCCGCTCCACCTCGAGCCTGATCTCGCCGGAGATCGCGTGCTCGACGAGACGTCGGTAATGCTCGGCGAGCTCGTCGGGAGGGACGGCGAAGTTCGTGTGCCCGAGGATCGACAGGCTCTTGAAGCGGACCGCCGCCGACAGGAGCTCGGCGGTCGCGCTCGCCGACTGACCGAGGTGGACGATGGTGGCTCCCGGCGCGGCGGCCTCGATCGCGGCCGCTGCCGGCTCGCCCCAGAGGGAGTCGAAGACGTAGCTCGGACCCTCGCCGGCGAACGCCTCCTTGAAGGCCTCGGCGAGGTCGTCGTGCTCGTCGAGGCGAAGCGTCGCATCGGCACCGTGCTTCGCGGCGCGCTCGAGCCCCGCCGGGCTACGTCCGGCCGCGACGACCCGGGCGGCGCCGAGCAGCCTGGCGGTCTGAACGGCGACCAAGCCGACCGAGCCCGTGGCGCCGAGCACGAGCACGGTCTCGCCGCCGGTGAGCGGCGCTCGCCACGCGAGCGGCAGCCAACCGGCAAGACCGGCGATCCCCAGCCCCGCGGCGAGCGCGGCATCCGCCCCCGCCGGCACCTCGATCGCGTGCGCGTCCCCGACCGGTGCACGCTCGGCAATCGCGCCGTGCGACGTCCGGCCCAGCGAGCCGCCGAAGATCCAGACCACTCTGCCTTCGGCCGTACGACCGACGGCCTCGCAGCCTGGGACGTAGGGCAGCTCGGGATGACCTGCGGCGAGAGTGCCGCGCGAGACCGAGAGGTCGATCGGGTTGATCGGCGCCGCCAACACCTCGATCGTCTCCCCGGACGGCTCCTCCACCTCGCCGAGCTCGGCCGCCGCGCCGACCTCGCGAATGACCGCGGCCTTCACGGAGGCAAACCTATTCCTTCAGGACCCGCCGGACCACCTCGCCGGTCTCGTCGCTGCGCCCGCTCGCTGCCAGCCAGCACAATCCCTTCGTGATGAAGCTTGCCGCGAGCCTGGTGGCGCTTTGCTTCGTGCTGGCCGGCTGCGGCGGCTATGAGGGCGGCAAGACGCCTGGGACCCAGACCGTCCTCCACATCAAGGCGTGGCCGAACGGCAAGGACGGAGAAGAGCCTCGGGAATGGAGGTTTCACTGCGACCTGGCCGGCGGAACTCACCCGGCGCCCGAGCGGGCGTGCCAGCAGCTCTTCGACCTGGCCGATCCCTTCGCGCCCACTCCGGATGACGCCGTCTGCACCGAAATCTACGGCGGCCCGGCGGTCGCCGAGGTCAAAGGTCTGTACCGAGGCGAGACTGTCGACGCGGAGTTCACGCGTACCGACGGCTGCGAGATCGAACGCTGGGACCGCCACGCCTTCCTGTTCCCGGTGAAGCCTGGCTCGCCCTAGCGCCCTCGCCGGGGAGCTCGGCCTACGACCGAGGCTCCCCGGTTAGTTTCGACTCGCGTCAAGAGCTGCTCGTATCTCCGCCACGACCCCGTCTCGGACGACTAGACCGCCGCGCCCTACGCGTCTCTCCGCTATCGAGTCGACTTGGTCTTCTGGCGACGCTGAGTCTGGCTGCGACCGCGCCGGGTCGGACTCCGTCTCGTCTTCTGGGTTCGCCCGTTGCCGACTGACCGGCTCTGCTCCGAAACGCCGGCGACCTCTTTCACGCGGCCGAGCAGATCGGCGTCCGGAAGGTCCGTGGCGCGGTCCTTGGCGCGGGTCATCAGCTTTCGCGTACGACGTGCCAGGCTCGAGCTGCTCGTAGCCAGGGCGTACGCCCCGGCCCCGGCCGCGGGCAGGAGCAGCCACTTCGCGCCGGCACCGGCCTTCCTCGCACCTCTGCCCTGTGCGGCGTCGACGACGTCGGCGAAGCGCTCCGCCATGTCGATCAGCCCCTCCGAGAATTCGTTGACGTCTGCCATTTCACTCTCCTCCTCTACGAGATCCGCAATTTGCGAAGAACCCTTCCCCTCAGGCGAAACGGCAAACACGCGCGCTGCGCGCTCAGGCGAATGACGTGATCACGGTGCGGATGCCTTCCTGACGCTCCATCGCGCCGAAGGCGTCGTTCACCTCGTCCAGCGGGATCCGGCGCGTGACGAGTGCGTCGGCGTCGATCTCACCCGACAGCCAGCGGTCGACAAGCTGCGGCACCTGCGTCCGGCCCTTGACGCCGCCGAAGGAGGAGCCGGTCACGCGGCGGCCGGTGATCAGGAGGCGCGGGACGACGTCGAGCGTCTCGCCCTTGCCGGCGACGCCGATCATCGTCGCCAGGCCCCAGGCCTCACGGGCCGCTTCGACCGCCTGCTGCATCACCTGCACGTTTCCCGTCGCCTCGAAGGTGAAGTCGGCGCCGAAGCCGCCCGTCTCCGAGCGGATCCAGTCGACCGTGTCGTCGGCGGCCACCCGCGTGTCGGTGGCGCCGTGGCGGCGCGCCTCCTCCAGGCGGCTCTCCGAGAGGTCGATCGCGACGATCCGGTCGGCGCCGGCGAGCCGGCAGCCGATCACGGCGCCGAGCCCGACCAGGCCGCAGCCGAAGACGACGCAGGTCGATCCCGGGCTCACCTGCGCCGTGTAGAGCGCCGCGCCGATCCCGGTCGAGAGCCCGCACGCGAACGGCGCGCAGCCGGCGAGCGGGGCCTCCGGGCTCACCTTCGCGAGCGCGATCTCGGGCATGACCGTGTACCCCGCGAAGGTCGACGTGCCCATGAAGTGCCGCAGCGGCTCGCCGTTCCGGGAGAAGCGGGTCGTCCCGTCCGGGAGGAAGCCCCGCCCCTGCTGGTCGC
>DASSSO010000162.1:0-2137 GCA_035776735.1 Gaiellaceae bacterium | reverse complement strand
CGTGCGAAACGTGATCGCGATCTCGAGCACCGCGCACGTGAGCACCGAGACGAGGATCTGCGCGATCGAGAGGCTGAAGTCGAACGACGTCTGCCCCAGGACCTGCAGCGAGATGATCACGGCGGCGAGGTGCAGCCGCGGGTCGCGCACCGACGGCAGCAGCACCGGGTACGCCGTGCCCCGGATGCGGACGACCGGCTTGCCTGCGTCGACAGCGGCGGACGCGCCCATCGTGCGCATGCTAGACATGCGTCGGCTGCGAACCTATGGCCGTCACGACTAAAGGGAGAGAGCCGCCGTGCCCCACATCGACCTGCCCGAAGACGTCCCCGGGATCCGGAGCGCGATGATGTTCCGGCCGGAGACGGCCGCGCCCCTCAGTCAGCTCGCCGAGGTCCTCCTCCGCGGGGACAACACGCTCAGCCGGGGCGAGCGCGAACTGATCGCCGCGTACGTGTCGAACCTGAACGAGTGCACCTTCTGCCAGACCTCGCACAGCTGGTTCGCGGCGAAACAGCTCGAGGGAGGCATGGAGCTCGTCGACCAGGTGAAGCTCGACCCCGACGGCGCGCCGATCGGCGAGAAGCTGCGGGCGCTGCTCGAGATCGCAGCGAAGGTTCGAGACGACGGGCGCACGGTCACTTCCGAGGACGTCGAGAGCGCGAGGCGGGAAGGCGCGACCGACGTCGAGATCCACGACACCGTCCTGATCGCCGCTGCGTTCTGCATGTACAACCGCTACGTCGACGGGCTCGCCACCTGGACGCCGACCGACCCGGAGATCTACGACGAGATGAGCGACCGGATCGTCGACCAGGGCTACGTCCGCGTGCCGGGCGTGGCAGCACCCGGCTAGCGGCCTGGACGAGCTGGAAGGCAAAGCCTGAGCCGGGAGCCTCCGGCACGACGGCTGACAGCGAGGCTAGGTCCGGCTCGCCGCGGTCGCTAGGGGCAGACCTTCTGGCCGTAGCCGAGCTCGATCTCCTCATGCTTCTCGCAGGGGTAGATGCCTGGCTGATCGGCCTTGACTGATCGAGAGGCGACCTCTCCGCCCTCGGCGTCCAGCCAGACGAGCTCCTGCAGCCGGTGGCCACGCGGGTAGTGCTCAGGTGGGATGACGTAGAGAAGAAATCCGTCGCGTGGTGTCAGCGGCGTCCGCTTTCCATCCTCATAGCGGAGCTTTACGGTGGCGACGCCTTCTCCGACCGCGCAGCAGATGTTGACCGCCTCGCCCGGCTGGACACCCATGCCGCCGATGACCGGCGGCTGCTTCGGCGAGACACAGCCTCCCCCTCGCTCGTAGGCAAAGCACATCCGCCCGTCGGGAGCAGGAGCGACGATGAGTGTCCAGCGCGCGCCCCGATGGTCGCGGAAGTCGAACAGGGTGCGCTTCCGTGACCGGTCGGCGATCCGCGGGAGCCCGTCCGGGCCGCTCTCCCACCGCGGATCCGTGATCGGAAACGCCTGACTGCCCACCACGCGGCCGTCGTCATCCAAACCGAGGAGTGCCTTGCCCCGTTTGCCGGTCTGGAGGTGTTCTTCGGGCACCTCGAAGATGAAGAACCCGGCGTCGATCGGCCGTGAGACCCACACAAACGGCACCTCGCTGCGCTCGCCGTTCTCGTATTCGAGCTGAACGCGCGTGATCGAGGGGTCGACGATCTGGCCGGTCATTCGTGACGGCCCGCCTCCGGGCCTCGCGAGCCAGCTTGCGGCGATGGGATCGGGCCGGGGTGCGACCTTCGTGCGGCCGCAGCTCCCGGCTACTGTCGTCCACATCCAGCAGAAACCGCCGTCGGGCGTCGGTGCGACGTAGAGGATGCGCCGCTTTCCGCCGATCGTCGCTTCCGTGATCTTGCGCGCTTCGCCTGCCTCGACGCGAGGGCCGAAGCCGATGCTGCCGCGAGCGTCCATCTGGCCGAACTGCACGACGATCCGTTCGGGCGCCGGCTCCGCGCTGAGGAAGTCGACCAGCTCTCGGTACAGGGCGAAGGCGGAGCCGACGACGATGACGGCGACCGCCGCGGCGATCGGGATGAGAAGCCGGCGCCGCGGCGCGGTCCGAGCGCGCCGGCGGACGTCGAGCCAGTCGGAGTCGTCAAGTGGATTCGTGAGCGCTGTGAAGCGCTCGGCAAGG
>DASSSO010000218.1:0-6354 GCA_035776735.1 Gaiellaceae bacterium | reverse complement strand
GCAGGGCGACCCCGACTACGTCGAGGCGCTCGCCTACGGGATGCCGCCCGCCGGCGGCCTCGGGCTGGGGATCGACCGGCTCGCGATGGTGCTGACCGGACGCGACGCGATCCGGGACGTGATCCTCTTCCCGGCGCTTCGCCCTACTCCCCGCTAGATGCGGACGCGGGACCGCTCGCAGCCGCCCGCCGTCGTGATCGGAGGGGTCGTCGGCGCTCTCTCCGTCACGCGGTCGCTTGCCCGCACGGGCATCAAGGTCCACGTGCTCTCGCCGGTGATGCACTCGCCGATTCCCCATTCGCGGTTTCCGGCCGGCTGCGTGACGTTCCGGGACAAGCAGACGATCCAGGAAGACTGGCTCGCCTGGCTCACCGAGCGGGGGCCCGGCGGCGCCGCGCTCCTGCCCTGCGACGACGACTCGCTGGAGCTGATCGCGCGCAATCGGGCCCGCCTGGTCGAGCTCGGCTACCGGCCGTTCGAGGCGGACGACGAGGCTGCGCTCGCCACCCTGGACAAGAACCGGATCCACGAGCTCGCCGAACAGGCCGGCGTGGGCGCTCCAGTCTCGGTTCACCTGCGGAACCCGGCAGACCTCGACGAAGCCGTCACGCGGATGGCCTTCCCGTGCGCGCTCAAGCCACTGCACTCACACCTGTTCGCGCGCCAATACTCGGTCAAGGCGATCGTCGTGCAGGACGCCGAGGACCTGCGCCGGACCTGGGAGCCGATGCACGAACTCGGCCTCGAGGTGCTCGTGACGGAGATCGTCAACCCCGCGAGCGAAGAATGCGTCGGGTACATGACCTATCTCGACGAGCAGGGCGAGTCGCTCTTCCATTTCACGAAGGCGAAGGTCCGTCAGTACCCGATTCGGTTCGGGCTCGGCAGCTACCACGTCAGCCGCTGGATGCCCGACGTCGCCGACGCCGGCCTCCGCTTCTTCCAGGGCATCGGCGCCCGCGGCCTCGCCTACGTCGAGTTCAAGCGCGCCGTTGACGGCACGCCGAAGATCGTGGATGTCAACCACCGCTTCCTCGACTCGACCGAGGTCGTCCGGCGCTCCGGGTTCGACGTCGCCCAGCTCGTCTACGACCGCGTCACCGGCTGGCCGACCGACCTGCCGAAGTCGTTCCGCGAGGGCGTTCGCCTTTGGTTCCCGGTCGAGGACACCCGCGCGTACCTCGACGGCCGCCGGCAGGGCGGGATGCGGCTGGCGGAGTGGGCCGGGAGCCTCGCGGGCCGCCAGCACTTCCCGATCTTCGCCTGGGACGACCCCATGCCCAGCCTCGCGAACGCGGGCTGGTTGGCGCAGCGTTTCGTCCGGAAGGTTGCCGGGCGCCCGAGCCCCGCCTAGCGCGCTCGGGCCCGCACCGCACGCCAGACGGCGCGGGCGTCGTCCGGGAACGCGAGCCGCTCGACGACGGCCAGGGCTGCGAGGTAGGTGGCCGCGCCGACCACGACCGCGGTCGCGAGCTCCTCGCGGAACGGCACCATCGCAGCCGCGGCCGCCGCGCCGGCGGCGAGCGGGGCGAGGCTGAACCGTGCCCAGTCCAGGCCCCCGACGAGCCGCGCGCTTAGGCCGAGGAGCACGCCGGAGAGGGCGAGCTCGGAGAGCGAGGTCACGAAAGCCGCGGCCTCGAGCGAGAAGCGCGGTATCAGCGCCAGGTTGAGCGCGATGTTGGCCGGGGCGAGCACGGCGAACGTCCACGCGAGCCAGCGCTGCCGGTGGCGCGCCGCGAGCAGCATCCCGGTCACGTAGCCGACGGGGAAGAGCAGGATCGCTGGCGCGAGGAGCCGGAGCGCCGTCGCGCCCTCGACGTAGTCGTCTCCGAAGACGATCTCCATCGCCGCCTCACTCGCGACCGCCGCGCCGGCCGCCAGCGGGGCGGTCAGCGCGAGGCCGAGGGCCAGCGACCGCTCGAGGGTCGAGCGTAGGCCGCCCTCGCTCTCGAGGCGCGAGAAGACGGGGTAGGCGGCCGCGCCGACGGCCCAGCCCAGGAAGAGCGTCGACTCGAACAGCCGGTAGGCCGCGCCGTAGTGGCCGACGACTGCGGCCGGCTCGAAGGCGGCGAGGATCACCGAGTCGACCCGGAACATGATCACCGCGAGAACGCCGGCGAAGCCGAGCGGGATCGCGGCGCCGAGGAGGGCTCTCCAGCGCGACCGGTCGACGTCGAGCTCCGGCCGAGCCACCAGCCGGAACTGGAGGACGAGCGCCAGCGCCATGGCGACCAGCGCGCCGGCCAGGTGGACCCCGGCGATCGCGACCACTTCGCCGCCCTCAAAGAGGACGGCGATCCCGGCGGCGGCCGTGAAGAACCGCTGGCTGATCAGGACGACCGGGACCAGCTTCATCTGCTCGAAGGCCTGGAAGACCGAGATCGGCGTGTTCGTCACTGTGTCCGCCAGCACGGCCGTCATCAGGATCGCCGCCACGGCGAGCGTCGTCCCGTCGGCTCCCGATGCCGCAAGCCCGACGAGGGCGAGAGCGCCGACCGGGACGCCGAGCGCGAGCTTCAGCACGAGCGTGTTCGCGAAGTAGCCGCGCAGCGCCGAGCGGTCGCGGGCGACCTCGCGGACGAGCACCGCGTCCTGCCCGAAGCGCGCGAGCGAGGTGAAGATCGTGACGTACCCGAGCGCGAACGTGAAGACGCCGAAGCCGCTGTCGCCGAGCCGGCGGGCCATGACGACGAACAGCGCGACCGACGCGAGCTTCGAGCCGACGTCCGCGAGCGCGCGCCAGGCGGTGTTCGCGAGGATGCCGGCTCTTTCGTCTCCGGCGGCCCGCACGGGGCCATCGTCGCAGAGCGGTCGGCGCTTGCAGTGCTTCTCGTAGACTCGCCGCCGATGCGAGCCGAGCTCGTCGAGGACGCCGGTCGGCTCGAGCAGGTCGCCCGGGAGTGGGACGAGCTCGCGGTCGCCCGGGCCCGGCCGTACGCGAGCCCGCACTGGTTGATTCCCTGGTGGGAGGCCGCCGCGCCGGCCGGCTCGCGGCTCCGGACCGTCCTCGTCCACGACGGACCGCGCCTTGTCGGAGTCGCGCCGTTCTTCCTCGGGCGCGACCTCTGGGGCGCTCGGGTGGCGGCGACGCTCGGGCGCGGCGCCTCCACCGGAGTCGAGCCGGTGGCGGTCGAGGGGGCCGAGGCGGAGGTCGCGGCACTCGCCGCGCGCGCCCTCTCGGCGAGCCGGCCGGCGCCGCAGCTCGTCCTCCTCGACGTGATCCCCGCGGCCTCGCGCTGGCCGGGCCTCCTCGCGGAAGGCTGGCCCGGGACGGCCCTACCCGCGGAGTCCGACCCGGCGCCGATCGTGGCCAGGCCCGCCGGCGGTTACGAGGAGTGGCTCGCCGGTCGCAGCAGCCACTTCCGGAAGCGCATGCGGCGCGCGGCGAGGGAGCTCGACGAGCTCGGGTCGTCCTTCCGGCCGGCCGGTCCCGACACGCTCGACGCGGACCTGTCCGCCTTCGCCTGCCTGCACCGGGCTCGTTGGGAGAAGCGTGGCGGCACTGCCGTCCTCACCCCCGGGGTCGAGCGGATGCTGTCGGCCGCCGGCAGGCGGCTCGGCCCGGAGCGGTTCCGGCTCTGGCTGCTGGAGCTGGAGGGGCGCCCGGTGTGCGCCGAGATCGTCATGGCCGCGGGAGGAAGAGCATCGTTCTGGCTCGGGGGATTCGACCCGGCGCACGCCAGGCTCCAGCCGTCGATCCAGACGATGTTGCGGGCGATCGAGCAGGCGTTCGAGCTGGGAGACGAGACGATCGACCTCGGCCTGGGCGGCCAGGAGTTCAAGTACCGGCTCGCCGACGGCGACGAGGTGCTCGGCTCGTTCGCGATTGTCCGGCGAGGGCCCGCGGGCCTTCCGGCGCGGGCCCGGCTCTCGGCCGCTCGGCTCCGGCGCGCGGCTGCCGCGAGCCCGCTCGGCGGGCCGGTCCGGGCGCTTCGGCGCCGCCTGTCCGGCCGGAGGTGAGACGTACGATTCGGTCGTGGAACGGCCGTCGCTCCCACCGCTCGCCCTGACGTACCACGGGGTCGCCGACGTCCCCCTGGCGCGCGATCCGCACCACCTCTTCGTGCGGCCGCGCGACCTCGAGCGGCAGATCGACAGGCTCCGCGGCTGGGGCTACGAGCTCGTCACCTTCGGGACGCTCGCCGCGCTGGCCGCGGCCAGCCGGGCGGAGGGCCGCGCCGCGCTCACTTTCGACGACGGCTTCGCCGACAACCTCGAGACGCTCGTCCCGATCCTGGAGCGCTCGGGCGCGAAGGCGACCGTCTTCGTGGTCAGCGGCTGGCTCGGCCGCCCGCACCCGGAGGCGTCGTGGACGCGGCTGCTGACCGAGGACGAGCTGCGCGCGCTCGCCGAGTCCGGGGTCGAGATCGGCGCGCACACCGTCACCCACCCCGACCTGACGACCCTGCCGTACGACCGGGCCCGCTCGGAGCTCGCAGCGAGCAGAGAGGAGCTGCGCCGGCTCACCGGCGCCGCCGTCGAGGTCGCCGCGTACCCGTACGGACGCGCGAACGACGAAGCACGGGCGGCCTGTCGGGAGGCGGGCTTTGCCGCGGCCTGCCGGACGCTCGGCGACGGCAGCTGGCAGGACCCGTACGACCTGCCGAGACAGCCGATGGAGAACCGCGCGAGCCTCCTCGGCCTCCGTCTCAAGCGGACCGGCCGGTACCGCGACCTGATGCGGTTCCGCGCCGCGAGGGGCGTCCGGCGGCTGTCCCGGAGGCTCCGCTGATCCGCTTCTCGGTCGTGGTCCCGACGATGAAGCGCCCGGAGCCGTTGCGCGACACGCTCAGGAGCATCGCGGCGTGCGAGCCTCCGCCCGACGAGGTGATCGTGATCGATGCCGATTCGGAGGGCTCGGCGAAAGCGGTCACGGACGAGCTCGCCGATGCGCTCGACGTGCGCTACGTCGCGTCGAGGCCGAGCGTCACCAGGCAGCGAAACCTCGGCATCGAGGCGGCGACCGGCGACGTCGTGGTCTTCCTCGACGACGACGTCGACGTCGACCCACGCCTCTTCGGGCGGCTGGCTGAGGCGTACGCCGACACGGGGGTGGTCGGCGCGACCGGCCGGGTCGTCGAGCCCGCGCCGGGCCGCGTCGTCAGTCCCAGCTCGTCGCTCAGGCGGCTGCTCGGCGGGAGAGAGCTCGACGGGACGTTCACCCGCTACGGCTATCCGCGCTACATCCTCGACGCCGGCCGCGAGCGGGATGTCGAGCACATGTTCGGCTGCTTCATGAGCGCCAGGCGGGAGGTTGCCGACGCCATTCGCTTCGACGAGAACCTCCCCGGCTACGCGCTCGCCGAGGACGAGGACTTCTCGTACCGGCTGTCTCGGCTCGGTCGTATCCGCTACCTCCCGGACGTCGTCGTGCACCACCGGAAGCTCGGCTACTCCGCACAGGGGACGCGGGAGTTCGGTCGCCTCGTCGTCACCAACCGGGCCTACATCTTCAGGAAGAACTTCCCCCAGACCCGGCTCGCCCGGTTCCAGTTCGGGCTGCTCGTCGCCGGCCTCGTCGTCCACCGGCTCCTCAACCGTGAGTGGCGGGGGGCGCGCGGGTTGATCGAAGGCGTCCTCGCCCAGATCCGGACGCGCGCGTGACCGAGCCGAGAGTCGCCTTCGTCTCCTCCCATGCACGGCGGGGAGGAGCCGAGCGGTACCTGCGTCAGCTCCTCCGCGAGCTGGGGCCGGAGTGGAGCTGCGGCGTCGTCTGCCTCGAGCACGGTCCGCTGGTCGAGGACCTCCGCGCCGACGGCATCGAAGTGTCCGTCTCGGACGTCGGGCGGCGCGGACGCGACCTGGCCAGGGCGGGCGTCCGGCTCGGACGGCTCGTCCGGAGCCTGGGGACCGAGGTCGTGCACGCGAACGGCGTCAAGGCGGCCCTCGCCTGCGCGCTCGACCCGCGGCTCTCGCGGCCGCCACTCGTCTGGGTCAAGCACGACTTCAGCTGGGACGGGATCGTCGCAGCGGCCGTCGCGCTCCGCAGCCGGCGGGTGGTCGCGGTGAGCGAGGCCGTGGCCGAGACGTTCCCCGGCCCGCTGCGCCGGCGCGTGAGCGTCGTGCACAACGGCCTTCCTCCGATCGCCGCCGACCGGCCTCGCGGCCGCCGGCTCGTGCTCGAGGCGCTTGGAGCGCCGGAGTCGGCTCCGGTCGTCGCGCTCGTCGGCCGGCTTGACCGCGACAAGGGCCACGAGGAGCTCCTGGCCGCCCTCCCCGAGGTCGTTCGACGGCGCCCGGGCACGCGCGTGGCCTTCATCGGCGCCGACAACCCGCGGCGGCCGGAGTACGCCGGGGGGCTTCGCGAGCAGCTCGAGCGGGACGGGCTGGCGGACGCGGTCTCGTTCCTCGGCT
>DASSSO010000189.1:0-7740 GCA_035776735.1 Gaiellaceae bacterium | reverse complement strand
GTCGTGGCTGCACCGTCACGCTGGGAGGGAATGTCCCTCGCGCTGCTCGAGGCGCTTGCGCGGGCGCGGCCGGTCGTGGCGGCCGACACACCCGGCGCGGCAGAGGCAATCGGTGCCGACGCCGGCGCGATCGTCCCCGTTGGCAACGCCGAGACGCTGGCGGACGCCCTCGTCGAGCGGCTGCTCGACCCCGAGCGCTCCGCAACCGAAGGCCGCCGGGGCCGGGAGCGGGTCGAGGAGCAGTACGATCTGCGCCGATCGCTCGAGGGCGTGGCCGCGCTGTACGCCGAGCTCGTGGGTTAGTAGTAGTTGGCCGGGCCGGATTCCTTGAACCGGTTCCCGATGATCCCGACCAGCGGCGCGTTCAGTGCCTCGACCGCGATGATCGCGTCGTTCACGGAGCTCACCGTCGACCCCGCCGAGACGACGAGGAGGATGCCCTTCGCCATCGTCGCCAGCGTCCGCGGGTCGTCCGCCGAGAGCAGCGGCGGGGTGTCCACGACGATCACGTCGAACCGGCTGCGGGCCTCCTCGACGAGGTCGGCGAACCGGCGCGAGAGCAGGTCGCCCGCGTCGGGGTCCAGCCGAGTCGAGAGCACGAAGAGGTTCTGGGCCCAGCCTCCCCGCACGGCCTCGCTCAGCGAGGTCTCGCCGCGCAGCACGTTGCTGAGGCCGGGCTCCGACGCGATCCGCGCCATCTTCGCGATGCCCGGGCGGCGCAGGTCGGCGTCGACCAGGAGGACGCGCATGCCCAGGAGGCTGAGCGACTCCGAGAGTAGTGCGGCGGTCGTCGTCTTCCCGTCGCCGGGCAGCGGCGACGTGACGAGCAGGAAGTCGAGCCCTCCCTCGCGGATCTGCGGCTCGAGGTTCGCGCGCAATATGCGGAAGGCCGACGACGCCTCGGCGTCCGAGAACGCGCGGGTGGGGTTCGTGTGGACGGTGCGCGAGGGCGGGACGCGGCCGACGACCGGGTACCCCGTGAGGCGCGCGAGGTCTCGCCAGGTGCGCAGCCGCGGCTTCCCCCGCTCCAGGAGGAGCGAGACGACGATGCCGAGCAGCAGCCCGACGAACAGCGAGGCCGCCTCGAGGAGCCGCCGCGGCGGCGAGGCGGGCTCGTCGTCCGGGAGGGCGCGGGCGACGATCTGCCCGACGAGGAGCGGATCGTCCTGTGAGAAGGCGACGGCTGCGTCAGCGAAGGCGTTGGCCGCGCGCGCCGACCGCTGGGGGGAGGGGAGCCGGACCACGATCTCGAGGTTGCCCGTGTCCGTGGCGATGCTCGCGTTGATCGCGTCCTCGATTTCCTCCGGATCCTCGCCGATCCTCGGAGCGACCTCCGCGACCGTCGACGGCGCAGTCACGTAGCGGACGTACTTCGGCGCGAGCACGCGAACGGTATCCGAGCCGGCGGCGGGCGCGTTGGCGCGCGGGCTGATCGCCACGACCGACCTCCCGTCGTACTGCGACTGCAGCGACTCGACGTAGATCGTCGCCCCCGCCGTGAAGAGGACGGCGATGAGCAGGGTCGGCTTCCAGCGCCAACGGAGCGCCTCGATCAGCTCCGGGAGGCCTCCCTCATGCGTGTGTCGGCGCCTGCCGCTCTCGCGCAGTGGGCGTTCGACCGATTCCTCGAATCCCGTTCGCACCATCGTCAAGTTCTGCTTTTCGTGACCCCGACCTGTCCCGTCCTAGTATGACCGCCGTGCCGATCGCCTACCTGATCTTGGCGCATCACCGCCCGCGCCAGCTTGCCCGCCTGGTCGACCGGCTCCGAACGCCGCGCTCGCGCTTCTACGTCCACGTCAGCGCCCGGACGCGGGAGGAGACCTACGCCGCGATGCGGGACGCCGTCGGCGAGCGCCCCGACGTCCTGTGGCTGCCGCGGATCCCCGTCTACTACGGCGGCTTCAGCCAGGTCCGCCCGATGCTCGCGGGCGTCCACGCATTGCTCGGCGATGAGCCTCGTCCTGGACACGCGGTACTGCTCTCCGGCCAGGACTACCCGCTGCGCCCGGCGGCCGAGATCGAGCGCCACCTCGCCGCCCGTCCCGGAACCAGCTTCCTCCACTCGTTCCCGCTCCCCGCCCCGGAGCGGTGGCCGGGCGAGGACGGCGGCCTCGACCGGATCCAGCGCTACTACATCGAGCGGGTCGCCCTCCGGACGCGGCTCCTGCGCGTGCCGCTGGTTCGCCGCCGCTTTCCCTCGGAGTTGAGGCCCTTCGGCGGCATGACCTGGTGGGCGCTCGCCGACGTCGCGCTCGTGGAGCTCGACCGCTTCGCGCGGGAGCACCCCGACGTGGTCGCGTTCTTCCGGCACGTGAAGATGCCGGACGAGATCTTCGTCCAGAGCGTCCTGATGAGCTCCCCCGTCGCGGATACGATCGTGAACGAGCCCGTGCACTACGCCGAGTGGCCGGGAGGCTCGCACGCGGCGACGTTCACGGCGGCCGACCTCGAGCGGCTGCTCGGCTCGGGGAAGCTCTTTGCACGCAAGTTCGACGAGGACGTCGACAGCGAGATCCTCGACCTGCTCGACCAGGAGGCTCGACACGGAGCCTTCCGCCGACCAGCCTAACGCCCTCCTAGGGCCGCCCGAGGCGCGGCCCGTCGCGACCCGGCGGATCCTGGCGAACACGACCTGGCGGGCGATCGCCGAGATCGGGTCGAAGCTCGCCACGCTCGCCCTGGTCGTCGTCATGGCCCGCGAGCTCGGCGAGTCCGGCTTCGGCGTCTTCACGTTCGGCTTCGCGTTCGCGACCCTCGTCACGGCGCTGGCCGGCTTCGGGCAGGACGTGGTCCTCACGCGCGAGGTCGCCCGCGACCCGCGTCGCTTCGACCGGTACTTCGTCAACACGCTGGTGCTGAAGTGCGCGCTGGCGCTGCCGGCGCTGCTCGTCTCCTCCGCGGCCGCGTACGCGTTGGGCGTCGACGCGGAGACCCGCTGGGTCGTCCTCCTGCTCGGGGTCGCGGTCGTCACCGAGCTGCTGACCATGACCTGCCTCGCCGCCTTCCAGGCCTTCGAGCGCCTCGTCTACATGCCGGTCGTCATGGTCACGCAGCGCGCGCTCGCGGCGGGCGTCGGCATCGCCGCGCTCCTCGCCGGCGCGGGCGTGGTGGCGGTCTCCGCCGTGTACGCCGCGGCGGCCTGCGTCGCATTCGTCCTCGGGCTCGCGCTCGTCGACCGGAAGATCGGACGGCCGCGCCTGTCGCTCGACCCGGGCTTCTGGTGGCCGCTGATGCGA
Organism: Gaiellaceae bacterium; assembly: GCA_035776735.1. GTDB lineage: Bacteria > Actinomycetota > Thermoleophilia > Gaiellales > Gaiellaceae > JACDAN01. Next base: position 4,501 of record DASSSO010000189.1, on the reverse strand, counting down.
ATCGCGGCGCCGATCGGCGTGGCCGGCGTGCTCGGAACGATCCTCTTTCGCGTCGACACCGCGATCCTCGCGTGGTTCGAGCCAAAGGAGGTGGTCGGGCAGTACGGCGCTGCCTTCCGGCTCTTCGAGGCGACGCTGTTCCTGAGCTGGAGCGTGGGCACCGCGATCTACCCGGTGCTCTCCCGGCTGACCGCGGAGACCGATCCTCCGCTCGGCTCGGTCTTCGACCGCAGCCTCAAGCTCGTCATCGCGCTCACCCTTCCGCTCGCCGTGGCGGCGGCGATCCTCGGCGAGGGGATCGTGGAGCTGCTCTTCGGCGCCGACTTCGCGGAGGCCGGCACCGCGCTCGTGCTGCTCGCCCCCGCGATCGCGTTCTACCCCGTCGCCCACGTGGCCGGCGTGCTCCTCTACGCGGGCGACCGGCAGCTGTCCATGGTGGCCGTCTACGGGACCGGCGCGGCCGCGAACGTCGTCGTGAACGTGATCCTGATCGCGGCGTTCTCGCTCGAGGGCGCCGCGGTCGCCACCTCGCTGACCTGGCTGTTGCTCGCTGCCGCGCTCGTGGCGCTTGCGGCCCGGACGAGCGGCTCCGTCGCCATGGCGCGTATCGTCGTCGGGCCGCTGGTGGCGAGCGCCGCCGCGGCGCTCGTGATGGCCGCGTTCCGCGCCGAGGTCGTGTCGGCCCTGGGCGCCGGCGCAGCGGCCTACCTGCTCGTCCTGGTCGCGTACGAGCGGCGGGTGCATCCGGAGGACGCCGCCCCCCTCGGCGACTTCCTCCGCCGCCGGGCCTAGGCCGCCCTCGCAGCCCGTCTCGAACGAGGGATCGAGGCGGCACGGACGCTCTCCGAGACCGAGCGCACGCGGCCTCCCAGCCGTCATGGAGGATGGGCACTCCTCGCGCTCGCGGCCGGTTTCGCGATCGCCGGCCTCGCCCTGCCCGGCGCTGCCGAGCCGACCACCGAGAGCTTCCGCGACGGGCTCCGGGGCTGGAAGGGAGACCGGGCGACGCTGAGGCTCGTCCGCCGCGGCGTGGACGCGCGCGCGGTGAGCGTCCGCCTGCGCCGTTCGGCCCGGCCGCCCGCGGCCTTCTCGATCTACCGCTCGCCCCGCCCGATCGCCCGCACCGAGCGGTCGCCGCCTACCGCGCGACCGCGTGGGTGCGACGGGAGCGCGGACGGGGTCGGCTCTGTCTGTGCGTACGCGAGCTGGCAGGGGGCCAGCTCGTTCGCACCGCGAGGACGTGCTCGCGCGCCACCCGCCGCTGGCGCCGGCTCTCGCTCCGCTACCGGGCCGCGACCGACGGGAGCGCGCTCGGCCTCTCCGTCGTCAAGCCCCGCGCCCGGCGCGGCGACGCCTTTCGCGTCGACCGCGTCGCGCTGGAGCGTCCAGGCCGGACCGTGCCGCTCCGCGCGGGATTGCTCGCCGGCGCAGCCTTCGATTACGCCGACTTCGCCGGCTGGGCCGCCTCGTACTGGCGCGGCCGCGTCGCGGCCTGGGAGGTCTGGAACGAGCCGGATCCCTGGCAGCCGTTCTGACAGGGCACGACCGGCGAGTACGTCTCCCTGCTCAAGGCGGCCTACCCTGCGTTCAAGAGCGGCGATCCAGGCGCCACCGTCGTCCTCGCCGGCCCCTTGTCCAACGACGACGCCTGGATCCGGCAGGTCTACGCGCTGGGCGCGAAGGGCTCGTTCGACGCGCTCACGACGCATCCGTACCAGGGGATCGCCGACGCACCGCCGGAGCGTCCCGACGGCAACCGCTAGTGGTTCACACACCTTCCGGCCGTCCGCGACGTGATGCTGGAGTACGGCGACGGCGACAAGCCGATCAGGTTCACGGAGCTGGGCTGGTCGGCCCATGCGAACTGGAGCGGAGCCCCGAACTGGCAGCGCGGCGTGACCGCGGAGCAGCAGGCGAGCTACTTCGTGCGGGCGCTCGAGTACACCCCGACGCAACTACCCCTACGTGCCCGTGATGTTCTGGTACAAGGAGCGGTCGAACCCGTCCGGCTCCGACGTGCACCTCGAGGGCTACGGGTTGCTCGACGCGAATCTCGGCGAGCGGCCGGTCCTCGGCGCGCTTCGCGCCTATCTCGGCTGAGCCGCTACGGCTCGGCGAGCAGCGACTGGGCGGCCAGCAGGAGCCCGATCGTCGCCCACATCAGCAGGTGCACGACGGCGTTGCCGAACGTGTAGTCCACCGTGAAGTTCTGGACGCCGAGTGCGAGCAGCCCGCTGAGCATCCCGATCACGAGGACATACGAGCGCCTGTCCCCCAGGCCGAGCGCCGTGCGGGCGGCCCGGCGGCCCGCGGCGGCGACGGCGAGGACGAACGCGACGACGATCGCCAGCCCGGGCAGGCCGGTCTCAGCCGCGTAGTTGAGGGCCAGGTTGTGGGCGTGGTCCGGGGTGATCGAGCTCGCCGCCGAGTCGGCCCGCACGCTGACGACCGGAAACGCGCCGGGGCCCTGGCCGGTCACCGGGGACTCCTTGATCTGGCGCCGTGCCTCCTCCCAGATGTCGCTGCGGCCGTCGTACGGGTTCCGCGCCGTGAAGGCGCGCGCCCGGTCGCCGATCACCTGCAGCTCGGTGCTGTCCGTCGCGTCCACGGAGGAGAGCGCGACGCCGGCGATCAGCGCCGGGACCGCCAGCGCAACGAGCAACCGACGCGCCTCGCGAAGCTTGAAGAGCATGTAGAGCCCGGCGACGGCGACCCCGAGCCAGGCGCCGCGCGAGAGTGAGAGCATCAGGGCCGCCACGATCAGCAGGAGCGCGCCGGCGGCGAGGAGGCGCGAGATCGTCCCGCGCACCGCGAAGACGAAGGCGGCCGCGATCGGCGTCAGGAGCGCGCAGAACGATCCGAGCTGGTTGGGACTGTCGAAGGCCCCTTCGAGGCGGCCGCTCACGTTCGACCCGCCGTAGGTGGACTCGAACTCCGCCCCGCCGGCGAGGGCGGTGATGCCGACGACAGCTCCGGCGAGCGTCATCGCGCCGAGCAGCAGCCGAACGTCCGAGAGCCGGGTGCACGCCCCGTAGACGACGGCGGCGAACACGAGGCCGCCCGCGAGCGAGGCGAGGAACTTCAGCGCGAGCCCCTGGTCGACTGCCGTGTAGAAGCTGATCAGCGACCAGACGAGGAGCGCGAGCGCGGCCCAGAGCACCGGGTGCCAGGGGATCGGGATCATGCCGACGGCGAGACGCCGGACCGTCACGACCGTCGCGATCAGCAGCACCGCGAGCTCGGCCGCCTGCACCTGCATCGATCCGAGCGACGCGCCCACGGCGCCGACCGGGAAGGTCGCGAACACGAGCACGACGCCGACCCGGGGGTCGATCACGATCGCGAACGCCAGCAGCGGCGCGAGCGCGAGGACGAGCATGGCGATCGGCGAGTAGTCGTCGAAGAGCGAGGCGCCCGCGGCCATGACGACCCCCGCGAGGAACGCCCCCAGCAGTCCGCCCGCCCCGGCCGCCGCCGTGAGCAGGCCCGGCCCGCGGCCGGCAGTCGCGGCGAGCAGCGATTCGGCGCGGGCAACCACGGCGCTCAGTGTGCCTTCGCTGCGGCCCGGTACTCGTCCTTCATCCGGCACACCATCTCGTCGAGTGAGAACCGCCCCTGCAACCGGGCGCGGCCGCACTCGACCAAGCGCGAGCGCAAGCCGTCGTCCTCGAGCACCCGGACGACGGCGTCGCCGAGCGCCTCGCGGTCGCCGGGCGGGACGAGCAGCGCGCAGTCCCCGAGCGTCTCCCGAAGCGCGCCGTCCGCATAGGCGACGACCGGCGTGCCGACGGCGAACGCCTCCAGGCCGACGTACCCGAACCCCTCGCGGCCGCGGCCGCCCTCGCCGACGACGCTCGGGACGACCACGACGTCGCAGCCGCTCATCAGCTCGACCGCGTCCTTCCGGTAGCCGAGAAACGAGACCGCGTCCGCCAGACCGTCCCGCTCGAGCTGCTCGCGAAGCCCTCCGACGTACTCCGGCCGCCGCGGGTTGTCGGCGCCGATGAAGGCCACGCGCGTGCCCGGGCGCCGTCGAACGACTTCTGGGAGGGCGGCTAGGAGCTCCTCGTGGCCCTTGTCGCGGTCGAGCCGGCCGACGAGGGCGACGACCGGAGCCGACTCCGGCGCTCCCAGCGCTTCGAGCACGAGCCGACGGCCGCAAGGCCGGTCGGCGGCGATCGGAGGAAGACCGTTGTGCACGACGCTCACGCGCCGGCGCAGCGGGCCGGGGAACGTCTCGGCCACGGCCTCACTAACCGCGACCACCCGCCGGCTGCGGAGCGCGACGGCGGCCGCGACGATCCCGTCCCAGCTGAAGTCGTGCTTGACCCAGACGAGCGGCGGCCGCGAGAGCCGGGGGTCGAGCGCGCAGGCGAGGGCCGCCTTGACGCCGTTCGCGTGCACGACCTCGGCACCCAGGCTCCGGACCAGCCGTCCGAGCCGGACGCCCGCCCGGGCCAGGTCGCGCCCGCGTCGCCCGACGTCCAGGACGGACGTTGCG
>DASSSO010000152.1:0-5351 GCA_035776735.1 Gaiellaceae bacterium | reverse complement strand
CAAGCCCTTGTTCTCCGTGCCGACCTCCCAGCTCTTGACGAATGCGGGGCACGGCTCGTAACCGCGGCGAGCCGGCGCGCAGTTTTCACGGCAGAGGCGCCCGAGGAGGTTGCCCATCTCGAAGGTTCCCTCGGGGAAGTCCCGCTCCTCGAGGTGCAGATTCATGTTGTTGCGGCAGAAGTAGACCTGGGAGCCGCCGGCTTGCTTCAGGCGGATTTCGGGCATGTCCGTGCCGAACACGATCGTCGGGGGATACAGGAAGTCGCCGCTCATGTCTTTCCTTTCGTGATGCCTGTTACGAGAAACCGAGAGCGCAAGCCCCCAGGTCCCCCTACCTTGACGACGGCGGAAGACGACGCGGCTCCGAACGAGAACCGTGGCCCGAACTTTGGCCCACCTCAGACCATCTGAGCCGATCTCAGCCGAGCTAAAACGGCTCAACGAGGCGGCATGCGAGCCCCGCAGAACCCGGGGCCGCTTGCTCCAAAACCGGGGGTTGCAGGTTCGAGTCCTGTCGCCCCTGTTGGGCAGGGGCGAGTCACGGCCACATGTCCGCCTCGGCGATCTCGACGACGTTCCCCGCCGGATCCTCGAAGTAGAACGAGCGCGGGCCGCGCTGCCACTCGGTCTCGTCCACGATCTCGACGCCGGCAGCCTCGATCCGCTGCTTCCAGGCCTCGTACTCGCCCGGCTCTGCCAGGAAGCACGTGTGCCCGGGTCCCGCGGCGCCGTGCGGCGGCGGCCAGTCCTGCACGGAGGTGCGGTCGCGGTTGAAGAGCAGGAAGATGCCGGAGCCGACGCGGAAGCCGGAGCTCTCGTCCGAGACCGGCTGGAGGCCCAAGAGCTCGCGGTAGAAGCGCCGGGTCTCCTCCTCCTCTTCGGCGGCGCAGTAGAGGACGGTCTCGAGGACGCGGGCGAGCTTCACCGCCGCATGCTCTCAGCTCCGCCGCTTCTCGCTGCGTTCAGCGGTGCAGCTCGAGCTCCTCGTCCGCCTGGTCGATCACGAGCGGGTCGTGCGTCGCGCAGACGACCGTCGTGCCGCGCTCCTCGACGAGCCGGGAGAGGAGCGCCCCAATCTCCAGCGCGTTCACGGCGTCGAGACGAGCCGTCGGCTCGTCGGCGAGGAGCAGGTCGGGGCCCGCGGCGACGGCCCGGGCGATGCCCACGCGCTGCCGCTCTCCCAGCGAGAGCCGAGCGACCCGCTGACCGGCGAGGTCGGCGAGGCCGACCGACGCGAGTGCATCATCGGCGACGGCCGCCGCCCCCGTCCCACCGCGGACGGCGAGCGCGAGCTCGACGTTCTCGCGCGCGCTCAGGAAGGGCACCAGGCGCGCGTCCTGCGAGATCACGCCGATCCGCGTCCTGCGCAGCTCCGCTCGGGCCGCGCGGTCGAGGCCCGAGATCGCCTCGCCGAGAACGACAACGTCGCCTTCCGAGGGGAGCTCCAGACCGGCGAGCAGGTTGAGGAGGGTGCTCTTGCCGGAGCCGGACGGCCCGGTGACGACGGTGAACCGACGCTCGGTCATCCGGGCCGAGAACCCGGAGAAGACCTCCGCCGTCCGGCGCCCGGAGCCGAACAGCTTGGTCACGGCCCGGAGCTCGGCGACGGCTCCAACGCCGGGAGGACGGCGCAGACGAGGAGCGGTCTCGGCCGGGCGCTCCGGCACCGTCTCGTCGCCGGCGAGGACGATCTCGCTGCCGACGAGGCGCGCCCGAGCGCGGGTGACGATCCGGCCTCGGTGGAGGAGCTCCTCGGGCAGTCGGATCCACCCGCCCCGCCCGACGACGATCGACTCGCTCTCGTGGCCGTCCGGCCCCGTCTCGGCGCTGACCCGCCCGTCGCGCACGTGGACGATCCGGTCGGCGATCGCGACCGAGGCGGGGTCGTGGCTGACGACGATCGCGCTCGCCGACTCATCGCGGACGACCTGCTCGATCAGGCCGTACACCTGCGCCGCGCTACCGGAGTCGAGCTCGGCCGTGGGCTCGTCGGCGAGGAGGAGCCGCGGGCGGCGGCTCACGGCCGCCGCGAGCGCGACTCGCTGCTGCTCTCCGCCGGACAGCTCGAACGGGCGGGCGTCTCCGCGGTCGGCGAGGCCGACGACCTCGAGGAGGGCGTCGGCGCGCTCGAACCGCCGTCGAGGAGGCACGCCGGCCAGGCCGAGCGGAAGCGCGATCAACTCCCGAGCCGTGAGCTCCGGAGCGAGCGCGGAAGCGTAGTGCTGGTCGGCGTAGCCGACGAACCGGCCGCGGAAGGCGTCCAGCCTCGACCTGCCGAGGCGCCGGAGATCGACGCCGAGGACGTCCACCTTCCCCGCGGACGGGCGGTCGAAGCCGGCGAGGATCCGCAGCATCGTCGTCTTTCCCGACCCGCTCGGCCCGAAGACGACGACGATCTCCCCCTCGCGGACCGTGAAGGTGAGGCCCTGCAGGGCGGCCGCGCCGCCTTCGTCCGTCGGGTAGACGCGGAAGACGTGGTCGAGCTCGACGACGGTGGTCATCGTTCGCCGCTCCCGGCCGAGGCGGGTTCTCCGAAGGCACGGCGGGTCGCCGCGCCCAGCGCCACCGCGAGCGCGACCGCGAAGGCGAGCAGCCCGAGCGCGACTTCCGGCCACGAGACGTGGAGCCGCAGCGGCGGCACGGGCGCCGCTCGACCGGCACCGACGGCCACGAGCTCCGTGACCACAGCGGTCAGCAACGCCCCAATGGCCAGGCCGCCGAGGACGCCGAAGAGCGCCAGGCTCCCGAGCCGCAGGACGAGCTGGCGGCGCAGCGCGGCAGGGGCCATCCCCTGTGCCTCGAGGTCGAGGTAGTCGCCGCGCTCGTCCCGCAGCTCGACCGACACGACGAGGAGCACCGCGAGCACGGCGAGCACGAGGGCGAGGAGGCTGCCGGCGGCGAGGACGACGCCCGTTCCCCGCGCGAGCGGGTCGTCCCGGAGCTCGCTCTCGAGCGCGCGGCGCGAGGTGACGGCGACGGCGACTCCCTGCGCCGCGTTCTCCAGGCTGCCCGAGACGCCCGGCGGGCCCGCGATCCACGCCTCGTCGGCGACGGCGACACCGGGAGCCGTGGCGCCGATCGCCGTCTCCAGCTCGGATACGTCCGCGACGACGAAGGGGCAGCGGAGGGTCGGGAAGAGCGAGGCGCGGGCGACGATCCGGGCATTGACGACCGCGGGACCGATCGAGAGGGGGACGACGCCGCCGGCTCCCACCCGGTCGGCGAGGTCGTCACACGCGATCACGCGGATCGGCGCGCCGTCGGTGGGCTGGCGCGGCCTGAGCCGGAACGCCCGCTCCTGCGTGAGGAGATAGCGGACCTGCAGGCTGCCACGCGCCGTCGATGCGGGACGCGACGGCTCCGCCGCGAAGCGCCACTGTCGGTAGTCGACTACGACCGTGCGCCGTCCCTCCGGCGTCGAGACGACCGGCCGCCCGAACTGGACCGTCCCGCGGCTGAAGACGTCCGGCACGCCGCCCTCGCCGGCTGCGTGGGCGGCGGAGGTCGAGGCCGCGGCCGGCATCTCGAGCGCGAGGCCGAGGATCGTCCCGCTCCCGGCCGAGGCGGGAAGGGTCGCGCGGAGGACGCTGCGCCCGCTCCGGGCCTCGCCCAGATCGAGCACGAGGTACGTGCCGCCCTCGGTGCGGACGTTCGCCGTGACCACAAGCGCGTCGCCGCGGACCGTGACAGGCAGCGCGAGTTCCTCCCCGCCGGGCGGGAGCCGCGGCCCGACCGCCTGCAGCGACCGCTCCGGAGTGATCAGCCGGCCGAGCTCCGCCGGGTCGGTCTCGGAGAAGTCCTCTCGCCACCTGAGCCGCTGCAGGGAGCCGCCGGGCAGCCCCAGCACGGCCACGGTCTCCGTCAGGTCGAGCGAGGGTGCCTCGGCCACCCGCCGGATCACCGGGGCCGCGTCCCGGCCGGCAAAAGCGGCGCCCACCGACACCGCGCCCACGGCCCGGCCGGGGGCCGCCCGCCGGACCGTGTAGTCGAGCGGGACGGCATAGGCAGCCTCGGCTCGCTCGCCTTCGACGAGCGTCGAGCGGTAGGTCGCCGCGAACACGGCGAGCCCGACGCTGACCACGAGGAAGCCGACCGTGACGAGCTGGGTGCCGGGGTTGCGCGCGGCGGAGAGCAGCGCGAGCCGGAGAGAGGGCCCTGTGCGCGGCGCGAGGCGCTCGGCGAGGCGAAAGACCGGCCCGGTGAGGCGAGCCACGAGGATCGCCCCCGCCACGATCACGAGCCCGGGAACGAGGAGCAGGACGACCCCGGTCCCGCGGTCCCGTGCGAGCGTCTCCGCGTCGGTCTCGCCGACCGCGAGCGCGACCGCGACGGCGACGAGCGCGGCGACGGCTGCGGCGTCCACGAGCGCGACGCCTCGGCCGCGGAACGAGAGGGGCCGCGCGCGCATCGTCAAGAACAGCACCAGCGCTGCGAGGGCCGCGAGCACCGCTGCGAGTGCGAGGCCGGACGGCGAGAGGACCGTGCGCGCGAGCAGCGACCGGAGGGGCGTCTCGGTCGCAGCAGCCAGTGGGATCGTTATCAGCGCGCCCGCCGACCACCCGAGAACGGTCGCGGGCACGACGATCGCGATCGCCTCCGCGCCCGCGAGCAGATCCGCCTGCCAGCGGCTTGCGCCGAACCGGCGGAGGCGCCGCGAAGCCGAGAGAGCGCTCGAGCGGAGGCTCGAGGCGGCGACGACCGCGAAGACGAGGAAGAGCACCGCGCATTCGCCGCCGACGAGGAGGAGCCGGCGGTAGGCGACCCGGGCGTCGAGCGCGACCTCGTCGAGTAGGTGGAGCGGCGCGTTCAGACCGAAGTGGAACGAGGCCGCCTGCAGCCTGGTCCCGGCGAGGGTCAGGTTCCGCTCGAGCTCGCCGAGCGTCCACGCCGTCGGCTTCGCATCCGAGAGCGGCGCCGACCACGTGTAGGTGCGGAAGTCGGACGCGAGCGCCGGCAGGCGGTCCGCTCCGGCGACATCCTCGGCCACCAGCCGCCCGACGCGCCGTGTCGGCGTCCCGAGCAGACGCCGAGCGGCGGCTCCGCCGCGCGGCTCCACTACCCCCACGACCGGGAAGCCGTGGACCTCGGGCACCCGATCACCCGCGACCGCAACCGTCTCGCACCGCTGAGGAGTGCAGGGCCGCGGCAGGCGTCCGCGTCTGAGCACGAACCACCGCTCGAGCCGGTCGGCGGCCGCGAGGCGGACCGCCTGACCCTCGAGACGGGTATCCCGATAGACCAGTGTCCGGTCGCGCGGCTCGAGGCCGACCGTCTCGAGGGCGTCCCGCGTCCTGCGGTCGATGTCTGCCAGCGGCTCGGAGGACACGTCGGTAAGACCGACCCACGAGACC
>DASSSO010000146.1:0-14834 GCA_035776735.1 Gaiellaceae bacterium | reverse complement strand
TGCTCGCCGCGGAGGCGCTCGGGCGTCCGGAGGCCGAGAAGGCGGCCGTGATCGGCGCCGGCGTCAACGGCCGTGCTGCCGCCCGGACGTTCGCCGCGCGGGGGCGGGACGTGCTCGTGTGGGACGTCGATGCGAGGCGCGCGGAGGAGTCGGCCCGCGCGCTCGGCGGCCGGGTCGCAGGGAGCGCCGAGGAGGCGCTCGCCGCCGATCTCGTCGTGACGGTGACGCCGGGCCACAGCGTCGTGTTCGGCGAGGGCAGCCTCCGCCCGGGCCAGCACGTGAGCCTGATGGGCGCCGACGGTCCCGGGAAGTCGGAGATCGCCGTCGAGGAGCTAGCCCGGGTCCGGATCTTCTGCGACGACTGGGAGCAGGCCAGCCACAACGGTGACCTCGTCCACGGCGTTGAGGCGGGCGTGGTTTCACGCGAAATGGTCACCGAGCTCGGCTCCGTTCTGGCTGGAGAGGCCGAGGGCCGCCGCGCCCCGGACGAGATCACCGTCTTCGACTCGACGGGCCTGGCGATCCAGGACCTCGCGATCGGTATCGAAGTGGTGAGGCGCTTTCGGTCGGACGCTGACGGCGGTAGCTTCTCGGGCGTCCAAGAGATCGATATCGGCTAGGGGTCGCTAGGAGGAACGCATGTCCAAGGTCGTGCACTTCGAGATTCCCGCTGACGACACCGCACGCGCACGCGAGTTCTGGTCGGGCCTGTTCGGCATCGAGTGGCAGACCTACGAGGGGCCGACCGAGTACCACATGTTCGGCAACGACGACCAGACCGGCGGCGGGCTCATGCCGCGGCAGCCGGGCCAGGACGGGCTCAGGGTCTACTTCGGCGTGGAGGACATCGAGGCGTCCCGCGCGAAGACGCAGGAGCTCGGAGGCTCGGCCGAGGAGAAGCAGCCCGTGCCAGGGATGGGCTGGTTCGCCCACGCCACGGACAGCGAGGGCAACCAGTTCTCGTTCTGGCAGTCCGACGAGAACGCGCCGATGCCCGAGGGCTAGAGGAGTCGCGCGGGATCGAACAGCTCCAGGGCGGGCTCGCGCCGGCCCAGGATCGCCTTCGCGACCAGGTCGCCGGCGGCGAGCCCGAGCACGTTGCCGTGGCCGGAGTAGCCGCGGGCGACCCAGACCCCCGAGCGCCCGGGAACGGAACCGACGAGCGGTAGATCGTCGGGCGAGGTTCCGAAGATCCCGGACCAGCGGTGTGTGATCGCGGGCACACGCCCGACGAGCTCCCGGACCAGCCGCTCGATCGCAGCCTGGACGGGCTCCGTCGTCCCCTCCTCCGCGGTGAACTCGGCCTCGAGCGTGGCGTCGCGACGGCCGCCTGCGACGAGCCTGCCGTCGGGGAGCTGCTGCCAGTAATCGAACCCGTGGCGGGCGTAGTGCGGCCGTCCGTAGAGGAGCTCGGACAGCGGCTCGGTCGTCACGACCTGTCCACGAGTCGGCCTGACGAACTCGTCGAGCTCGGGTAGGAGACCGCTCGGGTACCCGTCGGAGGCGATCACGACGTGGTCGGCCGCGAGCTTGTCGAGCGACGCAACGCGTGCGTTCTGGCGCAGCTCCGCCCCCGCGTCGACCGCCCGCGTCGCCAGCCGCCGGACCCAGCGCGCAGGGTGGAGCGAGCCGTCGGTCGGCTGGGCGATCGCGGCGGCGTAGGTGTCGGCGAGCGGCTCGGGCAGCTCGTCCACCCACTCAACCGCGAAGCCGTCCGCGTGCAGGGCGTCGTACTCGGCGCGCAGCTCGACTCTCTCTTGTGCGTCTGCGGCCAGCCGGAGGCTGCCGACGCGCCGGAACGCGTCGCCGGCCAGCTCCGCCATCCGGTCGAGCGACTGCTCGGTCAGCCGCCAGAACGCCGCCGCGCGCTCGGGCCCGAACCTCGATCGCGCCCGGTCGTAGCGCATGGCGCCGCCGCGGAGGGCAAAGCCGCCGTTCCGCCCGCTGGCGCCGGAGGCGATCGTGCGCGCCTCGTAGACGCGGACCCGCGCGCCGGCAGCAGCGAGCGTGAGCGCGCACGAGCAGCCGGTGACGCCGCCCCCCACGATTGCGACGTCGACTGGGGCCGAGTCTCGCGAGCCCGAAGGGACGTCGTCGAGGCCGTCGAGCCAGAACGGAGTCTCCACGCGGCGATCGTAGACACGGTCAACGCACCGCCCGGTAGACGCCGTCGGCCGCGGCCACGAGCCCAGCCAGCTCGAGCTCGGTCAGCGCCACGTTGACGGCGCCGGCGTCCAGCGACGCTCGCGCGACGAGCTCGTCCGCGGCCGTGGGCGCGTCGCGAACGAGCGCGAGCACGCGCCGGGCGGCGTCCGAGACGTCCGGCTGGTCCGGCGAGGCCGCTCGCTCGATCCCGAGGGCCTCGAGAACGTCCGCGGCCGCCGTCAGCGGCGCGGCACCGAGCTTCAGCAGCGCGTTCGACCCGACCGAGAGGGCGCTCGTGATCTCGCCGGGGACCGCGAACACTTCCCTGCCCTCCTCGAGCGCGAAGTCGGCGGTGATCAGCGCACCGCTCCGCTCGCGCGCCTCCACCACGACCACCGCTTCGCAGAGGCCCGCGATGATCCGGTTTCGCGCCGGGAACCGCCAAGGCGCCGGCTCGACGCCGGGCTCGTACTCCGAGACGACGAGCCCCCCGTCCTCCATTCGTCGCGAGAGAGGCGCGTTGACCGCCGGGTAGTCGCGGTCGATCCCGCAGCCGAGCACCCCGACGGTCGGCCCGCCGCTCTCGAGTGCGCCGCGGTGGGCCTCGCCGTCGATCCCTCTCGCCAGCCCGCTCACGACGAGCAGGCCCGCGGCCACCAGCTCACGCCCGAGCATGCGCGCCACCTGGGCGCCGTACGGCGAGCACGACCGAGCGCCCACGACGGCGACGGCCCGGCGCGCGAGCAGCTCGGGATCGCCCGAGCCGCGCAAGTAAAGCGCAGGGGGCGGGTCGAAGATCGCCTTCAGCCGAGGCGGGAACCGAGCGTCCGACCGAGCGACCCTCACTGCCCAAGCTCCCGTGGAGAGCGGTAGGCGAGCGCCTCGGCGATGTGTTCCTCCGCCACCGACTCCGCGTCGGCGAGCGCTGCGACCGTCCGGGCGACTCGGACGACGCGAGCCCGCCCGCGCCCCGAGAGCGGGAGCCGCTCGACGGCGCGGTCGAGGAGCGCGGTCGCGCCGTCCGTCCGGGCAAGCGGGCGCGCATCGAGCCGCCCGCGGGCCGCCGCCACTCGGGTCGCCACGGCTTCCGACGACTCCCCGGGAGCACCTCCGAGCTCGGCCGCCCGCGGTCGCGGCAGCGCGACCACCAGGTCGAACCGGTCGAGCAACGCCCTCGAGAGCTTCTCCCGGAAGGCGGCGAGACGCTGGGCCGAGCACCGGCAGTCCGCACCGGCGTCGCCGCGGCCGCCGCACGGGCACATGTTCATGCTCGCCACCAGCTGGAACCGGGCGGGAAACACGGCCCGTCCCTCGGCGCGCGCGATCGCGATCACGCCGTCCTCGAGCGGCTGCCGCAGCGCCTCCAGCGCGGGACGCTGGAACTCCGGCAGCTCGTCCAGGAACAGCACGCCCCGATGGGCCAGCGTCGCCTCGCCCGGGCGCGGCCCGGGACCACCGCCGACGATCGCCGCCACCGACGCGCTGTGATGCGGCGCTCGGAACGGGCGGCGGTCGACGAGCGGCCGGTCCCGCGAGAGGAGGCCCGCGACCGAGTGGATCCGCGTCACCTCCAGCGCCTCGTCCCGCGTCAGCGCGGGCAGGATCCCCGGCAGTCGGCGGGCGAGCATCGACTTGCCGATGCCCGGCGGCCCCGCGAGCAGGAGGTTGTGACCGCCGGCGGCGGCCAGCTCGAGCGCCCGGCGCGCCCGCTCCTGGCCGCGGACGTCCGCGAGGTTCGGCGCGGCCGACGACTCCCCAGCGCCGTTCGTCGGCCGGCTCTCGACCGGCGGCGGCTCGTACTCGCCGCGGAGGTAGCCCACGACCTCGGCCAGGTGGCGGGCGGGGATCGGCTCGATCCCCGCGAGGGCGGCCTCCGGCGCGGACTCGGCCGCGCAGACGAGGCGGTCGAGCCCGGCGCGCCTCGCGCCCTCGGCGGCGGCCAGCACGCCCGTAACCGGACGCACCCGACCGTCGAGTGCGAGCTCGCCGATCGCCGCATGGCCTGCGAGCCGGTCGTGCGGGAACTGGCGCGACGCCGCCAGGATCGCCAGCGCGATCGGGAGGTCGAACCCGGAGCCCTCCTTCCGCAGCGCCGCGGGCGCGAGGTTGACGGTGATCCGCCGCGACGGCCAGTCGAGCTCGGCGGAGGCGATGCCGCTTCTTACGCGGTGCTTCGCCTCCTGACAGGCGCGATCGGCCAGACCGACGATCGCCAGCCCGGGCACGCCGTTCTGGAGGTGCGCCTCCACCTCCACCCTCCGCGCCTCCAGCCCTACGAGCGCATGCGTGACTGTCCGCCCGAGCACACCCGCCGACGGTACGGCTCGAGGACGCGCGTGTCCGTGCCGAGAGCGCGCCGAAAGCGTGACGGCGAATCCGCGGGGGTCAGCCCGGCCGCTCGATCAGCTCCGCGAAGAACCACTCGTGTCCCTGCGGGTCGACGCAGCCGTAGCGGCGGTGCCCGAAGGGAAGGTCATTCGGCTCCTCGCTGATCTCTGCGCCCGCCGCCCTGGCGCGCTCGTAGTGCGCGTCGACGGCGTCGACGATCACGTACACCTGGGACGTCGCGCCGACCTGCGAGGGGTTGCGGAAGTCGCCCGGGGGCTGGCCGAGGTAGATTCGTCCGCCGCCAGGAGAGACCTCGAGCTCGGCGTGCAGGCCGCCGGCCCCTCCGGTCGAGCGGTCGATCACACCGAATCCGAAGGCACGCGTGAGGAACTCGATCGCGGCCTCGCCGTCCTCGTACAGCAGGTACGGAGTGACGACCTGGGTCATGCCCGGAGGCTAGGCGACCCGAGAAGCGGCCGCTACCGCGCGATCAGGATGTCCTCGAAGAACTCACCCGCGCGACGGCCCGTCCGACGGTTCACGTGCCGCCGGAGACGCTCCTCCAGCCGCAGGCCCGCGCGCTCGAGGATCTCCGGGTAGAGCCCTCGACGATCGTGGACGACGATGACGACCGGCGCCCGGGCACGAAGCGCCTTCCTCGCGTGCGAGAGGACGGCTGCGATCCCCTCGACGTACTCCGAGAGCGCGGACGCGTTCGTCCCGCGCGCGGCCGCGCCGAGCTCGACGGCGCGACGGTCCTCGAGGCCGAGCAGCTCGTACGCGTACCGGTGCTGCTCGTGGTAGTCGATCAGCCCCGGGTACGGCGGTGAGGTGAGGACGGCGTCGAAGCGCCCGCGGGACGGGAGCTCGCGCGCGTCGCCGTGCAGCACCTCGGCCTGCCGGCCGCGGGCGCGCACGCGCGAGAAGGCCTTGATGCGCGCGAGCGTGTCGAGCGTGTAGCGCCGCAGGAAGTGCTCTGCGCGCTCCACCGGCCGGCAGACCCGCCTGTGCTTGTGGCACCAGTACGGCTCGACCTGCGGCGCTCGGGGGAAGTCGAGGTCGAAGTGCGTCGTTCGCCGGGCCGAGCGGGCCGAGCGCGCGAGGACCACGCGCAGGATGTCTCGGTGCTCGTACTCGCCGATCAGCTCCCGGAAGGCAAGGAGCTCGCGGGCCGCCCTCGGCGCGTACCACTCGGCGGCGTACCCCGACGGCTCGGGCCCACTGCCGTCGAACACCTCGACCCGCCGCACGACGTCCCGGAGCTCCGACTCGAGCGCGAACAGGTCGTACGCCCGGGTCTTCACCTCCATGAGCAGGCAGTTGAACGCAGCGATGTCGACGCCGGTCGCGTCGTGCCCGCTCTCCAGCGACTGGACGAGCGTCGTCCCGGAGCCGGCGAACGGATCGAGTACGCGCCCACCTCGACGGACGTACCGGCCGAGCAGCGCCTCCACGAGCTGCGGGATGAACTTCCCGAGGTACGGGTGGAGGCGGTGGACGTGCTTCGTCCGCTCCCGCTCCGGCAGGTCGCTCTCCGACCAGGAGAGGTCGAGGTCGATCTCGGCGTAGAGGGCGTCCTGCGTGGGGGCCACGACCACCATCCCTTCGCCGGGCGCGCGGGGAGTCCTAGAACGCGTTCGCCACGCGCCGCACCCCGCCCGGCGTCACAGCGACGACGTCGAACTGCACCTCCCAGTCCGCAGCCTCGGGATGCTCGGCCAGCCACGCCTCCGCCGCCCGCCTCAGGCGCTCCTGCTTCGCCCACCCCACCATCTCGGCCGGATCGCCGAAGCCCTCGCCGAGCTTCGCCTTCACCTCGCAGAACACGACCCGCCGGCCGCGCCGCAGCACGAGGTCGACCTCCACCCCGCCCGGCCGCACGTTCGCGCCGAGGACCCGGTAGCCGCGCAACAGGTAGTGCAGACGCGCGCGCCGCTCGGCCCGCGCGCCCGTCCGGTTCATTCCTCCTCGAGCCGGGCCGCGAGCTCCTCGTCCGAGAGGTAGCAGAGCGCCTGGAACGAGCGCCGGTGGATCTCGCACGGGCCCCGCGCGCGGACGACCGCCGAGTGGCGCGGCGTGATGTACCCGACGTGTGAGCAGAAGCCGTAGGCCGGGAAGAGCGCGTCCATCCGCCGCATCGCGCGATCGCGGACGACCTTCGCGATGATCGAGGCCGCCGCGATCGCCCCCGAGCGCTCGTCGCCGTCGACGACGGCGGTGTGCGGCGGCGCCGACGGCCCGAGCCGGAAGCCGTCCACGAGGCACGCCTCGGCCGGCGGCGACAGCTCCCGCAGGCACGAGCGCATCCCCTCGAGGTTCGAGCGGTGGAGGCCGCTGCGGTCGATCTCCGCGGCCGAGATCACGCGCACCGTGAACGACTCCGCGCAGGAGACGACGCCGCGGAAAACCTCCTCACGCTCCTCCGTCGTCAGCTGCTTCGAGTCGTTGAGCCCGGCCAGCGGGCGCACGCGGTGATCGCGGAGCCGGTCGTAGTCGAAGAGGACTCCGGCGACGACGAGCGGTCCCGCGAGCGACCCGCGCCCCGCCTCGTCGACGCCGGCGACGAACCGCCGCCCGAAGCGGCGGTCGAACTCGAGGAGGCGCCTACCCCTCTTCCGGGGCTTCCGGCTCGGGCTGCTCGTCCCGTTGCTCGGCGAGCTGCTCGCCCTCGGGCTCCGCGCCCTCTTCCGGCCCGGAATCCTCAGCGGCAGGCTGCTCGGCGGCGACGGCTGCGGCACCGGCCGAGGATAGCCGGACGCCGTCGCGGCGCTCGCGCACGCGCGCCTTCCTGCCCACTTTCCCGCGCAAGTAGTAGAGCTTCGCGCGGTTCACGTCGCCGATCGCCATGACCTCGATCCGCTCGATCTTCGGCGAGTGGAGCGGGAAGGTCCGCTCGACGCCGACGCCGAACGACTGCTTCCGCACCGTGAACGTCTCACGCGCGCCCGAGCCCTGGCGCTTGAGGACGATGCCCTCGAAGACCTGGATCCGGCGGCGCTGCCCCTCGATCACCTGGAAGTGGACGCGCACGGTGTCGCCGGCCTTGAACTCCGGCCGGTCGGCGCGCAGCTGTCTACTCTCGAGTGTCTCGATGGGGTTCGCCATGGCAAAGAGTCGGGCGGCGGCCCGACCGCGGGATGCTAGCGCAAGCCGATTCGCCCCGGCGGGAAGTAGATCGCGAAGACCTTGCCGATCAGGTTTTCGCGATCGAGCGAGCCCCATACGCGCGAGTCGCAAGACTGCGCCCGGTTGTCGCCCATCACGAAGTAGTGGTCCTCGGGGATCTTCTCCGGCGGCCTCGTGTCGACATCGCGCCGGTCCTGCTTCACGTACGGCTCCTGCAGGCGCCTGCCGTTGATGAAGACGAAGCCGTTGCGCATCTCCCAGGTCTCGCCGGGGAGGCCGATGATGCGCTTGACGAACGTCCCGCCGGCGCCGCAGTCCTTCCGCGCCCGCTGCGGGGTGGTGAAGACGACGATGTCGCCCCGCTTGGGATCGGTGAAGTGGTAGATGAACCGGTTCGCCAGCACCCGGTCGGAGAAGCGTGCGGTGCAGCCCAGCCCGGCGCCGGCGCAGTGGAGCGTCGGCTCCATGGACGACGACGGGATCCGGTACGGGTTCACGACCCACTGCTTGATCGCAAGGACGATCGCGACGGCGCCGACGATCGTGACCACCCAGTCGATCGCGACCCTCCAGGGCCGGGGCAGGCCGTGCGTGAGGCGGTCGACCGGGTTTCTCACGACCGGCCCGCCGTCCGCAGGCGGCTCTGCTCACGGCGCCAGTCCGCGATCCGGGCGTGGTCTCCCGAGAGCAGGACGTCCGGCACCGTCCAGCCCCGGAACTCGGCCGGCCGCGTGTAGTGCGGGTACTCGAGGCCGCCCTCGAGCTCGGCCGAGAAGCTCTCCTCCGCGCCCGATCCCTCGCGGAGCGCGCCGGGAAGCCGCCGGGCAACCGCGTCGGCCAGGACCATCGCGGGCAGCTCCCCGCCGGAGAGGACGTACGGCCCGATCGAGACGGCGTCGTTCGCGAGCTGCGTCAGGATCCGCTCGTCGAACCCCTCGAAGCGCGCGGTGAGCAGCGTCAGGTGCTCCTCCCCCGCGAGCTCCTCGACGACCCCCTGGTCGAGCTGCCGTCCCTGCGGCGTCAGCGCGACCACCCTGTGCTCGGGCAGGCCGCCGTAGACACCTTCGAGCGCCGCCGCGACGACGTCGACGCGCAGGACCATGCCCGGGCCGCCGCCGTAGGGCTCGTCGTCGACCTCGCCGCGGGGCGTCCAGTCGCGGTAGTTGAAGAGGCGGAGGTCCAGCTCTCCACCGAGGACGGAGGCGACTGGGCGTTGTTCGGAGACGGCGGCGAAGACATGGGGAACGAGCGTGAAGACGTCGAGGCGCAGGGTTTCGGCAGGTTAGTCAGACGGCGCGAACCCGGGCGCCACCAGGATTCGACGCCCGTCGAGATCAACCTGTCGGACGCAGGCCTCGACGAGCGGGAGCAGGATAGCGGTGTCGAGCTCCAGCGCGTCGTTCGCAGGCCCCGGGATCACGTCGGTCACCACGCCGAGACGCCGCCCGCCCTCCTCCACGACCTCCAGCCCGACGAGCTGGAACACGTAGTACTCGCCCGGCTTCGGCTCGGGCAGGCGCTCGCGCGGGATCTCGAGGGGCGTGCCGCGCGGCACGGGCCGGTCGAGCCGGATCACGAGACGGCCGCCGGATCGCTTGCGCTCCTCGACGCGCACCTCCTCGCCGGCGGCACGGAGGACCGCACCGGGCTCGAAGCGCTGCGGGTCCTCGCTCGGCTGCTCGACGACGAAGGACCCGTCGAGCCCATGGGGCTTCCCCACCCGGCCTACGGTGACCAGTTCCTCAGTCAGCGATTTCGAGGATCAGCCGCCGCCGCTGGCGCGCGCCGCCAGCGCGCACCACTGCGCGAAGCGCTCGCGCGATCCGTCCCTGGCGGCCGATGACCTTCCCGACATCGTCCTTGGCGACGTGGAGGCGAAGGACGAGCGCGTCCTCGCCCTCCACTTCCTCGACCCGGACGGCGTCGGGCTCGTCCACGAGCTGTCGAGCGAGGTACTCGAGCAGCTCAGCCATCGCGGGCTCCTCGCCCGCTCTCGTGGGCGAAACCATGTTTCCCCCACGCGCCCCCTTCTTCTTCCAGGGTGGCGCGCTTCGCGCGCGTGAGGCCCCGGGAAACCTCCCGGTTTCCCGACACCCTTCCCCCGGCCTGTCGATGTCGAAGGCTCATGCCTTCGACGTCTCCACTCCGATGTTCTTGGCCTTGAGCAGGCGCGCGACCGTGTCGGACGGCTGGGCTCCCTTGCCGAGCCACTCCCGGACCTTCTCCTCGTCGAACTCGATCGTCGACGGGTCGGTCTGCGGGTTGTAGCGCCCCACGATCTCGATGAACCTGCCGTCCCGCGGCGAGCGCGAGTCGGCGACGACGACGCGGTAGATCGGGTTCTTCTTCGAGCCGACCCGCGTCAATCTCATGCGAACTGCCATTTCACCTCCGTTGTGCCTTCATCAGCTCCGGCGGGAGCCCGGGCATCTTGCCCTTCCCCATCTGCTTCATCATCTTCTGCATCTGCTTCCGCGCCGAGAGCAGCTTGTTCACCTGCTGGATGTCCGTCCCGCTCCCGGCCGCGATGCGCTTCCGCCGCGAGCCGTCGATCAGGTGCGGCATCCGGCGCTCCTGTGGGGTCATCGAGAGGACGATCGCCTCGACCCGCGAGAGTTCCTTGTCGTCCACCTCCAGTCCCTTCAGCTGGCTTCCGAGGCCCGGGATCATCGAGAGGACGCCCTTGAGCGGCCCCATCTTGCGCAGCATCCGGTAACTGGTCAGGAAGTCGTCGAAGCTGAACTCGCCCGCCCGCATCCGGGCCTCCATCGCGGCCTGGTCCTCCTCGGACGCGGCCTCCTCGGCCTTCTCGATCAGGGTCATCACGTCGCCCATCCCGAGGATCCGCGAGGCCATCCGGTCGGGGTAGAAGTACTCGAGCTGGTCGAGCTTCTCGCCGACCGAGGCGAGCTTCACCGGCTTGCCGGTGACGGCCTTGACGGAGAGCGCGGCGCCGCCGCGTGCGTCGCCGTCCAGCTTCGTGAGGACGACGCCGTCGAAGGCGACCCGCTCCTGGAACGCCTCGGCGACGGAGACCGCCTCCTGGCCCGTCATCGCGTCGAGGACGAGCAGGACGTTCGTCGGCTTCGTCGCGTCGCGGATCCGGCCGAGCTCCTCCATCAGCTCCTCGTCGATCTGGAGGCGGCCGGCGGTGTCGACGATGACCACGTCGCGGCCCTGCGCCCGCGCCTGCTCGACGCCGTCCTTCGCGGTCTGCACCGGATCAGTTCCGGTGAAGACGGGGATCTGGATCTGGCGGCCGAGCTGCCGGAGCTGCTCGACGGCGGCCGGGCGCTGCAGGTCGGCCGCGACGAGCGCCGGCGAGTGGTTCTCCTTGCGAAGCAGGAGCGCGAGCTTGGCCGCGGCGGTGGTCTTGCCCGACCCCTGGAGCCCGGCGAGCAGGATCACGGTCGGGCCCTTCCCGGCGAAGACGAGCTTGGAGTCGCCGGTGCCCATCAGGCTCGCGAGCTCCTCGTGGACGATCTTCACGACCTGCTGGCCGGGCGTCAGGCTGCGCGAGATGTCCGCCCCGAGCGCGCGTTCCTTGACACGGGCGACGAAGTCCTTGACGACGCGGAAGTTGACGTCCGCCTCGAGCAGTGCGAGCCGGATCTCGCGCATCGCGCGAGAGATCGCCTCCTCGTCCAGCTTCCCGCGCCCGCGCAGCGGGCCGAGAGCGGCGTTCAGCTTGTCGCCGAGCGTGTCGAACATGGGCGGAACAGTCTAGAGATGGGCGGTTTCCGGCCCTAGAGTTGATCTGATGGCGGCCCGGAAGACAGTCACGGTCCTGTTCTGCGACATCGCGAACTTCACACCGCTCGACGAGGCGCTCGACCCGGAGGTGATGAGGGGAGTGATGGAGCAGTACTTCGAGATGGTCCGCCACGCGCTCGAGCGTCACGGGGGGACGGTGGAGAAGTTCATCGGCGACGCCGTGATGGCCGTCTTCGGGATCCCGACGGCACACGACGACGACGCGCTGCGCGCCGTCCGTGCAGCGATCGACGTGCGGACGGCGCTCGGAGGCCTGAACCAGGAGCTCGAAGAGACACACCGCGTGCGTCTGACCATCCGAACCGGGGTCAACACGGGCGAGGTCGTCGCCGGCGACCCGACCGACCGGCAGAGCTTCGCGACCGGCACGGCGGTTGCGACGACGCAGCGGCTCGAGGCCGCAGCCCGCTCCGGAGAGATCCTGCTCGGCGACTCGACCTACCGGCTCGTCTCGAATGCGGTTCTCGTGGAGCCGCTCGAGCCGTTGACGCTGAAGGGCAAGGCGAAGCCCGTGAAGGCATGGCGCCTCCTCGGCGTGGTCGAGGGCGCGCCGGCCTTCCCGCGCCGGCTCGACACGCCGATGGTCGGGCGGGAGGCGGAGCTGGCGGCGTTGCAGGGCGAGCTGGACGGCGCGACCCGCGAGCGGCGCTGCCGGCTCGCCACGATCGTCGGTCCGGCCGGGATCGGGAAGTCGCGGCTCGGCAACGAGCTCTTCGCCGCGACCCGCGGCCGGGCAACTGCCCTCGTCGGGCGCTGCCTCGCGTACGGCGAGGGAATCACGTACTGGCCGCTCCGTGGGATCGTGCTCTCCGCCACCGGCAGCCTCTCGCGCGAGGGGATCGCAGCGTTCCTGGAGGGCGACGAGAACGCGGCCCGGGTCGCCGACCGCCTGGCCGGCGCGGTCGGGACGGCGGAGGCCCCGCCGGGAACCGAGGAGACGTTTTGGGCCGTCCGCCGCTTCCTCGAGCACCTGGCGCGCGAGCGGCCGCTCATCCTCGGGGTCGACGAGCTGCAGTGGGCCGAGCCGACGTTCCTCGACCTGATCGAGTACCTGGTCGGCTGGACGACGGACGCACCGATCGTGATCCTCGGCCTCGGACGGCCCGAGCTCCTGGAGCACCGCCCGACCTGGAACACGACGAGCTCGCTCGTCGTGGCACTCGAGCCGCTCTCAGGGGCGGACTCCGAGCGGCTCGTGGAGGTGCTCGGGGGCGACGTCGACGCGGCGGAGCGGGAGCGCATCCTCGCCGGGGCCGAGGGCAACCCGCTGTTCGTCGAGCAGATGCTCGCGCTCGCCGTCGAGGGCGGCTCGCGCGAGGCGATCCCGCCCTCCATCCAGGCATTGCTCGCCGCGCGGCTCGACCGGCTCGACGCGGGAGAACGCTCGGTGCTCGAGCGTGCGGCCGTGATCGGGCGTGAGTTCACGGCCGGTGCGGTCGCGACCCTCTCGGGCGACGAGCCGGTCGCCTCGACCCTGCTCTCGCTCGTCCGCCGCGACCTCATCGAGCCCGACCGGTCGCTGATCCCGGGAGACGACGGCTTCCGGTTCCGGCACATCCTCATCCGCGACGCCGCCTACCTCGGTCTCGCGAAGGAGAGCCGCGCCGGTCTCCACGCGCAGTACGCCGGCTGGCTGGAGAGCGCGGCCGGTGAGCTGGACGAGATCGTCGGCTACCACCTGGAGCAGGCGTTCCGCTACCGGCAGGAGCTCGGCTCCGCCGACGACGCACTCGCGACCCGGGCCGGGGAGCGCCTCGCCCGCGCCGGGCGGCGCGCGGTCGGGCGCGGCGACCTCCCTGCGGCCGTCACGCTCCTCAGCCGTGCCGTTGCGCTGCTGCCCGATTCGCACGACGACCGGCGCGAGCTCCTGCCGGTGCTGGGAAGCGCGCTCATGAGCACGGGCGACTTCGGACGGGCCGAGCGCGTGCTCGACGACGCTCTCGAGACCGCGCGGTCGGCCGGTGACGAGCGCCTCGAGCTTCGCACGGTGATCGAGCGCGAGTTCTTCCGTGCCTTCACGAACCCGGAGGGCGCCGTGGACGAGATCGTCGCGGTCGCCGACAGCGCGATCCCGCTGCTCGAGCGGCTCGGGGACGACCTCGGACTCGCCAAGGCCTGGTGGCTGAAGAGCGAGGTCCAGGTCAACGCATGCCGCTGGGGCGCGAGGGCCGAGAACCTCGAGCGCGCGCTCGAACACGCACGGCGCGCCGAGGACACCGGCGAGCAGGCGACGATCTCGGCGCTCCTCGCGCAGGCGCTCCACTACGGTCCCGCACCGGTGCCTCAGGCGATCGCGCGCTGCGAAGAGCTCCTGGAGGCCTCGCACGACACCGGGCTCACCGCGGCCGTCTCGAGCACCCTCGCGGCGCTCCGTGCGATGCAGACCGAGTTCGAGGAGGCGCGACGGCTCTGGGCCGACGCGCGGTCGAACTACGACGAGCTCGGGCTGCGGCTCAGGCGCGCGGCCCGATCGCTGATCCCCGCGGAGATCGAGCTGCTCGCCGGCAACCCCGGGGAGGCGGTGTCGATGCTTCGGTGGGCGCACGACACGCTGGACGAGATGGGCGTCGTCAGCCTGCGGGCGACGATCGCGGCATTCCTCGCCGACGCGCTCTACGAGGCCGGAGACGTCCGCGAAGCCCGGCGCTTCGTCGACACCGCGGAGGAGCTCGGCGCAGCGGACGACCTCGTCACCCAGGTCATGTGGCGGATCGCGCGCTCGAAGATCGAGAGCGACTCCAAGCTCGCCGAGGAGGCGCTCCGCCTCGCGGAGACGACCGACTATCCGGACCTGAAGGCGCGCGCCCTCGTCGCGGTCGGCGAGCTCGATGCGGCCAGGATCGTCTACGAGGCGAAGGGCAACGTCGCTGCGGCGTCGCAGCTCTTGGCCCGCCACGGTGCCTCGTCGTAGGATCGAGACCACGAACGACGCCGAAGGGAGGGCGGGATGCCCATCGTCAAGACCTGGGAGGGCAGGTCAAAGGGGGAGGGCGCGAGCTTCGCGAAGGCGGCCGAGCTGGCTGCGAACAAGGCGAAGAAGGAACCTTGGGCGCAGATCGGTGCAGCTGCGAGTTGTCGACATGTACGTCAAGGTCAGCAACCCGATCCACGAGTACATCGTCGTGCTCGGGTCCGGCGGATAATCGACGTAGGCCAATTCAGGGAGGTTCAGGCATGACGGAGCAGCAGCAGGACCCGGTCATCGATCACACGCCCGGATGGCACGGCAGCCTCCAAGCCGCCATCATCCACGCCTTGCAGGACGTCCCGCTCGGCGAGCCGCGGTGGATCGAGAGGATCTGGGTGCAGAAGAAGGGCAATCCGATTCACGAGTACAGGGTCGAGCTGAGTTCCTAACTGCGGGAGGTGGACCACATGGCGAGCGAAGAAACCACATCGACGTACACGGGCGTCTCCTCCGGGGCCTTCGGGAAGTTCCGGAAGGCCGCGAAGGACGCCGA
>DASSSO010000100.1:0-9334 GCA_035776735.1 Gaiellaceae bacterium | reverse complement strand
CGGGAACGTGTCGTCCGCCGCCGGCGCCGGGCCCGGGAGGACGGCCGGCATCCCGAACCGGCTGTCGATCACCGCGTCGTCCCCGGCGGGCCCTCCACGGATCAGGTAGAAGCCGGCCGGACCTGCGTAGACGTTCAGGCGTGTCATGCCGAGCGCGTGATCGTGGTACCAGATCGTGGAAGCCCGGTTCTCGTTCGGGTATTGGAAAGTGGCGAAGCCGGGGCCCCACCCGAGGCCGTAGGAGCGAGCGGCCTTGGCTTCGAAGAAGCGGTACCAGGTACCGTTCCTGGCGTAGGCCGGGGGGATGTTCTTGGCATTGGGCAGGTACCACGCCTCCGCGTAGCCGTCGCTGTCGTCGGCCACGCCGACAGCGCCGTGCACGTGCGTCACGATCGGGACCGGACCCGTGTAGGGGCCCGGAGTGGACGCGAACGTGGGACGCGAGTCCCGGTCTCTGTTGCCGCCCGGTGGGTTGGCCCAATGGAGCGTCGGGTCGACCGGGAGTAGGTGCGGCAGGTACCTCCCGTCCACGTCCTTGAGGTCGTTGATCCACTTCACCCGGACCGGCCGGTTCACCTGGGCCTCGATCGTGAGTGAGGGCGCGTTGTGGAGGAGCAAGCCCGTCGGGCTCTCCGACTTCACGGCACCGTAGCCCCACACCGTCGTCTGAGGCAGCCCCGCCGGCAGGATCTGCTGCGGGAACTGCTTCATCGAGATCTCGTAGTAGTCGATGGGCTGGCCGCCTCGCCGGGTGATCGTGTCCGCCTTCGGCATCACCGGCGGGATGAGCAATGGGGTCTGGAATTTCGGAACGGAAAGCGGATCGAGCGTGCCGCCGGGAATCTGCGCGAGCGCGACCGGTGTGCTCAGGCCGGGAAGCCGTCCGAAGAGGTAGAAGCCGGCGCCCGCGCCTCCCACCCAGGCAACGAACGTCCGCCGGGAATATCGCCGCATCGTCTCCATCGTGTCGCTCCTTCTCCCCCCGCAGTTACAAACTACGCTGCTAATACCGCCCTTTCAATGCATCCGCGGGCGCGCTGACGGTGGGTTCGGAGAAGTACCGAACGGCACTACGGGGCGCTCTGTATCCCTTTCGCCGCCTCCTTCGTCCATGGAGCGCAACCCACAGAAGGAGGCCACGATGACGAAGAACATGGGAACCATCGACCGGGTCGCGCGCGCGTTCCTGATCGCGCCCGTCGCGGCGATCGCGGCGCTCGCGTTCGGAGCCGCCTCGATCGCAGGCGTCGTCCTGCTCGTGGTCGCCGGAGTCATGGTGGCGACCGCGGCCGTCGGCTTTCTGCCCGCTCTACTCGCCCGCTCTCGCCGAGCGCATCGGCCGCGAGCTCGACGAGCGCCGCTCTAGGAGTCCCCTGGCGACTGACAAAGACTGAAATCTGTTATCTATACTCCGGTCCGTCGCCAATCAAGGAGGTTGCCTTGATCACACGTTCACTCGGCCGCGGCGGGCCGCGCGTCTCGGCGCTCGGCCTCGGCTGCATGGGGATGTCCGACTTCTACGGGCCCGCCGACGAGGCCGAGAGCATCGCCACGATCCACGCCGCGCTCGATGCCGGGATCACCCTGCTCGATACCGGCGACTACTACGGCATGGGGCACAACGAACTGCTCATCCGGGAAGCGCTGCGGAGCCGTTCCCGGGAGCAGGTCGTGCTCAGCGTGAAGTTCGGGCTCATGCGCGCTCCGGACGGGAGCCTCGTCGGCAACGACCTGCGTCCCCAGGCGGTGAGGAACTTCCTCGCCTACACGCTCCGCCGGCTCGGCACCGACTACGTCGACATCTACCGGCCCGGGCGGGTCTTCCCCGATCTGCCGATCGAAGAGACGGTCGGGGCGATCGGGGAGCTGGTGCAGGCGGGGTACGTCCGCCACGTCGGCCTGTCAGAGGCCGGCGCCGAGACCGTGCGCCGCGCGCACGCCGTCCATCCGATCTCCGACCTGCAGATCGAGTACTCCCTCCTCTCGCGCGGGATCGAGGCGGAGATCCTGCCGACCTGCCGCGAGCTCGGCATCGGCCTGACCGCCTACGGCGTCCTCTCGCGCGGGCTGCTCAGCGGCCACTGGTCGAAGGAGCGGGCCGAATCGCTCGAGCCCCACGACTTTCGTGCGACCGCTCCCCGGTTCACGGGCGAGAACCTCGAGCGCAACCTCGAGCTCGTGGAGGCGCTGCGTGCCGTAGCGGAGGCCGGCGGCGGGACGGTGGCGCAGGTTGCGATCGCCTGGGCGCTGTCCCGAGGCGAGGACGTCGTTCCGCTCGTCGGCGCGCGCCGGCGCGAGAGGCTCGCGGAGGCACTCGGGGCAGTCGAGCTCGAGCTCACCGCCGACGACCTCGCACGGATCGAGGAAGCGGTTCCGGCGGACGCCGCCGCCGGCGATCGCTACCACAGCGCACAGATGGCCGGCCTGGACAGCGAGCGCGGCTAGGCTCGCGCCCCGTGCCTGCGGACACGCTCACGCGCGAGCGGATCCTGGAAGCGGCCGAGGACGTCCTTCGGCGCTACGGGCCCGCAAAGGCGAACGTCGTCGACGTTGCCCGCGCCCTCGGCGTCAGCCACGGCAGCGTCTACCGGCACTTCCCCAGCAAGGCGGCGCTGCGCGACTCGGTCACCGAGCGCTGGCTCGACGCGATCTCTGCGCCGCTCGAAGCCGTTGTGAGCGAGCAGGGGCCTGCCGCGGCGCGCCTGGAGCGCTGGCTCGACGGCCTCGTGGAGGCGAAGCGGCGCAAGGCACTCGACGACCCGGAGCTTTTCGCCACCTACATCGAGCTGACGGCCGGCGCCCGCGACGTCGTCACCGCGCATGTCGAGAGGCTCGTCGGCCAGCTCGCCCGAATCATCGGCGACGGGGTCGAGCGAGGAGAGCTCGAGGTCCGCGATCCGTCTCTGGCCGCCCGGGCCGTGTTCGACGCCACCGCCCGCTTCCACAATCCCGCTCACGCGCCGGAATGGTCGGATCCCGGCATCGATGACGCCTACGAGAGCGTTCGGTCGCTCGTCCTGCGCGGGCTCGAGCGGAAACGCTCGCGCGGCGGCGCCTGACCCCCGGTCACGCCGAAGCTTCCCCGGAGGAGACCGCCTCCTTGGGTGCGAACAGCGCCTCGAGCCGGTCCATCGCGGCCGCCGTGCCCATGGCGATGACGACGTCTCCCGGCTGCAGGACGAGGTCGCCGGACGGCTGCGGCACGAGCTCGCCGTCCGCCTTCTGCACGGCTGCGATGACGGCGGAGCCGGCGACGTCGGCGACGGGGCGCCCCGCGCCGGGGCAGCCGTCCGTCACCTCGATCTCCTCCATCCGGTACTCGGGCGCCACGTCGACGACGCCCGCGACCTGCGGGTGCAGCGCGAGCCGGGCCATCTCGGAGCCGCTCGACTTGTAGGGCGAGACGACCCGCTGCGCGCCCGCGCGCCTGAGCTTCTGCTCCGACTCCTCCCCGCTCGCGCGCGCGACGATCGTCAGATCGGGCCGGAGCTCACGCACGGTGAGGGTGATGAAGACGTTCTCGGCGTCCGAGTCCACACAGGCGATCACCGCACGTGCCCGCTCGATCCCCGCCTGCCTGAGGACGTGCTCGTCGGCGGCCCCGCCCTCGAGGTGCGGAACGCCCGCCGCGGCCGCCGCCTCGATGCTGTCGGGGTTGGGATCGACGACGACGTACTCCGCGCCCGCGGCGCGCAGGTCTCGCACGACCTGGCGCCCGACCCGGCCGAACCCGCAGACGAGGTAGTGGTCTGAGAGGGCGTCCACCTTCCGCTGTCTCCTGCGCTCTTCCAGGAGGCCCGTGACCTCCCCGGCGACGAAGAACTCGGTCACGGCGACGAGCGCGTAGAAGAGCGTACCGACGCCGAGGACGATCAGCAGCACCTTCAGCACCTGCCCGCCCGTCGTCTCGGGTGAGGGGATCGAGCCGACGGTCGCGATCGTGTCGAGCGTCCAGAGGAAGCCGTCCCAGAGCGAGGTGTCCTCCGTGATCGTGAAGCCGAGCATCCCGGCGACGAGGAGCAGGCCGATCAGGACGCCGAGCTTCGCGAGCCGGCCGAGGAACAATGGGAGCTGCTGCCGTGCCTGAGCGGCTCCGGGCTGCCGGGCCGCACGCCTCGAGAAGAACCTCACGAATCGGCATCATCCCGCGTCTCAGGCTCACGCGGTTCCGGGCTCGGCCTCGCGATGCTCGTTGCGGCGCCGGGTGAGCGAGCGCGGCCACCACGTGCGCTCGCCGAGCTCCCACGTCAGCGCCGGGACAAGGATCGAGCGCACGACGAACGTGTCGAGGAGGACGCCGAACGCGACGGTGACCCCGATCTGGGTCAGCGCGACGAGCGGCAGGACGGCGAGCACGGAGAACGTCCCTGCGAGCACGATCCCGGCGGAGGTGATCACCCCGCCGGTGACGGCCAGGCCTTTGAGCATCGCGTCGCGGGTCGGCTGCCGGGCGGCCTCTTCGCGCACCCGGGCCATGAGGAAGATGTTGTAGTCGACCCCGAGGGCAACCAGGAAGATGAACGCGATCAGCGCGTAGCTCGGATCCTCGCCGGGGAAATCGCCGAAGGCCTCGAACAGCAGCAGGCTGCCCCCGATGGCGGCGAGGAACGAGAGCAGGACGGTCCCCATCAGCATCAGCGGCGCCACGAGCGAGCGCAGCAGCACGACGAGGATCACGAGCACGACGGCTAGGACGAGCGGGACGAGCAGTCGAGTGTCCCGGCTCGTCGCGCTGCGGAGGTCGGCCTCCTCGGCGGTGGGCCCGCCGACGAGCACCCCTGGACCCGCGGCGGCCCGGAGGCGTTCGCGAAGCGGGTCGATCGCCGCGAAGGCGCGCTCGCCGAACGGGTCCGCGGCGAGCGTCACGTCGAACCGGGCACCGGGCTCTCCGCGCTCGACGCGGCCCACCGACGCCACCCCCGGGGCCGAGCGGGCCGCGTCCAGCGCCGCGCCGGCCCGGCTCTCGTCCCGGACGAGGACGACGGTCGGCGCGCTGGCGCCGGCGGGGAAGGACTGCTCGAGCAGGCGCTGGCCCTGCACGGCCTCGACCGTGCCGCGAAAGAACGTCGCCGTCGTGAGGTCGTCGTCGAGCGTCAGCATCCCGAGCGCCAGCACTGCCAGGCCCGCCGCAGAGCCGATCCAGACGCGGCGGTGCCGCCGCTCGATCGCGCGCCCGAGCCTTCCCCAGAAGCCCCGGCCCGGATCCGCTTCCTGCCCGACGCGGGGGACGAACGGCCAGAACGCCCGGCGCCCGCCGATCAGGAGGAAGACGGGAAGCACGGTGAGCATCGCGGCGGCCGCGACCGCGACACCCATGGCTCCCACCGGGCCGAGGCCCGAGACGGAATTGACCTCTGCGAGGCTGAGGCAGAGCAGCGCCGCGATCACGGTCCCGGCCGAGGCGACGATCGACGGCCCGGCCCGGCGAAGGGCGACCGCCATCGCCTCGTGCTTGTCGTCGACCCGCTGGAGCTCTTCGCGGTAGCGCGCGGTCAGGAGGAGGGCATAGTCGGTGCCGGCGCCGAAGACGAGCACGAGCAGGATGCCGCCCGTCTGGCCGTTGATCACCGCGCCCGCCTCCGCGAGCAGGTAGCCGAGGCCCCTGACCACCGACTCGGCGAACAACACCGAGACGAGCGGGAGCGCCCAGAAGATCGGGCTGCGGTAGATCAGCACGAGCAGCACGAAGACGAGCCCGACGGTGGCGAAGAGCAGGGTCGTGTTGATCCCCTCGAAGGCCTTGCTCGCGTCCGCGGAGAAGCCCGCAGGCCCTGTCACCTGGACCTCGACGCCCGCAGGCACCTCTTCCCGGACGAGCTCCCGGACGTCTTCGACTGCCCCGATCAGAACCTCCTCGTCCCCCTCCGCCTTGATCGGGACGGCGAAGAACCCGCCGGTGCCGTCCCTCGAGAACACTGGGGGCCCCACCGGCTGAACTCCCTCGACACCCGCACCGTCGACGCGCGCCTGCGCCTGCTCGACTGCGGTGCGTCCGCCGGCGCCGAGGCCGCCGGGATCGCGGAAGACGGCGACGGCGGGCGTGACCTCGCCGGACGGGAAGCCTGACGAGGCGTCCAGCACCTCGACCGACTCGGCGCCCTCGGGCAGGAAGCTCGACGGCTCGTTGCGCTGCGCGCTCTCGAAGCGGCCGGCGAACGGCCCGAGAGCCACGACGAGCGCCACCCACGCGGCCAGGACGAGGAACTTCGAACGGCGGCCGGAGACGATGCGGGCGAACCGGGACACGAGGGATAGAGTATATGTATTGTCTAGGTTGTGTCCAGAGATTGTCGCACCCTGGTCGGCGGCTCCGTCCTGGAGGCGCTCACCGCCGCGCTCGCCCTCCGGCGAACGCCTGCCGACGACATCGCCCGGCGCCGCCTCGCGGCGGCGGCGCGCGGCGGCGATCCGACGTCGAGGCTGCTCGCGCTCCACGCCCTCGCCCCCGGCGAGGACCGCCGGGCGGGGCATCTACTCCTCGATGCGCTCGGAAGCGGCGATGCCGGGCGCCGCGAGCATGCCGCCTGGGCTCTCGGCGAGCGTCCCCGGAACGGACGCGCCGTCGCCGGGCTGCGCGCTCTCGCCGCCGGAGGCGGCTTCGCGGCGATGCTGGCCGGGCTGACCCTGGAGCGCTGGCTGTCGCGCCCGTGGCCACGGCCCCACGTGCGCCGTCCGGCACGACGGGTGGGCGGCGGCCTTCGGGTCGCGCAGGTCTCACTGCAGGGCCGCCTGGACGCCGGCCTTCGCGGCGCCGGCGCCGGTGACGGCGGCGGGCTCGCGACGCTGCTCGTCAGCCTGACCGGGGCGCTCGACGCCCACCCCGGCATCTCCGAGGTGGTGACGTTCACGCGCGCCTTCGAGGATCCTTCGCTCCCCGGCGTCTACACGGCGACGGAGGAGCGGATCGGAGCCACATCGCGAATCCGGCGCCTGCGCTTCGGCCCCGACGGCTACCTCCCGACGTCCGCCCAGTGGCCGTTCAGGCCCGAGATCGAGACGGCACTCGCACAGGCGATCGCGCGACGGGGGCCGTTCGACGTCGCGCACCTCCGCTTCGCCGACGTGGGCACACTCGCGGCAGCTCGGGTCTTCCGCCGCCTGGGCGTGCCGGTCGTCTTCACGCTCGCGCCCGACCCGCACGCCGTGCTCCGCGAGGACGAGGCGGCCGGGCGGCTCGACCGCGAGACCTTCCCGGCGGCCGATCTCGAGCAGCACTACGCCTTCCGCGCGTGGCTCGTCGAGTGGCTGCTGCGCGAGGCCGACGCGCTCGCCGTCCTCCCCCGGCCCGGGATCGAGCGCGAGCTCCGGTCGCTGCTCGGCCCCTCGTTCGACTCCGTGCGGGGCGACCGCCTCTGGACGATCCCCGAGGGGATCGCGATCGACGCCGCGAGCTCGCGGCCGGTGTCGCGCGGAGGCGCCGCGGTCCACGCGCTCGGCCGGGCGGTGCGCGAGCTGCCGGAGGCCCGCCGCGGGCTGCCGGTGATCCTCACGGTGGCGCGCCTGCACCGAGTCAAGGGGATCCCGCAGCTCGTCGAGGCCTGGGCCGGCGACCCGGAGCTGCACGCCGGCTTCAACCTCGTCGTCGTCGGGGGCGATCTCGAGCGTCCCACACCCGAGGAGCAGTCCGTCCTGGACGAGCTCGAGGCCGTCCGGGCCAGGCTGCCGCATGCGCGTGCGGGCCTGATCCTGCTCGGGCACCGTCCTCACGACGAGGTGCCGCAGATCCTGCGCGCCGCTGCTCACGGGATCCCCGGCGCCGTGGGCGCCGGAGGCGTCTACGCCTGCCCCAGCCGCAAGGAGGAGTTCGGGCTCGCGCTGCTCGAGGCGCTCGGCGCGGGGCTCTCGGTGGTCGGCCCGGACCGGGGAGGCCCGCCGACCTATATCGAGGACGGCCGGACGGGCGTCCTCGCGGACACGACCCGGCTCCCGTCGCTCCGGGCCGGACTCGCGCGAGCCGCCTCCGCCAGGCTCGACGCCGCCCGGGCGGCCCGCGCCCGAGCCGTGGTGCAGGAGCGGTTCACCGTCGACGCGATGGCCGACCGCCTCGTGTCGATGTACGCGCACGTGACGCGCGCGGCGGCTGTCGACGCGGCGTGACGGCGCTCCTCGTCACCCCGGACTACGTCTCGCACTACCTGCCGATGTCGGCGATCGGCGCCGCGCTGCGCGACGCCGGCCACGAGGTGGTCTTCGCGACCGGAGACGGCCTCAGCGAGCGGGTGTTCGCAGACGGGTTCGGGCACGTCGAGCTCCGCCTCGGAGCCGGGAGCAACGCCCGGGCCGACACCGACGGCGACGACCCCGGGCTCCAGGACTTCCTGGCCGCGACGCGTCAGGGGATGACGGCGACGCTTGCGCTCCAGGCGCGGCGCCGAGGCCGGGACCTCCTCTGGGAGCCGGAGCTGGTCACCGCGCGGCTGGCGGAGATCCTGGACGACGTCAGGCCGGCGCTCGTCTGCTCGGATCAGCTCGCCTTCGGGGCGAGCCTCGCGCTTCGCGCGCTCGGCGTGTCTTTCACCTCGTTCCTGCCCGGGCACCCCTGCCAGCTGCCCCGGCCCGGCCTGCCCTTCGGCTTCCCCGCCCGCCGGCCGCCCGGATTCGACCCGGACGACCTTGCGGGCCTGTACACGCTCTGCGGCTGGGCGGCGCAGGCGTTCACCCGCCGCTTCAACCGGACGCTCCTCGAGCTCGACGCCGGCGCGAGGCCCCTGGTGGACGCCTTCGCCGAAGGCGGCACGGCCGGGACGCTCGTCAACTACCCCGCCGGGCTGTCGGGCCGCCGGCCGTCCACCGGGATGACGCTCGTCGGCGCGTGCGTCCGGCACGAGCCCAGCGACCCCCAGCTGGACGCGCTCCGGCCGGGCGGCGACCCCCCACGAGCGTACGTCGCGCTCGGGAGCTTCCTCTCCGCGCGCTCGGACGTCCTGCGCATGATCGCCGACGGCCTCCGGCGGGCCGGCATGGACGCCGTGGTCGCCACCGGGGTCGCCGAGAAGAGCGAGCTCGGCCCGCTGCCGGACGGCTGGGTCGTGCGCCCGCACCTGCCCCAGGTCGCAGCCCTCCGGGGCTGCGACGTCGTCGTCTGCCACGGCGGAAACAACACGGTGATGGAGGCGCTGTCGGCGGGGCTCCCCGTCGTGGCGCTGCCCTTCTCGACCGACCAGTTCGCGGTCGCCGCCGACCTGGTCGCGGTGGGGCTCGGAGCGGCGCTCGACCCCAACCGCGCGACCCCGGACGACCTCGCCGCGGCCGTGCGCGCCGTGCTCGCGCCCGGACCCCGAGGCCGCGCGACAAGGCTGGGGCGCGAGCTCCGGGACGACCCCGGCGCGCCGCG
>DASSSO010000220.1:0-82424 GCA_035776735.1 Gaiellaceae bacterium | reverse complement strand
GCGCACGCCGCCTCAGGCGATCTTCGCCGCCCTCTCCTCTTCGTCCGGCATCGTGCCGCGGAGCTCGGCGAGCCGCTCGCGCAGAGCGACGACCTCTTCGAAGCGCTCGCGGTCCTCGAGGAACTGAATCAGCGCCTTCAGGGGATCCGAGAGGAAGCGGGAGTACTCGCTCCGCTCGAGGATCTCGATCGACTCGCGGAGCAGCGCCTCGGCCTCGTCGTCGCGGCCCTGGTGGGCCCTGATCAGCGCGAGCGACTTCTTCGTCGTCGCCTGTGAGTGGACGTCCTCGGGGCCGACCGTCTCGACGGCCTTGAGGGCGTACATCTCGGCCTCCCCCACCCGTCCCTGATCGAGCAGCAGCTCGGCGAGAAGGCGCTGGACCTCGCAGAGCGTTCCCCGGTCCTCGAGCGGCTTGAGGATCCGGATCGCCTCCCGGGCGAGCTTCTCCGCCTCGGCCACGTCCCGCTTCCGGACGAGCGTGGCGATCCGGAGCATCGCCCGCGCCAGGTTGGTGGCCGCACCGACCTCGGCGTAGAGCTCGCGGGCCTTCTCGTACTCCGCCAGAGCTTCGTCCTCGCGGCGCCGCCACGCATGGAGCTCGCCCGACTTCATGTACGCGTTCGCATTCGCGACGAGCGACCCGCTCGACTCGGCGAGTGCGAGCGCTTCCTCGATCAGCGGCTCGGCGCGGTCGTCCTCGCGACGCGACGAGTAGATGCCCGCGAGCGAGAGCAGCGCCTCGCTCTCGAGGTCCTCCCGCTCGAGGCGGCGTGCGATCTCGAGCTGCTCCAGCGCGTACTCCTCCGACTCGCTCAACTTTCCGCGCCACCAGGCCACCGTCTCGAGCATCCGGAGCGCGTCGATCCGGCTCTCGTCGTGCTCGGCGACGCCCAGCGCCTCGCGGGCCAGCTCCTCTGCGCGCGACACATCGGCCCCGCTGGAGAGCGTCACCTCCGCCAGCGCCGTGAGCGCACGGGCCTCAAGGTCCCGCTCCCCCTGCTCGCGCGCGGCCCGCAGCACCTCGCTCATCTCCGCCGAGACGACCGGGAAGTCGCTCATCCGCCAGGCTGCCCGCGCCGCCTTGAACCGCCGCTCGAGCGTCGGCTCGAGCTCGACGGCCCGAATCAGGAGCTTGCGCGCCGTGGCGTTCGCCTCGCGGGCGAGCGCTCGCCGGCCGGCCTCGTCGAGCGCCGCCGCAGCCTCGCGCGCGAGGTGCTCCGGCGGCGAGCCGTCGAGCTCGGCGAGCAGGGCGGTGGCCTGGTCGAGGTGGTACGCGCGGACTTCGAGGAGCTCCTCGCCCGCGCGCTTCCTCAGCCACTCGGCGAAGCGCTGGTGGTAGCCGGCCCGCGCGGCCTTCGAGAGCCCGGCGTACGCGACCTCGCGGATCAGCACGTGCTTGAACTTGAAGGCCGCCTCACCCGAGATCGACGAGCGCACCTCCGGGAGGACGAACTCCCGCAGCTCGAGGTCCTCGAGCAGCGGATCGACGTCGGTCCCTTCGAGCACGAGCTCGCCGAGGGCACCCTTCCAGAAGATCCGCCCCATCACGGCCGCGCCCTGCAGCACCTCCTTCTCCCCCGGCGGGAGGTGGTCGATCCGAGCGGCGATCAGCGCCTGGAGCGTGTCCGGGATCCCCTCGATGCCGGCGCCGTTGGCCTCGGACAACATTCGGACCGTCTCCTCGACAAAGAGCGGGTTGCCCTCGGTCTTGTCGAGCAGGGCATCGCGGGAGGAGGCGACCATGTCGCCGTCGAGCAGCGCCTCGATCAGCGCCTCGCTGTCGAGGCGGCCCAGAGGCTCGAGCTCGATCGCCGTCGCACGGACACGGCCGCCGCCCCAGCCCGGGCGCAGGTCGAGCAGCTCCGGGCGGGCGAGGCAGAGCAGCTGCAGCGGCACGTTCCGCACCCAGGTGGCGAGGTGCTCGATCAGCTCGAGGAGCGCGTCCTCGGCCCAGTGGATGTCCTCGAAGACGAGGACGAGCGGCTGCGGCTCGGCGAGCTTCTCCGCCCACTCGCGCGCCGCCCACGCGATCTCCTGCTGGTTCCGCTGGCCCTTGACCGCCTCGAGAACGCCGGAGGCCAGGCCGAGCAGGTCCGCGACCGCCTCGTCGGGGCAGCAGTCCCGGAGCTTCTCGAGCGCGTCGTCGAGCGGGTCGTCGTCGGCAATTCCCGCGGCCGTCTTGACCATGTCCGCGAGGGCCGAGTACGTCACGCCTTCGCCGTAGGGAAGCGCGCGGCCGTAGAGGATCGTCGCCGCCTCGAGCGAACCGACGAACTCGGACGCGAGCCGGCTCTTCCCCACTCCCGGCTCGCCGTAGATCGTGAAGAGATGCGCGCGCTTGTCGCGGACCGCGCGCTGGTAGGTGTTTTCGAGCAGCTCGAGCTCGGCGTCGCGGCCGACGAGGGGCGCCTTCCGCACCCCGGCCCTCGTCCGGCCGCCCGTGAGGCAGATCACGCGCCAGGCCCAGATCGGCTCTGCGCGGCCCCTGATCTCGACGGGCCCCTCGTCCTCGACTTCCAGGACGCCGAGGGTGAGGCGGTGTGCACCCGGGCCGATGAGGATCCCGTTCACCGGCGCCGCCTGCTGGAGCCGGGCAGCGAGGTTCACGGCCTCGCCGGTGGCGAACGTCGACTCCGACGAGTCGTCGACGACGACCTCGCCGGACTCGATCCCGATCCGGACGTCGAGGCCGAGCTCCTTGACCGTCTCGAGGATGCTCAGCGCCGCCCGGACGGCGCGCTCGGCGTCGTCCTCGTGCGCCTGCGGCACCCCGAACGCCGCCATGACGGCGTCGCCGGCGAACTTCTCGACGATCCCGCCGTGGGTGATGACGCAGTGCGAGACCTTGTCGAAGTACTCCTGCACGCGGCGGCGCGCCACCTCTGGATCGGTGCCGGAAACGAGCGCCGTCGACCCGACGAGGTCGACGAACAGGACCGTTGCAAGCTTGCGTTCCACGCCTCAAGTGTAGAAACGAATGCGAACGCCCTAAACGTCCCGTTTTCCAGGGCCCTAGAAATGCAGAGGCCGCCTCGTCGGCGGCCCCTGCACCACCCTTGACGTACGCGCTAGATCTTCCTGCGCGCCCGCCACTTCCTGAAGATCGGCGTCATCTCTCGATGGGCCGCCCGCATGGCTTCGTCGGCCGTCATGTCGCCTCGGGCTACCCGGGCGAACATCTGCGGGATGATGAATTTGTTGAAGACCTCGTCGATCGCGGCATTCGAGTAGCCGGGATACCCGACGTTCGTCGTCCACCTCTTCGAGATCTGGTCGAGGATCGGGTAGCGACCCGGGATCTCGTTCGGATAGCTCGTGTTCTTGCGCAGCCGGGCCGGGATGTTCTTGACCGAACCCGGGAACGCCGGGAAGTTGTAGAAGTAGCTGTTGAGGAAGTGCCCCGTGTACTGGGTGCCGATGTCGACGAGGAACTTCTTCGCAGCCGCCTTGTTCTGCGCGAACTTCCAGATCACGTAGACGCCCATGACGTGCTCGAGGCCCATCCGCGGGCCCGGCCCGTCCGGAATCGGCAGGATCCGGATGTCCCTGTTGAAGCGCAGGTTCCGCTGCTCGGCGCTGCGCGCGATCGAGATCGCGTTCAGTGCCAGCGAGAGCCTGCCGGCGAGGAAGGCGTCGTTGTTCGACGCCGCCGTCCAGGCGAACACCTCGCTCGTCATCCCGCGCCGGTAGAGGTCCCGCATGAAGTTGAGGGCATCGCGTGTGCCCTTGCTCCTGATCGTGATCCGCGCGTCCTGGTTCTGGATGTAGGCGCCGAAGCACTGCAGGAGCGCGATCAGCGCCATGTTCGAGTCGAGCTCGTTGGACATGCCGATGCCGACGGGATTGCCCATCGCCTTCAGCCTCGGCGCGGCTCGTCGGACGTTCTCCCACGTGGTCGGTCGGACCCCGACCTCGCCCCAAAGATCGGCGCGGTAGTGCACCGGGTCGGGGACGTAGTTGTCGGCGAAGCCGAAGTACCTCTTCGTCCGCGGGTTGTACGTGCTCCTGTGGCCGACGCGGCTCATCTTTCCGACCTTCCGCTCGACCTGCCGGACCACGTCGTTGAGCGGGATGACGCGATCCTCGTACGCGGCCGGCGGCGAGAGGAACTGGAACAGGTCGTGGCCGCTCTGCGCCGCGACCTCGGCGGCGGCCCGGGATGGGAGCTCGGCCAGGTTGACGTGGTCGACGCGCACCTCCGTGTCGTTCGCCTGCCCCCAGCGTTTGACGTAGACGTTGTCGAACCAGCGGTCGTACGCGGGCACGAAGTGGCTCCACTGGATGATGCGCAGCGTTCCCGCGAGTTCCTTGTGCCGGTACTTCGGCACGCCGGCGACGGCGGTCTTGGCACCCGTGCCGCCGTAGACGAGCACGATTCCGCCCAGCGCGGCCCGCCGCAGCAGGTCGCGCCTCGTGAGCTCGTCGTCGACCTTCGTGATGTCGACTCGCTCACGCCGGTCCTTCACTCGGACCACCTCCTTGTCCTCGTTGTCCAATGAGGCTCCTAAGGTTTCAGGACATTCTCCTCCTTTCCTGAATCAACGGAAGGCGCCGCCTGTGAGGCCGGCGATGAAGCGATTGAGGAAGAGGTTGTAGAGCAGGGCCAGCGGGATCGCGGGAATCAGTGTCGCCGCCATCAACGCGCCCCAGTAGAAGACGTCGCCGCGGATCAGCTCGGTCGGCACACCTGCCGAGAGCGTCTTCACGTCGGTGCTGGAGATGAACGTGATTGCGTACACGAACTCGTTGACGACGAGCGAGAACGAGAAGATCACCACGGTCAGGATCCCCGGGACCGAGAGCGGGAAGACGACGCGCGCGAGCGCCCCCAGGCGGGACGCGCCGTCGACGAGCGCGGCGTCCTCGAGCTCGGGCGGGATCGTCTTGAAGAAGCCCATCAGGAGCCAGATCGAGAACGGCACCGTGAAGGACGGGTAGACGAGGATCAGCGACCAGAGCCGGTCGTGCAGGTCGAGCTCGGCGATCACCCGCGAGAGGGGCAGGAAGAGCAGCGTCGGCGGGACCAGGTAGGTGAGGAAGATCCCGACACCGAGGCTCTGGCCCCAGCGCCCCGAGAGGCGGGCGAGCGCGTAGCCGGCCGGCAGCGCGAGCAGGAGCGTGATCAGGACGACCGCGACACCGACGATCGCCGTGTTCTGGAGCCACTGGCGGTAGTCGGTCTGCTCGAAGAGGAAACGGAAGTTCGCGTCCGTCGGCGAGTCCGCGTTGAACTTGTACGGGACCTGCTCGATGTCGTACAGGTCGTTGTCCGCTCGCAGCGCGGTCATCAGCATCCAGTAGAACGGGAACGCGAGCACGATCGCGAACGGCCCGACGATCAGGTAGGTGAAGAGGCTGTCGCGCCGGCGCACCTACGTCACCTCGACCCGGCGGGCGAAGCGCAGCATCAGGATGGCGACGATGGCCAGCGCCGGCAGGAGGTAGAGGGAGATCGCAGCGCCCTGCCCGAGCGCCGCACTGTTGATCCCGGTGTCGAACGCCCAGGTCGTGAGCACGTGCGTGCTGTTGAACGGCCCGCCGTGGGTGAGCACGTAGACGACCGTCATGTCAGTCGCCGTGAAGACGATCCCGAAGAGCAGCGCAACCGTCGCGATCGGGAGCTGCAGGGGCAGGGTGACGTACCAGAACTTCTTCAGCCCGGTCGCCCCGTCGACCTTCGCAGCGTCCTCGATCTCGGGCGGCATGGACGCGAGCCCGGCGATGAAGATCACGGTGGCGAAGGGCAGGATCCGCCAGGCGTGCACGGCGATGATCGCGGCCATGGCGAGCGTCGGCTCGCCGAGCCATTGCGGAGGATCGATCGGCTCGATCGGCGAGATCTGGATTGCCTCCGGCCAGAAGTCGCGCGCAAAGGCCCAGTTGACGGCGCGGTACGGGTAGAACTCGCCGCCTCCCGGGAGGATGTCGTGCGTCAGCGTCCAGTTCACGACGCTGTAGAGCGAGTGGAAGATCCAGAGGAAGCCGACGGTGCTGAGCGCAACCGGCGCGGCCCAGGGGAGCAGGATCAGGAACCGGAAGAACCAGCGCCCGCGAAAGTTGCGCACGAGGGCGTGGGCGAGGATCCCGGCGCCGACGAGGACGATCGCCTGGGAGACGAGCGTGAAGATGATCGTGTTCCGGAGTGCCCGGCGGAAGTTCTCGCTGTCCCAGGCGTCGACGTAGTTCTGGAAGCCGACGAACTCGCCGCTCAGCGAGCCGGCGGTGGCATCGGTGAGGCTCAGGTAGACCGCGAGGGCCAGCGGGGCGCCGACCAGCGCGACGATGAACAGAACGGCCGGCGCAATGAGGATCGGCCCGAGAAACCGCCGCTCCTCCAGGACGTCCCGCCATCGTCGGTCCCTAGGGGTCGCGCGTGCGACTGTCGCCACGGCAGGCCGATCGTAAACGGCCTCAGGCCTATGAGGGAGGAGTATCGTTACGGCCCGCGCGAGGGGTTGGTGAACTGTCGTGGCTGAGATCGAGCTCGAACGTCTGACGAAGGTCTATCCCGACGGGACCCTGGCGGTGAACGAGCTCGATCTGGGCATCCGGGACGGCGAGTTCGCTGTCCTCGTTGGCCCGTCCGGATGCGGCAAGACGACCGCACTCCGGATGGTCGCCGGCCTCGAGCCGATCACCTCCGGAGAGGTGCGAATCGGCGGCCGGGTCGTCAACAACCTGCCGCCGAAGAACCGGGACGTGGCGATGGTGTTCCAGAACTACGCCCTCTACCCGCACATGTCCGCCTACAAGAACATGGCGTTCGGGCTGAAGCTGCGAAAGCTCGACAAGCGGGAGATCGACCGCCGTGTCGTCGACGCCGCGCGCATCCTGGGCCTCGAGCCGGTGCTCAAGAAGCGCCCCCGGACGCTTTCGGGCGGGCAGCGCCAGCGGGTGGCGATGGGCCGCGCGATCGTCCGAGAGCCGCAGGCGTTCCTCATGGACGAGCCGCTCTCGAACCTCGACGCCAAGCTCCGGGTCGAGATGCGCGCCGAGATCGCGAGGATTCAGCGCGACCTCGAGGTCACCACGATCTACGTGACGCACGACCAGACCGAGGCGCTGACGCTCGGCGACCGTGTCGCGGTCATGCGAGACGGAGTCCTCCAGCAGTTCGACGTGCCGCAGCGCCTCTACGACGCGCCGGTGAACCTCTTCGTCGCCGAGTTCATCGGCTCCCCCGCGATGAACCTCGTCGGAGTGGATCTCGTCGCGACAAACGGCGGTCTCGAGGCTCATTTCGGCGAGCATCGCCTCACCGTCGACGCGGAGATCATGAGCGAGCGTCCGGCACTCCAGCGCTTCCAGGGGAGACGCGTGATTCTCGGGATCCGGCCGGAGGATCTGGAGGAGGCTGGCTCGGACGGCGCCGGCGCGAACAGGCGGATCTCCGCGGTCGTCGACATCCGTGAGGACATGGGCTCCGAGGTGTTCGTCCACTTCGGCGTGCGTGGACCGCCTGTACGGGGCGAGGACGTGAAGGCGGCCGTGGGAGCCGACGCGGTGGAGGCGAGCGAAGAGGAGGTCCGAAAGCAGGGCAGTCTGTGGGTCGCCCGTTTGGGACGCGGGATGCGGGCGCGCGAGCGCGACGAGATCCAACTGTCCGTCATGCCCGGGCGGCTGCACTTCTTCGATCCCGAGACCGGACTCGGGATCTACGGCGACGCCACCTAGGCCCGGCTCAGAGGCGGCTTCGCCCGGCGGACGAGGCATGCGCCCGCCGCGAAAGCAAGCAAGAGTGTGCCGGCGGCAATGCCAGCAGCAACGAGCGCTGCCGCGAGGGTGGCGATCGCCCTCATCGCGTTCTCTTGCACCGGGATCGAGCGACGCGTTCCGGGGATAGAGTCCGGGCCGTGCTCGACCCAAAGGTCTTCAAGGCCTACGACGTCCGCGGGATCTACCCGACCGAGCTCGACGAGGAGGGCGCGTACGCGATCGGACGCGCCTACGTGGAGCAGTTCGAGCCGCGCAAGATCGCGGTCGGCCGCGACATGCGCATCTCGGCTCCTTCGATGGCCGCCGCCTTCATCCGCGGCGCGGCGGACGCGGGCGCCGACGTGCTCGATCTCGGGCTCGTCGGCACCGAGATGGTCTATTTCGCGGTCGGCGACCTC
Organism: Gaiellaceae bacterium; assembly: GCA_035776735.1. Taxonomy (GTDB): domain Bacteria; phylum Actinomycetota; class Thermoleophilia; order Gaiellales; family Gaiellaceae; genus JACDAN01. The sequence goes on along the minus strand of DASSSO010000220.1, from coordinate 74,310 downwards.
GAGCTCGACGGCGGCGCGGAGGTCACCGCGTCCCACAACCCGAAGCAGTACACGGGGATCAAGATCGTCCGCCGCGGCGCGCTGCCGGTCGGCGGCGAGTCGGGCCTCCTCGAGATTCGCGACCGGGCCACGGCGCTCGGAGACACGTCCGGGGGTCAGACACCGGGACAGGTCCAGGAGTACGACATCTGGCCGGCGTACGTGGACCGCGTCCTGTCGTTCGTGGACGTGTCCGCGATCCGGCCGCTCCGGGTCGTGATCGACGCGGCCAACGGGATGGCCGGCGTCATGCTCCCGCCGATCCTGGAACGGCTGCCCATCGACGCAGTCCCGTACTACTTCGAGCCGGACGGGACCTTCCCGAACCACGAGCCGAACCCGCTGCTGCCGGAGAACCGCGAGTTCATCGTCGAGCGGACGACGGCGGAGGGCGCGGACTTCGGCGTCGCCTTCGACGGGGACGCCGACCGTTGCTTCTTCGTGGACGACGACGGCGACTTCGTCCCGGGCGACTTCGTCACGGCGCTGCTCGCCGAGTCGGTGCTCGAGAAGAACCCGGGCGCGAAGATCATCTACGACGTCCGCGCGAGCTGGGCCGTACCGGACACGATCGAGGCCGCCGGCGGCACGCCGCTGATCAACCGCGTCGGCCACGCGTACATCAAGCACCGGATGCGCGAGGAGGGCGCCGTCTTCGGCGGCGAGGTGTCGGGCCACTACTACTTCCGCGAGTTCAGCCAGGCCGACTCGGGCGTGATCCCGTTCCTGCTCATGCTCGAGCTCGTCTCCCGCCGCGGCAAGAAGCTGTCCGAGCTCCTGCGGCGCTTCCGTGAGCGCTACTTCATCACCGGCGAGCTGAACACGCCGGTCTCGGACATCGCGCTCACCCTCCAGGAGCTGAAGGAGCGGTTCGGGCCCGAGGGCGAGGTCTCCCACCTCGACGGGATCTCGGTCGACGCCGACGACTGGCACTTCAACGTGCGCCCGTCGAACACCGAGCCACTCGTGCGGCTCAACCTCGAAGCGCGCTCCGAGGAGCTCATGGAGCGGAAGCGCGACGAGGTGCTCGACGTGATCCGCGGATGACGCTCGAGCTCGGCCGCGTCACCGACCGGAAGCCGCCGTTCAAGTACTCGGCGCTGACGCGCGTCGGGTTCTCCGACACGGACGCGCAGGGGATCGTCTACTACGGCCGCTACCTGCCCTACTTCGACACAGCGCGGGTCGAGTACCACCGGCACCTCGCGCTCCTGAGGACGAGCGCCGACGAGGAGCAGCAGCTCGTCATGCGCGCGACGACGGTCGAGTACCACGCGCCGGCGCGCTTCGACGACCTGATCGAGGTCTTCATCCGCGTGCCGCGAATCGGCCGGACGAGCATCACGTTCGAGTGCGCGGCGTACCGCGTCGAGGACGACCTGCTGATGGTGACGGCGAGCCAGACGCTCGTGCTCGTCGACCTCGAGGAGCGGAAGCCGTGCCCGATCCACGACGCCTACCGCGAGGCGATTCGTCAGTTCGAGGGCGCCGACCTCGAGGGCTCCTAGCTCCTCGATCGCGCGATCTGGTGGGGGAGGGACGCTGATCCCTCCCCCAGCGATTCGACTCAGCGGCTCCCACTCGAGAGACCTAGGCCGCGCGCCCATCCGACCAAGCGGATGGGCGCCGCAGCTTGCCCTCTCCCCCTGCACTCGTTGTACTCGCGCAGGCCGTCCCGTCCATCCCTCGATCGAGGTACCCCTCCCGATCGGGGGATCATCCCCCGGAAGGGTGATTTGCCGCATTAGCGGGGCTTTTTCCTCTCTGGAAGCCCTCGATCGGAGAGCAATTCCCTCGAACGAGGGATTCGCCGGCGGCTAGCTCGGCGTCACGCGGTAGGCGTCGAAGACGGAGTCGACGTTGCGCAGCGAGCCGAGCAGGCCCCGAAGAGCCTTCACGTCGCCGACCTCCGCCGTATACCAGTTCTTCGCGAGCTGGTCCTCCACGGTGCCGCCGTACGAGACGATGTTCGCACCGTGCTCGGCGAACGTCCGGGCGACGTCCTCGAGCAGCCGCGGCCGGTCCCACGCGTCGACCGCGATCTGGACGCGGAAGCTCTTTGTCGAGCCGCCGTCCCAGTTCACCGGCGTGAAGCGCTCGGGGTTGCGGCGAAGGGCTTTCACGTTCGGGCAGTCCGACCGATGGATCGTGATCCCCTTGCCGAGCGAGATGTAGCCGACGATCTCGTCGCTCGGCACCGGCGTGCAGCACTTGGCGAGCCGGACGAGGACGTCCTGGATGCCCTCGACGTTGATCCCGAGCTGGTCGCTGCCGACCGTCTCCGCCGAGCGCGTCGGCTTGAGCGGGACGGCCTCCTCCTCGGCGACCTCGCTCGTCTTCAGGCGCTGGATGACCTTGTTGACGATCTGGTTGGCGGGCAGCTTCCCGGAGCCGAGGGCGAGGTAGAAGTCCTCGGCCTTCTTGAAGCCGGCCTCGCGGATCACCTGGGCGAGGACCGCCGAGCCGGCGATCTTCCGGTACGGGAGCTTCTGCTGCTTGAGCGCCTGCTCGAGAGCCTCGCGGCCCTTCTGCTCGGTGTCCTCCCGCGTCTCGCGCGAGAACCACTGGCGGATCTTGTTGCGGGCCCGGGACGACTTGGCGAGCTTCAGCCAGTCGCGTGAGGGGCCGCGCCCGCTCTTCGTCGTCAGCACCTCGACGAAATCCCCGCTCTGGAGCGCATAGTGCAGCGGCACGATCCGGCCGTTGACGCGCGCGCCGACCGTCTTGTGGCCGACGTCCGTGTGCACCGCGTAGGCGAAGTCGATCGGCGTTGAGCCGGCGGGGAGCATCTTGATCTCGCCCTTCGGCGTGTAGACGTAGACCTCGTCGGTGAAGAGGTCGCCGAGCATCGACTTCTTGTACTCCCGCGGGTCCGACTCCTCGTTCCAGTCGCGCAGCTGCCGCACCCAGGCGAGCCAGCGCTCGTCCGGCTGGCGGCCCTTGCCGCCGCGCTTGTAGAGCCAGTGCGCTGCGACGCCGAGCTCGGCGGTCTCGTGCATCTCCTTCGTCCGCACCTGGATCTCGAGCGGCCGGCCCTGAGGCCCGATCACGGTGGTGTGGAGGGCGCGGTAGCCGTTCAGCTTCGGCATCGCGATGTGGTCCTTGAACCGGCCGGGCATCGGCTTCCAGAGCGAGTGGATCAGGCCGAGCGCGCCGTAGCAGTCGCGCGTCCCTTCCTCACCCGAGCGCTCGACGATGACGCGCATCGCGGTGAGGTCGTAGATCTCGTTGAACTCCTTGCCCTTCTTGGCCATCTTGTCGTAGATGGAGTAGAAGTGCTTCGCCCGGCCGGAGATGTCGGCGGGGATGTCGACCTTGTCGAGCTCGCGCTGGAGGACGTAGGCGGCCTCCCGGACGTGCTCCTCCCGGTCGGCGCGGCGCTCGTTGACCATCGCCTTGATCTCGGTGTACTTGCGCGGGTGGAGCGCCTCGAACGCGAGGTCCTCGAGCTCCCACTTGATCTGGTGGATCCCGAGCCGGTGAGCAAGCGGTGCGTAGACCTCGAGCGCCTCGCGGGCCTTCTGCACCTGCTTCTGCTTGCCGAGGTACTCGATCGTCCGGAGGTTGTGGAGCCGGTCGGCGAGCTTGATGAAGATGACCCGGAGGTCCTCCGCCATCGCCAGGACCATCTTCCGGTAGTTCTCCGCCTGGGTCTGCTCGCGGCTCTGAAAGTGGACGCGCGTCAGCTTGGTGACGCCGTCGACGAGCTGCGCGATCTCGTCGCCGAACTCGGACTTGACGTCGTCGAGGGTGACGCTCGTGTCCTCGACCACGTCGTGGAGCAGCGCGGCGGCGATCGTCTCGTCGTCGAGCTGCAGCTCCGCGCAGATGCGCGCGACCGAGTACGGGTGGTGGATGAACTCCTCGCCGGAGCGCCGCTGCTGGCCTTCGTGCGCCACGGCGGCGAAGCGGAAGGCGCGGGCGATCAGCTCACGGTCGAGGTCCGGGTTGTAGTCGGCGACCTCGGCGATGAGCTCGTTGATGAGGTCGTGATGACGTTCCGGAGCCTCGAGCAGCGTCATACGCAAATGGTACTCCGGAAAGGCGCCGACCCCGCCGGCGGAGCCGGCAGGGTCTCGGTCGGCGCCGCCAAGTCGGCGCCTTGGTAGGAAATGACCGCTCGGGGCAGAAGACGCCCGGTCCATGCGTTTTCGACGCCGTCACAACCGCAAGACCCTCGTGCTCGCACGCCTGCTCGCCGGCCTGGACGCCGAGGCGCGCAAGGAGCGCCCCTGGGAGCCGCGCCGTCCGGTGCGGATCTCCTACGGGCGGCTCTGAGCCCAGACGCGCAGGAGCGCGGCGTTCACGACCTCCGGCCGCTCGCTGTGCGGGCTGTGGCCCGCATCGTCGATCTTGAGCCGTTCCGCGCCGAGCAGCTCCGCCGCGCCGTCCGCGGCGGCAAGCAGCGCGTCCCGGACGACCAGGGCCCGCTCGGAGCCCGCCCGGCCGCCCACGATCACGAGCGAGCGAAACGGCGGGGAAGCGAGCTGCTCGGCGGGGAGCTCGGCCTCCCACGCATGGCGTCCGGTCATCGAGGTCGCGACCGAGCGCCGCTCGTCGGCCGTCAGCACCGGGTGCTCGATCGGTTCGCCCAGGGCCTCCGCGGTGGCGACGAGGAACTCCTCGGGCGTCCTCCACGTCGGCGTCGCGAAGAAGTCTTGGGCCGCAGCCAGAAACACTTCGACCTCGGGACGCCCGCGTGCGAGCGAGAATGTCCCCGGCTCGATCAGCACGAGCGAGCGGATCGCCTCCGGACGAGCCGCCGCCGCGAGCAGAACGCCGAGGGCGCCGTAGGAATGCGCGACGACGTGGGCGCCGTCGCCGAGGAGCTCGGCGAGGTCGAGCGCGTCCTGATCGAAGTCCTCGCGCGGCGCGTCGGGGCTGCGGCCGAAGCCGCGACGGTCGACCGCGAGCAGGCGGTAGCCGCGCTCGCCTAGCGGCTCCTGCGCGGCGAAGCTCCGCACGCCCCAGCTCCGGGTGCCGTGGACGAGGAGGACGGGCTCTCCCGAGCCCCACTCGGTGACATGCAACGGGTCGATGCCCCCATTGTCACGCCGCCTCCGCCACCGGCGCGGGCTCGTCCGTCAGCAGCGCCCGGAACGTGTCCGACTCCAGGAGCGCCCGTGGGGGCCCGCCGGCCTCGATCACGAGGTCCTCGAAGATCGTGGCCGCGACGGCGTCCCGCTCGTTCTCGTCCTTGCGGAACTCGCCGGCCAGCCACTCGCGCAGGCTCTCGTACCGCTCCGGCGTCTCCAGGATCTGGCGGACGACGAGCTGCGGCGCGACGGTGCCGTTCCAGCGGTTCTCCTCCAGGCGGAAGAGGACGTCGTGGCGGATCTCCCGGCGCGCCCGGTCGGCCTGGCGGCCGAGGCCGAAGGCGATCGCCGAGCCCGCAGGGCGGTTCCGGTGGCGGACGCGGAAGCGGAGGTGCTTCCCATCCACCGTCGGGGAGACGTCCGAGAGGTCGCACGATGGGAGCAGCAGGGTGACCCCCGGGTTGCCGAGCCCGAACGGGGCGAGGTGGCCGAGCTCGCTCGAGAGGTCGAGCGTGAGCTCCTCGCCCGAGACGACCGCGTCCACCGCGACCTTCGGCCGCAGGTCCTCCTCCGGCAGCTCCGCGTCGACCGCCTCTCCGAAGGCGTCCGAGAAGGCGCCCACCCGTGCGGGATCGATCGAGAGGCCCGCAGCGGCGCGGTGGCCGCCGAACCGCGAGAGGTGCTCCGAGCAGGCGCTCAGAGCCGCGTGCAGGTCGAACGACGGGATCGAGCGGCCGGAGCCCTTCCAGTCGCCGTCGGTGCCGGCGATCAGCACGACGGGCCGGTGGAACCGCTCCACGAGCCGCGAGGCGACGATTCCGATCACGCCCTCGTGCCATTGCTCTCCGGCGACGACGTAGCCACGATGCCGGCGGCGGGCCTCCGGCCACGCCTCGACCTGGGCGACCGCCTCGCGCAGGATCCGGTCCTCGACGGCCTGGCGCTCGCGGTTGAGCTCCTCCAGACGTCGGGCCAGCTCGGCGGCCTCCGTCTCGTCCTCGGTCAGGAGGAGCCGGAGCGCGCTCTCCGGGTGCTGGAGCCGCCCCGCCGCGTTGATGCGCGGCGCGAGCCGGAAGCCGACGGCGCCGGCGTCGACCGCCGCCGGATCGACGCCGGCCGAGCGCATGAGGGCGCGCAGGCCGGGCTTCTGCGTCCGCGCGAGCGCCTTCAGGCCCTCGCGGGCGAGGTGGCGGTTCTCGTCCAGCAGCGGGACGACGTCCGAGATCGTCGCGATGGCGACCAGGTCGAGATGACGGCGGAGCGCCTCGGCGCCCTGCCCGAGCAGCGCCTGGCCGAGTTTGTAGACGACGCCCGTCCCGCAGAGCTCCGGGAACGGATAGTCGGACGGCCGGGTGGCCACGACCGGGCAGTCCGGGAGCTCGTCGCCCGGCCGGTGGTGGTCGGTGACGACGACGTCGAGGCCGAGCTCCTTCGCGCGGGCAACCTCGGCGGCGGCGGTGATGCCGCAGTCGACGGTGAGGACGAGGGCGCAGCCCTCCTCGGCAAGCCGGTCGAGCGTCTCGCCGGACACGCCGTAGCCCTCCTCGAACCGGCTTGGAAGGTGCCAGGCGACGTCGGCGCCGAGCTCACGCAGGACGAGCACGGCGAGCGCGGTGGCGCAGATCCCGTCCGCGTCGTAGTCGCCGTGGACGCAGAAGCGCTCTTTCGACGCGATTGCGGCACGGATCCGTTCGCAGGCGGCGTCCATGTCGCCGAGCAGGCGGGGATCGTGGCCCGGGTCTGCACCCGCGAGAAACGCCCTCGCCGTCGCGGGGTCGCCGTACCCGCGCCGGGCGAGCACTCGAGCGGTGGTCTCGCTGATCCCGAGCTCCCGAGCCAGCCTGGCCGACTCCCGGTGCGGGCACGAGGTGATCGTCCAAGTGGCCTCGTGCATCGCGGGAATCCACCGTAAGGAGGGGGCCGGACAGCACCCAGCCCGCGTATCCTCAGATCGTGAGCGACGCGAACTACGAGTCCGGCGACGACTACGTCGTCCAGTTCCTCGGCTACCGCTTCGCCTTCAACGCGGAGGACTTCGAGGAGCGCGTGATCGGCGCCGCGGTCAAGCTCGGGCTTGTCGAGGGCAACGACCTGGACGAGGACGAGATCGGAGATCTCGTCGAGCTGACCGCCGACCAGCGGATCGAGGAGGCGCGGAGCGAGCTCGGCCGCTATCTCATACGCCACTGGGAGGCGCTGGCGGCGGTGGACGGCGAGTCGCTCGTCTACTGGCTGCGGAAGCTCGTCTTCCGCGGCGCCTGGCTCGATCAGCGCGTGAAGCTCGGGCTGCTCGACGTGGACTGGGACGAGGAAGTCGCGGAGTTCGGCTACCGCGACCCGCGCGGAGACCGCGCCCTCCTCGAGCTTGCTCCCGTGCCCTCGTGGCACGAGCTTCAGTTCAGGCGATAGGAGGGACTGGCGGGAAAGCGCTCGCTGCCAGGGTGCGATGCTCGTTCCCAGGCAAGGACGCAGGAGCGCCCGTATCCATAGCGATACGGGCGCGACCGAGGACGCAGACCTGGGGACGAGCAGCGCGGCCTGGCGACACAGCCGGTTTCGCGCCAGACCCTCCTAGGAACGCGCCTCGCCCCCGACCGCCCACGGCGGGCAGGGGCGAGGCGCGCTCGGATTCAGGAAGCGTCGGCCAGCGAGGTCGTCCAGACGCTGCGACCGTAGGTCGCCGCGTACAGCGTCTCGCTGCCGGCGGGCAGGTCGATGTCGTTGATCGGCACGAGCGGCAGGTTCGCCCCGACCTTGATCCACGTCTTGCCGAGGTTCGTCGTGCGGAACACCCCGACGTCGGTGGCGATGAAGAGCCACTTCGGCTTCGACGGGTGACGAATGACGTCGTTGACCGGCGCCTGAGGAACGCGCTTGCCGACGATGTCGACCCACGTGGAGCCGCCGTCGCTCGTCATGAGGACGTGCGGGAAGGATTCACCGGAGCGCCAGCCCGAGAACGTCGCCCACGCGACCTCCGCGTTGTCCGGGTCGACGGTGATCCGGGTGACCCAGCGTCCGGGGAACAACGGACTCTGGAGCTCCTGCCACGCCACCTCGGCGGCCGGGGCCATCGCGTTGCGGCTCACCCACATCCGGCCGCTGTCTGTCCCGGCGTAGACGAGGTTCGGGTCCGCCGTAGTCGTGCCGAGCGCCGTGATCGTGCCGAAGCCCGGTGCGCGCGGCAGCTCGGGGCCGTCCGTGAGGTCCGGGCTGATCTGCACCCACGGGCGCGGCGCCGTTGTTGCGGGCTCGGTGTCGATCCGGTAGACGGCCTCACTGGCGCCGAACACGAACCTCGGGTCGGCTGCGAACTCGAGCGGCGCGACCCAGTTCTTGCGGGCGCCCGGGATCGTCATGCTGACCCCGTTGTTCGGGCCACCGGGGAAGAATCTCCGGCAGCCCCCGTTCTGGGAGCAGCCGTAGAACTTGCGGTCGTTCGTCGGGTCGATTCGGTTCATCATCCCGTCCCCGCCGACGTAGGGGAACCAGTCGCCGTTCACGGTGTTGTCGTTGGCCCACGACTTCAGCGAGTTGTTGTCCTGGGACCCGGCGCTGACGCGGGAGTTGTCCTGCACGGAAACGTCCATCGCGTAGAACTGCGTCACCGGCAGGCGGGGGGTCTTGAACCACACCCCGCGCGCTGCGCCGTTCGCGTCCGACCTGTAGAAGCCGCCGTCGTTGCCGACGAAGACCCTGCCGGCCGTGAACGGGTCCCACTCGAGGCCGTGCTGGTCGACGTGAATGTTGTTGGACGTCGTCCAGGTGGCACCGCCGTTGAGGCTCTCGGCGAGCTGGACACCCGCGACGAAGACGTGCTGCGGGTTGACCGGGTCGACGTAGACGCGCCCGAACCACCAGGCGAAGCCGCCGCTGATGCTCTGCAGCTGCAGCTGCCCACCGGGAGTGAGCGGCGTCTGTGGAACCTGGGTCCACGTTGCGCCGGCATCCGCGCTGGTGAAGAAGCCGTTGAAGTTGCCGCGGGCCGTGCTGGAGATCAGGTAGGCCCGGTTGGGGTCGCTGTCGCTGAAGTCGACGCCCATCCGGCCGACGAGATTGTCCGGCGTCTGCAGAAGCGGGTCGGTCTCGCTCTGCGGGAGCGGGGCACTGTGGACATTGGCCCACGTGTGGCCGCCGTCGGTCGAGCGGTAGACGTACGAGTGTGGGCCGTAGATGCGCGACTTCTCGTCACGGATCTTGTCCCACGTCGTCGCGAGCATGACGTCGGGATTGGTCTTGTTGATGGTCACGTCGATCGCACCGGTGGAGGTGCTCTCCGGGACGATCACGCGGGTCCAGCTGGCCCCGCCGTCCTCGGTCAGGAAGAGGCCGCGCGTCGGAAGCGTGTCGTGCAGCGCGCCCATGACGGCGACGAAGACCCGGTCGTCATCGCGCGGGTCGATGACGATCTGGCCGATCGTGTCGCCGTCCTCGAGGCCCATGTTGGTCCACGTCGCGCCGCCGTCGGTGGACTTGTAGATGCCGTTGCCGTAGTAGGCCGAGCCGCCGCCGTGGTCGACCTCACCCGTGCCGGCCCAGACGACGCCCTTGCTGTCCACCGCGACCGCACCCATCGACTGGGGCAGCTGACTGTCCCACGCGGGGGCCAAGGTCTGGCCGCCGTCGGCTGACCGCCAGAGGCCGCCGGAGGCGGTTCCGACGTAGACCACGTCCTTGGTGCTGGGATCGGGGGCGAGATCGCGGACGCGGCCACCGATGTTGCTCGGGCCGAGCTCGGTCCACACCTGATCCGTTGCCGGCGAGCCCTGGCTCGCATCCCCCATCGCCTTGGACTGCGCGATCGCCTCGTTGACGGCGGCGTCCGGGATGGAGCCGTCGGCGTTCGCCCGCTGGAGGTAGATCCAGTCATCGGCCCCCGTCGGTTCTGGCGTGACAGCCGGCAAGACGGCCGGTCCGTTTGCCGTCCCGTCGTTGTTGGTGACAGCTGCGATCCCCATGGCCATCAGGACCATGACGGCCGCCGCCGCGACCGCAATCGGGGCATAGTCTCGTGCGTGCATCGGTATCCCTCCCTGCCAGTTCGCCTGGCGCGCATGCGCCCCCACTCCGCCGCGCCGAACGCGTCGCGCCGTGATATCACCGGCGAACGCACCCCCCGTGGCCGGGCGAGCCTACACCACCTTCCGCGATATCGGATCGGTAAATCATCGCGACGGCTGTCTCACGGGACGCCCGTCGCAAGCGTCACGTGATTGGCGAACGTCGTCGCCTCCGCCGCCACTGGTTGCTCGCGGGGATTCCGGTCGCAGCGGTGTTGGTCGTCGTGAGCGCGAAGCTGCTCGACGCGGCCGATCCATGTCCGGCCCCGAGCGCCGCTCCCGCAGCTGAGCTCGCGCTCCTGCCGTCCGGGCTGTCTTTCGACCAGGTCGGAACGGTCACGCGGGTCTGGAAGGACGAGCGCCACGTCATGGTGAAGGCGGTCACGACCAAACCGATCGACGAGGCCACGCTGCTGATCCAGGAGGCGGTCACCGCCGCCGGCTACCGCCCCGCCGGGATGGACAGCGAAGGCGTCGAGGCGGCGGTCTTCTTCACGGCCGGCTCATTCTCCGGAGGGCAGGCGCGGGTGCGGCAGACCGGCTGCGAAGGTCGGTCGGACATCGACCTCGTCCTCCTCGACCTGTCGCGAGCAGACGGGGCCTAGAAGAGGCTCGCCGTCCGGCTCGCCGTGTCCATCGGCGCGCCGAGATGCTTCCGTCCCGACTTCGTGACGATTCGGCCACGCGGCGTCCGCTGGATGAAGCCGAGCTGGAGCAGATACGGCTCGTAGACGTCCTCGACCGTGTCCGGCTCTTCGCCGAGGGCGACCGCCAGCGTGGAGAGGCCGACCGGGCCGCCGTCGAAGCGCTCGAGGATCGCACGCAGGAGCGCACGGTCCGTGCGCTCGAGCCCGCAGTCGTCCACCTCGAGCAGCTCGAGCGCCTCGCCCGCAACCTCGGGCGTAATGACGCCCTGGTGGCGCACCTCCGCGACGTCTCGCACCCGCCGCAGGATCCGGTTCGCGACCCGCGGCGTTCCGCGCGCGCGACGGGCGATCTCGTCGGCGGCGTCGTCGCGGATCTCGACGCCGAGGATCCCCGCGGAGCGCCGGACGATCACCCCGAGCTCGGCCGGCTCGTAGTAGTCCAGGCGGAAGGTCATGCCGAACCGGTCGCGGAGCGGCGTCGTCAGCAGGCCGGTGCGCGTGGTCGCTCCGACGAGCGTGAACGGCGGGACGTCGAGCGTCAGCGTGCGGGCGGCCGGCCCCTGGCCGACGACGATGTCGAGCCGGAAGTCCTCGAGCGCGGGGTAGAGCACCTCCTCGACGGCGGAGCTGAGCCGGTGGATCTCGTCCACGAACAGCACGTCCCGCGACTCCAGCGCCGTCAGGATTGCGGCGAGGTCGCCCTTCCGCTCCAGCGCCGGCCCGGCGACCGTGCGGATTCCCACGCCCAGCTCCTCGCGGACGATGTAGGCGAGGCTCGTCTTGCCGAGGCCCGGCGGGCCGACGAGCAGAACGTGATCCAGCGCCTCGCCGCGGGTGCGCGCGGCCTCGAGCGCGATCGCGAGCTGCTCCTTGACGCGCGCCTGCCCGACGAAGTCGTCGAGCGAGCGCGGTCGCAGCGACCGCTCGAGCTCGTCCTCGTCCGGACGGACCGTCGGCGCCAGGAACTGCGGCGCGGCGCTCAACGGTCGCCTCTCGCGCAGATCGTGGCCGTCGCCGGCGAAAAGCGAGCGTCGCAAGGACGCAGGGAGCGTTCGTAGCCGGAGGCTACGGGCGCGACTGAGGACGCCGCAAGGCGACGCTTTGCGGCCGCGCGACGGCCGCGAGATGCGGGGAAGGAGGCCGTCATCAGGCGGCCCTCAGCGCCTGGCGGACGCGCTCCTCCGGCGCCGCCTCGGGGTCGGTCGAGGCGAGCGCCCGCTCGGCCTCGACCAGCGAGTAGCCGAGCTCGACGAGCGCGTCCCGCGCGACGAGCTCGTGCTCGGGCGCGCCGGGCAGCGCCTCGACCGGGCCGATCTTCTCCTTCAGCTCGAGGACGACGCGCTCTGCCGTCTTCTTTCCGATCCCGGGGATGGCGACGAAGCGGGTCGTGTCCTCGAGCGCGATGGCGCGCCGGAGATCGGCCGGCGTCGAGCCGGACAGGATCGCGAGCGCCACCTTCGGGCCCACGCCGGAGACGGAGAGGAAGTGCTCGAAGAGCTCGCGCTCCGCGGTCTCCGCGAAGCCGTAGAGCTGGAGCGCGTCCTCCCGCACGTGGAGGTACGTGTCGAGCGTGACCTCCTTCCCGCCCTGGGCCTTGCGCAGGGCGCGCAGCGTCGTCTGCACGCGGTAGCCGACGCCGTTCACGTCGAGGACGACGCCGTCGAGCATCCGCGCGACGACCGTGCCCCTGAGTGACGAGATCATCCCGTCGCCCGCAGGAGCTCGGGCGCCATCGCGTGGCAGATCGCGACGGCGAGCGCATCGGCGGCGTGGTGCGGCGCCGGCGGCGCGTCCAGGCGCAGGATCGCCTGCACCATTCGCTGCACCTGCGCCTTCTCGGCGCGCCCGTAGCCGGTGACCGCGAGCTTCACGTGGGAGGGCGCGTACTCAGTGCACTCGACGCCGGCGAGCGCGGCCGCGACGACCGCGGCGCCGCGCGCCTGCCCGACAGAGAGCGCGGTGCGGGCGTCGACGCCGACAAACGACTCCTCGATTGCGACCGCCCTCGGGTCGTAGCGCTCGATGAGCTCGACGACGCCGTCGTGGATCTTCAGCAGCCGCTCTTCCGGCCGCCGCGACGCGGTGGTCTTCCAGCACCCGAAGTCCACCGCCCGTAGGCGGCCGCCCTTTTCGATGACGACGCCGTATCCGCAGGAAGCAGTGCCTGGATCGATGCCGAGAACCGTCACGAACCGAGGTTAGGCGCCGAGTCGGACGTTCCTTCTCGACTCGAAACCGCCGGCGGGGCGCGAGCGTAGGTTCGGGTGTGAAGGGCCTCCTGCTCGGGGCTGCGGCACTGGTGCTGATGCTGCCTGGCGCAGTACGAGCAGCAGGCGAGCCACGTCTGATCGGAACAGTTCAGAGCGATCTGACGATCACGCTGAAGGACGCGAACGGCAATCCGGTCACATCCGGCACGGCGGGCACCTACGACTTCGAGATCCACGACGAGACCAGTAGCCACAACTTCCACCTGACCGGGCCCGGCGTCGACCGGAAGACGGAGGTGCTCGAGGTCGAGACGACCACGTGGGAAGACGTCGTCTTGCAGGCCGCGTCCATCTATCACTTCGTCTGCGACCCGCACGCCGACTTCATGAACGGCAGCTTTGCGACCTCAGGGGCGCCCCCTCCGCCGCCGCCGCCACCGCCTCCGCCTCCCCCGCCCCCGCCGCCGCCGCCTCGCCCACCCCCGCCGCCGGCTGGCCCCCACGTCCACCAGACGGTGACGGGCTTCCGGGTCGGCGTCGCCCGCGCCCGCGGGAGCCGCTGGCTCGTCGCACGCGCGCGGGTGACGATGGCCGCGCCGGCCCGCCTGCAGCTCCTCCGGCGGAACCGGTCGGTCGCGAGCGCGAGGAAGCGCTTCCGGCCGGGCAGGAACGAGCTCCGGCTCCGCCTTCGCCGCACGCTCCCGCGCGGCAGGTACGTCGCGCGCCTGACGATCGGCGGCGTGAGCCGCCCTTACACCGCCCGAATCACCATCGGCTAGCCTCTTTCGCCGTGCGATGGGCCGCGCTTACCGTCGTTGCGGCCGGGGTCGTCGCGGCGCTCTCGGTCGCCCAACTGGCGCCTGGCCAGACCATCGACCGCGTCCGCGTCGCACCGAACCCTCCGGTCGCGAGCGTCCCGGACGGGCTCACGCTCGTGATCGGCTCGCCTGACGCCTACTCCCGCGTGAGCGCGAGCGGAACGAAGGGCAGCTGGGTCGGGCCCGGCTACGGGCCGAGCGGAGCGCCGAGCCCCTGGGGAAACGCCGCCATCGACTGGGAGGTCGGCTTCGACGGACGCCGCCTCGACACCGAGCGGATCGCCCTCGCCAACCTGACACGCGACTGGCAGGAGGACCAGCGCGCCGGCGTCTCGATCCCGCACGTGGTCCGGGGACGGATCGTCGGCGACATCCCGGGATTCTTCGTCCTCCAGGTGCAGCGCCAGTCGGCGCCGAGCGAGCTCGTGGTCGCCTTCCCGCTCAGCCGCGAGCTCCACGCCTACGTCCGCTTCCTCCTGACCCGGCCCGAGTCGAACGACTTCTTCGTGAACGGCTCGATCCAGGCCTCGAGCTGGAACCGCGGCCAGGCGTTCGTCGCGATGGCGCGGGTGAAGCTCGAGGGGAACCTCCCGCCCTCGCTCGTGTCGATCCGCGCGCGGAACCGCGGCCGGGTCGTCTCCGGCTTCGCGCTCGACTTCCTCCGCCATGCGGTCGTCGGCATCCCCGTCACGCTCGAGCGGCGCCGCGGGAGCGGCTGGCGCAAGGTCGCGACGACGAGAACGACGCGCATCGGCGGCTACCGGTTCACCGTGGCGCCGGGAGGCACCTACCGTGTGCGCGCGGCGATGGGCTCGCGCTTCTCGGCCACGAGCAGCACGGTGAGGGTCCGGAGCAAGAGCTGAATCGACGAGGAACGGGCTTGGCCCGTTCCTCCTTGGAGGCTGCTTGGAGAAGGAAGCACGGCACGTCTCGCCGCCGCGCGCCGCGCGAGCGGCGCCCGGCTTCATCTGGTCGCTGAAAGTCGCGAGACTTTCAGCGAAGGCGGAGTTAGGAGGCGACAGCCTCCACGACGGCGTCGGGGATGTCGAAGTTCGCGTAGACGTCCTGGACGTCGTCGTTGTCCTCGAGGGCGTCCATCAGGCGGAGGATCTTCTTGGCCGCTCCCTCGTCGCCCAGCTCCACGGTCGTCTTCGGCAGCATCGTGAGGTCGGCGGACTCGACGGTCATCCCTCCCGCCTCGACCGCCTGGCGCACGCTGGCCAGCGACTCCGGCGGAGCGGTGACGCGCCAGCTGTCGCCCTCGCGCTCGACGTCGTCGGCGCCGCCCTCGGCGGCGGCGAGGGTGAGCTCGTCCTCGTCCGCGCCTCCGTCCACGAGCACGACGGCGCGGCGCTCGAACAGCCAGGCGACGGAGCCGGACTCGCCCAGGCTGCCGTCGGCCTTGGAGAAGATGTGCCGCACCTCCGCCGCCGTCCGGTTCCGGTTGTCGGTCACCGCCTCGACGTAGACGGCGATGCCGGCCGGGCCGTAGCCCTCGTAGGTGACCGTCTCGTAGGCGGAGCCGTCCGCCGACGGGCCCGCTCCGCGTGCGATCGCGCGCTCGATGTTCTCCTTGGGCATCGACGCTTCCTTGGCCTTCTCGATCGCGTTCTGGAGCGCGAGGTTGCCCGCCGGGTCGGGCCCTCCCTCCCGCGCCGCGACGATGATCGCCCGCGCGAGCTTGGAGAAGAGCTGGCCGCGCTTGGCGTCGGTCGCGCCCTTCTTCCGCTTGATCTGCGCCCACTTGCTATGCCCGGCCACCGGCCAGCACCTCCTCCCGGACGGCCCGGAGGAACAGCTCGTGCACCCGCGGATCGTCGGTCAGCTCCGGATGGAACGAGGCCACGAGGTAGCGGCCGTCGCGGAGCAGCACCGGCTCGCCGTCGTGCTCGGCCAGCACCTCCACGCCCGGCCCGGTGTCGGCGACCCGCGGCGCACGGATGAAGACGCCGCGAACCGGCTCCGGCTCGCCCGCGAGCTGGAGGTCGGCCTCGAAGCTCGCGACCTGCCGCCCGTAGGCGTTGCGGCGCACGGAGATGTCCACGAGGCCGAGGTGGTCGCGGTCGAGCAGGATCATCCCCGCGCAGGTGCCGAAGACGGGACGGTCGAAGCGCCGGAGCGCCTCCTCGAGCCCGTAGATGCGGGCGAGTCGCATGATCGCGGTCGACTCGCCTCCCGGGATCACCAGCCCGTCGAGCCCGTCGAGCTCCTCGGGCTTCCGGACCTCGACGGGGTGCGCGCCGAGCCGGCGGAGCACGTCCGCGTGCTCGCGGAAGTCGCCCTGGATCGCCAGCACCCCGATGCGCATAGCCTGATCGTACTCAGTCGGATGTGAGCTTCCGGACGAGCCACTCCTGCCGGTCGGTGTCAGCCTCCGGGCCCATCTGGTGCCCGTAGTCGGGGTACCACTTGACCTCCGCGCCGTCGGCCTCCTCGGCCAGCCGCTCGTACTCCTCGATCGGCCAGTCGTCGTCCCGGCGCGGAAGCTGGATCAGGACGTCCCCGTCGATCGATCCCAGGAGGCGGACGGGGTCGAAGTCACGCAGCGTCTCGTGGAAGCTCTCGTACGTCTCCTGCGGCACGAGCTCCTTGGCCCAGTACCTGCTCGGCTCGGCCGGCACGGTCGAGAGCACGAGGGAGTCGACCCGGTCGTCCACGGCGGCCAGCGCCCCGGCCGAGAGCGCGCCGTACTCCTGGCCGACGACCGCGATCCGGTCGCCGATGTCCTCGCGGCCCTCCAGGTAGTCGAGCGCGCGACGGAGGTCGACCAGATCCTGGCGGACGAGGGACCGGAAGGCATCCGCGGCGTACACCGGATCCATCAGGTCGATCTGCGGGACGTCCTCCCGCGCCATCACGCTGTTCATGAGCAGGACTGCGACACCGCGCTGGGCCAGGTCGATCGCCTCGCGGTAGTAGAGCGACCGCGAGAAGCGGTACGGGTGCAGGTAGACGGCGACGGGGTGCTTCGTCCCCGCCTCGCTCCCCGGGGGGACGACGATCGTCGCCTCGGCGTCTCCTCCGCGCGGGCTCTGGAACGTGATGTCCGTCGAGCCGGTGTTCTCCGCCTCGATCCGGGTGCGCAGCGGCTTCTCGTCGTCGTACGCGCCGAGCTCGGCGACGTGCGAGGCCGAGTCGCCACCTCCGCACCCGGCGAGCGCGAGCCCGAGGGAGAGAAGAGCCGCAGTCCGTACGACCACGGCGGCAACTCTAGTCCGCCTGGGTAGACGATCCTCGATCAAAGGGGTAGCCTCCGAGACCGCGTCGCACCGACTACGAAGGGGGAGCACCAGTGAGATCTCATGCAGCAAGGGCGACGGTCGTCGCCGGGCTCGCGATCACGGTCCTGGCCGTTGCCACGGCGGCGTTCGCCGCCAAGCCGGGGCCGGGCACCTCGAACGGCTCCGCGACCGTCTTCGCGCCCAACCCGGTCGCATTCCTGCAGGATCAGTCGCTCACCGACCAGAAGGACGCGGACTACGCGGCGCTCGCGCCGGCCTACCGCACCGTCGTGCTCACGAACCTCGACGGCAGCGGCTTCCTCCGCGGCGACTACGCGAACATCCGCAGCGAGACGGGCGATCCGGCCTACTCGCCGACGAACCAGTTCCACTACCGGCGGAACGACGACCGCTTCGAGCAGGTCATGGCCTACTACTGGGTCACCGAGGCGCAGAAGTACATCCAGAGCCTCGGGTTCGGCTCGACGCTCCGCCCCGTGAACAGGGAGTCGCAGGACCTGCGCATCAACCAGTGGGGCGCCGACAACTCCTTCTCCTGGGACAAGAAGGACATGATCAAGCTCGGCAAGGGCGGCGTCGACGATGCCGAGGACGCCGAGGTCATCCTCCACGAGCTCGGTCACGCGATCCAGGACTCGCAGCAGGATCCGTTCGGCTACGGGCTCGGGTTCGAGGCCCGCGCGATCGGCGAGGGCTTCGCGGACTACTGGGCGGTGACCGTCGCGGACGTTCTCGCCCCCACGCCGGACCCGGCCTGCGTCGCCGACTGGGACGCCGTCTCGTACACGAGCACGACGCCGCACTGCCTGCGTCGTGTCGACCTCAACCTGCACTACCCCGAGAACGTGAACCCGAACAGCGTCCACTCGACCGGCCGCATCTGGTCACGGGCGCTCTGGGGGATCCGGAACGAGCTCGGGCACGTCAAGGCCGACACGATCATCCTCGAGGGCCACTTCGGGCAGCGGGACCCGACGATGCGGCAGCTCGCGGAGAGCACCGTCGCCGCCGCCCAGCGGCTGTACGGCAACAGCGAGGCCAACACCGTGCGCGCACAGTTCCAGGCGCGCGGAATCCTCTAGCGCTAGGACGGAGGAGGGGGCGCCTTCGGGCGCCTCCTTCTACCAGCCGCGGGACTCGAGCAGCTCTTCGGGCTGGAGCGAGGCGGCCGACAAGCCGGTCATCGCGTCGCCGAGCCCGCGCGAGACGCGCGCCAGGATCTCCGCGTCGTTGAAGTGCGTCGTCGCTTCGACGATCGCCTTCGCGCGCGAGAGCGGGTCCGCGGACTTGAAGATCCCCGAGCCGACGAAGACGCCGTCCGCGCCGAGCTGCATGCAGAGCGCGGCGTCGGCAGGCGTGGCGATCCCGCCCGCCGTGAAGGTGACGACCGGGAGCCGCCCGTGCTCCGCGACCCAGCCGACGAGCTCGTACGGCGCCTGGAGGTTCTTGGCCTCCGCGTAGAGCTCGTCCTCCCGCAGGGCGCCGAGCCGGCGGATGCCGCCGAAGACGGCGCGCATGTGCGTCACCGCGTTGACGATGTCGCCCGTCCCCGCCTCGCCCTTCGTCCGGATCATGGCCGCTCCCTCGCTGATCCTCCGCAGCGCCTCGCCGAGGTTGGTGCAGCCGCAGACGAAGGGGACGGTGAACTTCCACTTGTCGATGTGGTGCGCGGTGTCGGCCGGCGTCAGCACCTCGCTCTCGTCGATGTAGTCGACCTCGAGCGCCTCGAGGATCTGGGCCTCGACGAAGTGGCCGATGCGCGCCTTGGCCATGACCGGGATGGTCACGGCCTCCTGGATCTCGGCGATCTTGTCCGGGTCGGCCATGCGCGCGACGCCGCCCTGCGCGCGGATGTCCGCGGGAACCCGCTCGAGGGCCATGACCGCGACGGCCCCGGCCTCCTCGGAGATCCGCGCCTGCTCCGCGGTCGTGACGTCCATGATCACCCCGCCCTTCAGCATCTCGGCGAGGCCGCCTTTGACCCGCATCGTCCCGAGCTCGGCCATCGGCCTCATCCTAGCCGCGCAGTACGAAGTGATCGCGCCGACGGCCGTCCGGCCAGACGGCCCAACCGTCGAGCCTGCCGGAGCGGATCGAGAGGTAGAGGAACCCGTGCTCGCGGAGCGCGCGCAGGCGGCGCGGGTAGCCGGCGGGGCAGGCTTGCGGCGCGTAGAGGTTGGAGGCCGCGCCGCCCTGCACGACGTGGCGCACGCCGCGCCTCGGCGCGAACCGCTGGTAGTTGTGGTCGTGGCCAGAGAGGGCGAGCACGACGCGATGGCGCTCGAAGAGCGGCAGCCAGCGCGCGACGACCTCCGGATGCGACCGGTAGCCGCCGCAGGCGAAGGCGGGATGGTGGAAGACCGCGATCTTCCAGCGCGCTCCCGAGGCGCGGAGCGCGCGGGCCAGCCAGGACGTCTGCCTCGCGTCGATCCGGTTCGAGTCGAGGAGGAAGAGCTCGACCGGCCCGAGGCGGCGCCGGTAGTACCGGCCGGGCATCGAGAGGCTGCGGAACTGGTAGGTGCCGCCCTCCACCTTCACGTCGTGATTCCCGAGCACCCCTGCCACCGCGACCTGCCGCCGTCTCGTCCACCAGCCGTAGCTCGACTCCCAGTTGGCGCGGAACGCGGCCGGGCTCTCCGTGTAGTCGTTGTCGCCGAGGGTCACGAGCAGGTCCGCGCGATTGCGAGCTTCGAACTTCCGCACGCCCTCCGCGAAGGAGCGCTGATGGTCGCCGCCGACGCCGAAGTCCCCGAACGCGATGATCCTGACCGGCTCTTCCGCCCTTGCCTGCCCGGCTGCGGGCAGCAGCGCCGCCAGCACGCCGAGCAGGACCGCGGCGAAGCGCACCGTGGACGGTGTCCCTCGCCGCCCTCCCCCGACTTGCGCGAGAGCTCTAGCGAGCCGTCGCGATCCGCTGAAGCAGGCCTGAGACTGAGAACGTCCGGAGCCTGCGGCGGAGGTCGTCCGCAGCCATCGTTGCCGCCTTTCGTCTCCGCAGGGGTTACGGCTCACATCGTCGGAGCGATTCGCCGGTCGCACGATCCCCCGAACGGACGCTTCTCTTGTTGATCCCGATCAGGCGCTGGGCGGTGAGAGGCTGAGCATGACGCCCTGCGTCGGCAACTGCTCGAAGGACGAGGTGAACAGGCGGGTCTCCGTCAGACGGTTGATCGCCTCTGCCTCGCCCGGCGAGAGGTCGCCATCGGCGAACGGCGGGCTTTCGGGAAGCGTCTTCGTGATCGGCTGGGCCAACATCTCTTCCAGGTGCCGTCGCTGGAAGTAGACGGCGAATGTCTGAGGAGGCTGTCCTTCACCGCGCGGGACCGGGGGCAGCAACGAGACCACGGTCTGGATCTCGGGAAGGAACTTGAAGGTGTAGAACGAGAGCTCGACGGCCTCGCGCCGAAGGAGCAGGAGCCGTTCGGGTGTCGGTTGCCCGGGGAGGGCGCAGTTCTGCTCCCCGGCGAGCCCGCAGAAGCTGAAGAGCGCGGTCTCGCCCGGCTCGACGACGGAGACGTCGCCTTGCGTGAGCGGCCTGTTCCGTCCGTGACGCATCGCGATGTACTGCAACGGCAGGCCCGAGATCTCGCCGGGTTGTGCGGTGACGGCGACGATCTGCTCGCCGTTCGCTCCGCGGTACTGCCGGGCGACCTCGGTGGCGATCTCGCGCGCCCGCTGAAAGCCGTCCTCCTCGACGGGGATGCCGCCCACGTTGGCCGTGGTAGCCGAGCTCGAGCCGCCGCGCGTCATCAACCCGAGCGTGATCAGCGCGGCGCCCACCATGACGACGATGACTGCGTAGCCGATCATGAACCGGCCCGCGTGGACGGCCTTCTGACGCTCGAACCGCGGCAGCGACTCCTCCGCGAGGGAACTGGGCTCTCCCGAACGCTCCGGCATCACAGCTTCGGCCACGACTCATCCTTAAGAGGATCGGCAGCGGGGATCTCGAGGTTGACCGAGTCGAGGAGGTTCAGGATCTCGTCGCCGTGCAGCTCCCGGCGGTCGACCAGCGTGTCGGCCACCTTCGCGACCCCGTCCCGATTGTGCTCGATCAGCTGATGCGCCGCGACGTACGCCTGGCCGAGGAGCTGGGAGGCCATCGCGCGCTTGGTGGGATCGCCGAGCACGCCTCCGAGCGGGTCGCCGTGCTCTCCGCCGGATCGGTTCATGATCTGGTCACCGATTCGCTGGTACTTCTTGGCGATCTCCTGACGGACGTCGTCCTCGGTCTTGCCCTTCGACGGCTTGAAGCCGTCCGCGAACTCGATCCGCTCCGGCGCCATCGCACACGCGCCGACCATCCAGGCGGACCGTGCGGTGGCGCTCTGGACGTCGCCGCCGACACCCGTCGAGTTCTCGCCGTAGAACACGCGCTCAGCAGCCATGGCGCCCAGCGTCCAGATCAGGCGCGCCATCTCCTCGCTGCGCCACGAGCTGAACCGCTCCTCCTTCTCGAGCGCCTGATGGTGGCCCAGTGCCTCGCCGCGACGCCTGATCGAAAGACGCGTCGACTCGGCGCCCTTCATGTAGGCGTGTCCGGCGACCGCGTGGCCCGCCTCGTGGACGGCGATCGCCCGCGTCTCCTCCGGGATGTACTCGATGTTGATCGCCATACCTGACTCGATCGTCGTCATCGCCTCCACGATCTCGTCCCAGCCGAAGCGCGGCTTTCCCTCGTGATGGGCATAGGTGAGCGCCATCGAGCAGACCTGCTCGATCATGGCGGGCGAGTAGCCGTTCGTGATGCGCGCGATCTCGTCGCGGCGCTTGTCCGTGTCGAGGTCCGGATCGTGCGAGACCTTCTCGAGGTACAGGTCGAAGATGTCGAGCCGATCCTTCTTCGTCGGAGTTCGCAGCCAGACGTAGCGGCCCATCCGTCCCGGCCGCGTGAGCGCAGGGTCGAGCGCCTCGAGGGGCACGTTCGTCGCCCCGATGAAGTAGATCTGCTCCGTGCGCGGGCGCGGCGGAGGCAGCCGCATGGAGCGCCCGAACAGCCGGCGAGGGATGATGTACGTGGCGTCCAGGAACGTGTTGATCCTGTTCGTGAAGACCTTTCGTGTGAACGGAGGGTTGTCGATCCCGTCCATGACCACGAGCAGCTGGTTCAGCGCCAGCTGGCCCATCCCGCCCATCATCGCGCCCGGGAAGGCCTGGTTCACGATCGCGCCTATCCGCGAGAAGGCGCTCGGCCGCCGCTCGGGCATGCGAGCCGCAAAGAGCTTGTCACGCCAGGTGCGCGTCTCGAGGACGAGGTCGCCGGTCGAGGTGAGCGAACCGTTCCGGCCGTGGAACGCGAACTCCTCGAAGCTCATCGGCATCGGCGTCGCGAAGCCTCCGTACCCCCCGTCGCCGAGAGCCGACCGGCGTCTGCCGACGGCGTCGATCTCGTCGATGAAGACGATGCATTGACCGCCCCACTTCCTGGCAAGCCTCTTCGCCTTCCACGCGAGGTAGCGGACGATGATCACGTCCATCCCCATGAAGGTCTGGGCGAAGCCGGAGCCCGGCATGGAAACGAACGGACAGTTGAAGCCGGTCGCAATCGCCTTCGAGAGCATCGTCTTCCCGGTTCCCGGGGCGCCGAGGAAGAGCAGGCCGCGCTCGCGCTTGCCGCCGGCGGCCTCGAACGCCTCGCCCGACTGCCAGATCGAGACGACGCGCCGCACTTCTTCCTTCGCCTCCGCCTGCCCGCGAACATCGTCGAGCTTGACCCCCCACTCCGCGTCGCCCGGCTCGAAGCCCTGCATCTGCGTGATCCCCATGAGCATCATCGGCCCGAGCAAGATCACGAAGTTCATGATGAAAAACAGCGGGAAGATGATCGCGTAGAGCAGCATCGAGGGATTCGTCAGGATCGGCTTCAACGCCTCCCACGGCTCGGTGATCGTCGACACCCAGCTCGTGTCGCCACCGGGGATCAGGAGCCGGATGATCCAGAAGAACGTGATCACCCCCACGATCCAGGCGAACAACCGGAACCACTTCCGCCAGTACCAGGCGCGGCGTCGATTGACGATGTCTTCCTCGCGCGCGGCCGGCTCGTCCGTCCCGAAGAGGCTCGGCCACGGGATGAAGCGACGGACGATGATGTCCATCAGGCCGCGGAAGGCGATCACGGCGATGAACGTCCAGAAGAGCGAGTAGGCCGTGCTGATGCCCACCTCTTCGTGGAAGAAGACGAAGACGACCGGGCTGGTGAGGACTGCGACGGCGGTGGCGGTTCGGATCAGTCGCCGCCATTGGAGCGTGAGCTCCTTCGTTGCCTCGCCTGACGGCAGCCCGACGAGGCCCTCGCTCGTTGCCATCGTCAGAATTTAGACGTGCGAATGTTCACGTTTGATGGACAGTACGTTAAGAGCCCGCTCCAGGATTGGGCTGTCTCGCCAGGCCGCGCTGGGCGGCGCCAGACGTCGTCCTCGGCCGCGTCCAGATCAGCGGATATGAACGCGGCCTGCGTCCGTGCCTGGCATCCACCCATCGCACCCTGGCAAGGAGCCGAACCCTGGAACAGGCTCTAAGTAGCGGCCGCCAGATCTTCGATTCCGAGCAGGTGGAGCGGGCCCGGAGGTACCACCGCCCGGTCTATCTCGCGCGTGTCGCCGGCATCGCTCTCGGGCTCGTCGTGCTCGGACTGCTCAGCTTCGGCGGGCTCGGCGACTGGCTCTTCGACCTCGTCGACGGGCTGCCCTGGTGGGGCGAGGCGATCGCGTTCTCGGTGCTCGTGACGCTGATCGGCTCCCTCGTCGCGACCCCGATCGCGTTCTGGCGCGGATACCTGCACGAGCGGCGCTGGGGGTTCTCGACGCAGACGCTCGGCGGCTGGGCCTGGGACCGGACGAAGGGCGTCGCGATCGGCACCGTCCTGACGGCGATCGCCATGCTCGGGCTGATCGCGTCCGTCCACCTCTTCCCGTCCTGGTGGCCCGTCGTCGCGGCCCTCGGCGGCGCCGCGATCGTCTTCGTCGTCACCTTCCTGGCGCCCGTCCTGCTCGAGCCGGTGTTCAACAAGTTCGAGCCGCTCGGCGACGAAGCGCTCGCGCGGGACCTCAGGCGGCTCGCCGACGAGGCGGAGGTGCCGATACGGGACGTCCTCGTCGCCGACGCGAGCCGCCGGACGAGGAAGCACAACGCGTACGTCTCCGGCATCGGCAAGACCCGCCGCGTCGTGGTCTGGGACACGCTGCTCGGCCGCGAGGAGCCGGGAGAGGTCCGGCTCGTCGTCGCCCACGAGCTCGGCCACCGCCGGTACCGGCACGTTGTAGTGGGCACGGCGATCGGGATGGCCGGGACGGCGCTCTTCGTCCTCGCGCTGTGGGTGCTCTTCCGGTGGGACGAGCTGCTCCGCGCGATCGGTGCCGACGGCCCTGGCGATCCGCGCGTCATCCCCTTCGTCCTCTTCGCCGGCGCCGTCGGCGAGCTCGCCGTCCGTCCGTTCGCGCTCGCGCTCTCTCGGGGCTGGGAGCGGGACGCCGACCGCTTCTCCCTCGACCTGACCCGAGACCCGGAGGCCTACGAGGCGACGCACCGGAACCTCGCGCTCTCGAACCTCGGAGACCTGGACCCGCCGAAAGCCGCCTACCTCTTCTTCTTCAGCCACCCGTCGGCGCCGGAGCGGCTCGCCGCCGGCCGGGAGTGGGCCCGCCCGGCCTGACATGACGCTGCTCGCGGACGTCGTGGCGGCCTCGAACGAGGTGGCCGGCACCAGCTCGCGCACCGGAAAGGTCGCGATTCTCGCCGGGCTGCTCAAGGAGCTCGAGCCCGGCGAGGTGCCGCTCGCCGTCGGCTTTCTCACCGGCGTGCCGCGGCAGGGCCGCGTCGGCGTGGGCTACTCGACGGTCTACGGCCTCGAGCACCCGACGGCCGAGCACGCGTCGCTGACGGTCGCCGAGCTCGACCGGGCGATCTCCGACATCCAGCAAACGACCGGAAGCGGATCGGCGGCGGAGCGCAGGCGGATCCTGGGCGAGCTTCTCGGGCGGGCGACGGAAGACGAGGCCGGCTTCGTCAAGCGTTTGCTGACCGGCGAGCTGAGGCAGGGCGCGCTCGCCGGGGTGATGACCGATGCCGTCGCGAAGGCGGCCGGGGTCCCGGGTGGGGTCGCGCGCCGGGCGCACATGCTCTCGGGCGACCTGACGCGGACGGCGGCGATCGCGATGGCGGCCGGTGAGGAGGGGCTCCGAGAGGTCGGCTTCGAGCTCTTCCGGCCGATCCTGCCGATGCTCGCCTCCACGGCGGAGAGCGTGGGCGACGCCGTGGCCGGCTTCGAGCGCGCGTCGGTGGAGTGGAAGCTCGACGGGATCCGCATCCAGATCCACCGCCGCGGCGACGAGGTTCGCGTCTACACGCGCAACCTCAACGAGATCACGCAGGCGCTGCCCGGCATTGTCGACGCGGTGCGCAGCCTCCCTGTGAGGCAGGCGGTCCTGGACGGGGAGGCGCTCTGGATGGGGGACGAGGGCCCAGCCGCGTTCCAGGAGACCGTCTCGCGGATCGACCGGGAGGCGCCGCCGGAGGGGGTCGTCACCTTCCTCTTCGACCTGCTGCACGCGGACGGCGAGGACCTGCTCGACACGCCGCTCGAAGCTCGTGCCGCGCGGCTCGCGGCGATTGCGCCTGAGCTCAAGATCCCGGGCCTCCTCACCTCGTCGCCGGAGGACGCCGAGCGCGTGCTGGACGCGGCGCTGCTCGCCGGGCACGAGGGCGTCGTCGTGAAGGACGCCGCGTCGCCCTACGCAGCCGGACGGCGCGGAAAGGCGTGGCGCAAGGTGAAGCCGGTCCAAACCTACGACCTCGTCGTGCTCGGCGCGGAATGGGGCCATGGCCGGCGGGAGGGGCGGCTCTCGAACCTCCACCTCGGCGCCCGCGACTCTGCGACGGGCGAGTTCGTGATGGTCGGGAAGTGCTTCAAGGGACTGACCGACGAGCTCCTCGACTGGCAGACGAAGGCGCTGCTCGAGCGTGAGACGGGCCGGCGGGGGATCGCCGTGCTCGTGCACCCCGAGCTGGTCGTCGAGATCGCGCTGGACGGCGTCCAGGCCTCGACGCGCTACCCCGGCGGCGTCGCGCTGCGCTTCGCTCGCGTGAAGCGCTACCGGCCGGACAAGCGCGCCGAGGAGGCGGACACGATCGATTCCCTGCGCGCGCTGCTCCCCGGGGGCTCTCAGTAGTCGACGGGCGCGCAGACGCGCCTGATCGTCTTGCCGCTTTCCGACTCCGCCTGGACGATGCAGATGATGCTCCGACCGCTCGCGGCGGTCACGGTGCAGCGCCAGCCGGTCTTCGTATCGGGGTCCTTCCTGCACTCCACGAGCTTCGGTGGGCTCGTTCCGAGATCGACGACACGATCGCCCTCGCCGCTCAGCAGGTCCGCCCTGAGGGCCCGCTCGACCTCCGCAGCAGAGGCTTCGTCGTCGCCGTCGCCCGATCCGCAGGCCGGCCCGCCCAGGAGCAGGACGGTCAGGACGAGCGCGGCTGGAGCGGCGGGCCGGATCACTCCGATGAATTCTGCGCGCTCCGCCGGCTCCACGAGGACGAGGACGCCAGTATCGGCCCGTGATCGACCGGCGGTACGAGCTGGACGAGATCGTCGAGGCCGTCCGCTACGGCGAGACCGGTCAGAAGACGGGCAATGTCGTGCTCCGCGTGAGCTAGGCGCGGGCGTAGGTCGCGAGAATCGCTCCCGTCGTAGTCACCTGGCTGTCGACGAGTCGCAGCGGCCGGAGTTTGCCGTCGTCCACGAAGAGGCGCTTCCCGCCGCCGAGGAGAACCGGGTCGACCATCAGCCGAAGCTCGTCGACGAGATCGTGCTCGAACAGGGTCCCGAGCAGGTCGAGGCTGCCGATCACGTGGAGGTCGCCGCCGTCCTCCTGTTTCAGCGCGGCCACGGCCTCGGGAACGGAGCCCTCCAGCACCGTCGAGTTCTGCCACTCGAGCGGGTTCTCGAGCGTGGTCGAGGCGACGTGCTTCGGCTTCGTGTTCAGGGGCTCGGCGATCACCTGCTCCTCCTCGGGCGCGTTCGGCCAGTACGCCGCAAAGATCTCGTAGGTCCGGCGGCCGAGCAGGTAGCCGCCCGCCTCGTTGATCGCGCCGAGGACGCGGTTCATGGACGGGTCGTCCATGTACTGCATGCTCCAGCCGCCGTGGGCGAAGCCGCCGCTGGTGTCCTCGTCCTCGCCGCCGGGTGCCTGGGCGACGCCGTCCAGGCTCAGAAACTCGTTGACGACCACCTTGCGCATGTCGGTCTCCTTTCGTCGGGCTCTCTGGCTGTAGACCACGCTGGGCCGAGAAAGTGATCGGTCGGCGCGCTTTGGAGGGCGGCCGGTGGGAACGCGAAAGGCATGACACTTCCGAACCCAAGAGCGAACGAATCGGATGAGCATTGCGACGTCGCCGTCATCGGCACGGGACAGGCCGCCTCGCCATCGCCATCCAGGTTCCCTCCTCTCCGGCTGGGACCGACGGCTGCGGCGAGCAGATCCCGGGGATGGGAGGTTCTAGTGGGTCCGCCTGGACTCGAACACCCCTGCGGAACGAGCGAACGAGGCTCGACCCGGGGGCGCGGCTACCTAGACATGCGTCCCCGGCCAAAGTAGCCAAGGACGGCTAACACAACAATGGCGATGATGATGATCCAAAGCCAGGACACGTGATCCTTTCGTTAGGGAACATCGTGACTCTACGGCGAGCTGAGCCGTATCTGCAAAGGCCGTCGCCGGTTGCGGATCGGTCCTAAGGCTTAACCGCGCTCACGCTTCAGAAGGCGTACGATGTTTGGGACTGGCCCTGCGCCAGGTTCCGGCCCGAGCCCGCAAGACACCGACGCGCGAGATGCGCGCGAGGCGAAGAGCTTTCAGGCGAACGGACTTCGTCGCAGGGCCAGCCTCTTGAAGCCAAACGCCCTGGCCTTCCTCGAGCTCCGCTTGCGGAGTCGCTAGTGGGACGGTCGAGGCTCGCGCCCTGGTGCGCCGCCTCCCTTGTTCCCACGAGTCGCGTTTCCGATGACCTCCCGCCGCTCGTGGTAGTCCTCCACCGAGATCGCGCCTTCGGCGAATCGTCGTTCGAGGATCTCGGTCGGCGTCTCCCTTCGCCCTCCCCGCCCGCCGTCGAACGCACCGCGGACGAGCCAGACAATCCCGAGGATGATTGCCCCCCAGAAAAGCACCATCACGAGCATCATCACGATCATCCATCCAGCACCGACGTCGCCGTGCATGCCCCAGCTGTCAGCGAGAGGAACGGTCAATCCGAGATTCACTTTCACCTCCGTCTTGTCGCGGGGAAGCGGTCTTCCTCAAGCCGCATGACCCACCGCCCGAGTCGAGGCGCCCTCGCCGTGCGGCTCGGCCTGGCCCGCCTCCTTGCGCTCCTCGAGGAGCTCAAGAGCTCGCGCGGTGTTCGCGCGGATCTCCTCGATGCCCCGCATCATCCGCTTGGGCGGGAGATCGTCGGGCATCTGCTCGAACATGCGCTCGCAACCAGCGAGGAGGCGCGCGTGCAGCTTGGGTGCAAGAACACGCGCAACTAGCAGGCCGACGCCGGTGAGAGCGGCGCCAATCGCTATCCGTCTCATCCTTTGCTCCTCTCCTACCCCCTCGGCTCGCCGGGCCGCTGCCATCAAGCGTGGCCGTGGCCGATGCCACGGCCGACGCGATGCAGTCCGTGCGGGCTCGTGGAGATCCCGAACAGGGTGTAGGTCGGGCAAAAGGCGGTCACGGCTGTGGCCAGCATGAGCCCGGCGAGGACAAAGAGAATGACACCGCCGAGCGTGCCCGCGCCGAGAATGAACGCCACCAAGATGGCGACCGGCGCGACGACGAAGGCCCGAAGACTGCGATCAAGTGTGCCCATGTTCCGGGTCATCACGATCCTCCTTGCTCGTTGCGTTTGTTACGAACGCTGGCACGGCGCCTCCACCCAGACATCGGGGGCAGCGCTGGTCTCCATCCGGGTTTTTCCGAAGACCGCGCGACGCGGACGCCTCGAGCAGCCGGAACTTCAGCTAAGCGGCGTCGCTCGCCAGTCGTGGTCCTTCTTCAACCACCAGCGCCGGAGGTTGATCCCCGTCGTCGTCTCGGATCGCGACCACGCAAAGAGTGCCATGCGGTCTCCCTTGCGTCTCCGGCTGGGACCGAACGGCGAAATAGGCGTATCGCAGCCCTCTCTAAACTCAGCGGCACCGACACGTTGGAGGTGATCGCAGTGGCCGCAGGAGCTTTCCAGGAGGTAGTCGAACCATCCGAGCGCGTAATGGTCGCGCTTCCGCCGTGCAAGAACACGGGGGCCGTTAAGTACGACCGAATCTTCCTGTCACTGGCGAGTGATTTCGAGGGCGCCCGCGTACGGCTTGCCATCGGCAAGCCTGGAGCCTTCACCGTCGAAGACAACCTCGCGGTGCCTCCGGGCAGGAGCGTCGTCCGGGAGCTCAAACCGGGCGATGAGGTCGCATCGATCATCCATCAGCAGGGCCAACCGGTCGCAGTCCTCATCGAGTACCAAGGGCTCTAGGAGTCCTGAGGCTCTCTAGCGGCCGCACTCGCAGCAGTGGAGGCGGTTCGTTTGGACGGGCGCCCGTTCCCGCATCGTTGGAGAGAGTACGGGGCCCTGGGTAGGCACCGTACGCGCAAACCTCGCACCGCCGGCACGCCTGACCCGCGTAGCGATGCCGTTTCCGCGTAGTCAGGCGGTGGTGAGTGGGCCCGCCTGGACTCGAACTCACCCTGCAAGTCGCCGTTTCCTCTCGTGCGTGGGGGCACCGGTGGGGGCACGCCATGCGGACGCGCGGTCATGATTGGCGCGCGTGGTCGCCTCTGAGCTGGCGTCCGAAGACGCTCGTCGGGAACGCCCGTCAGCGGGAGCAAAGCCGAGGTGAGCACAAATCTTGCGTGAGGGCCGGAGGTTGATCTCGCGGTGGCGGACGACGGCCGTCGCGCGCGCACGCGATCAGCCCGACCCACTGAATGCCCTCATCGTCGATCGGGGAGGAGCCGCCGAAAGGACGCCACCCGCCTTTGAGCTGGAAGACGACACGCCGGCGGCGGTTGATATGGACGACGACACGGGTTGGAGGAGCGTGGCCAAACCTTCGCGCAACCGTGGCGGTCGGCGGTTTCAGTCCGCCCCACGGATAGCTACGACTTCGGCGGCTCGGCGAGCAGATCTCGCAGCTCGTCCACAGGCTCGGCGGGCGAGCTTCGACTCAAGGTAATCGCCGGGTGACCGCGACTGCAGATCGCGAGGAACAGCCACGAGATCCAACTCGGGCCGAGTGACCGGTTCACGAGCCGCTACATCGACTCCGCCGCCGCACCCTCCGGGGAACCATGGTGTCAGGTCTTGCGCTGACGCATCAAATGCAAGACCTGACACCCGAGAGCCCTGAGGGCGGCAGCCGTGGCGCTCCCTGGCGGAGGTCCGCGCCGCCGTCTTCGAATGGATCGAGACTTGGTACAACCTGTCCACCGAAGCGGAAGAGAGCTCAGTCAGGTAGAGAGCTGTCGGTCGACATCAACGCAATCCTGGTTCACCTCGGAGCAGGATTCACTCTTTCGTCCAGTGATGGCTGACCACGAGAGATGAGCCCCTATGGTCGGCATCACGGGTTGAGTGTCTCACTGAGGGGAGAGTCCTTCTCTTTCGTCCTTCGACAAGCGCCAGGCTAGTGCAGCTGCGCCGGCAACTCCCCCGCCGATGATCATCAGGTACGACCACCACGGTCCCCGTGCGATCCAGCCCGCCGCAAACACGATCCAGCCACCGAAGGCCGCAATCCGAAGCGGCCAGCCCGACGCCCGGGGCGGCAGGTGACGACGTGTTCGAATCAGCATCACCAGTGCGATGATCGACGCGGCCAGGGCGGCCCAGCTAAGCCAAGCCGCCCAAGAATCGCTCGATACTACGCGCGATGCAATGCCCAGCACGAGCGCGATGGACGCCACGACGAGAAAATCGGCGGAGAATCGCGATGCCACCAGCTACTTGATCAGGTACGCCGTCATGCCAATCGCCGCGCCACACCTTACACCCGGTTCGATTGATGCTTGCCACTTGCGTCGGGCGCTCCACCACCCCACGATCGCGTCGGCGCAACCTTGCCAAAGTTCGACCGTTAATGCGATGGGGATAAGGAGTCGGAATGTGCGCATATATGTTCGGCAGACGACACTGCGACAAGCCCGCAATGTCACTCTCAGTTTGTCCCCGATGATGCGAATCGAGGCGCTTCCTCCCTTCCACGCCCAGCGAGCGCCCAGGCCGATTCCTCGGAGCCCCCAACGAACCGTTGTCCGAACCTGACCTCCGATTGCCCGCGCAATTCCGCCTGCGATGCATGAAAAGCATGGGCGGGAGATCCGGCCGTCGATATCGACGTTATTGATTGGATTTTGGTCGGCGTAGTCATAAGCATTGGCACTTCCGCCCGGAACGGGGTCTGCTTGTACAAAGCGCCCAAGGTCAGCATCGTAGTACCGCGTCCCGATCTTATAGAGGCGGATCTGCACATCCCAGTACACCCCAAGCCCACCGAGGAACCGCCAAGGACTGGTAACGCTGCAGCCGAGCGTGCATGTCCATTTGCCGAATGGTTCGTAGTTATATCTCGATGCCACGTTCCCGCTCGTGTCGGTCAGCGCCGCGACTGATCCGAGACCGTCGAACAATACGTAGTAGTCAGCCGACGACGTGCGCTGTTCAAGGAGGAACCCGTCGTTGTCGCGGATGTGGGTCGTCGAGACGCCCCCCGTTGTCTCGCGGCCGAGACCTAGCGCATTCTGTTGAAAGCTGGTCCCTCCGGCTAAGACACGGCGGAACTGCCCCGCGCCGCTATAGCTCATTGGGACCGCTGAACCGCCGGGCGGGGTCATGCTCGTCGTCTGGTCTTTAGCGTTGTAAACCGCGGCGCGTCCGTCCGAGCGTGAGGTCTCGTTGCCGTTTGCGTCGTAGCTGAAGGTGGTCGTGCCGGCGGATGTGAGCTGGTCGGCGCCGTTGTGGTTGTAGGTGGTGGTGATGCCGTTAACGGTTTGGCTGGTGCGGTTCGAATTGGCGTCGTAGGTGTAGGCGTAGCTGTTCAGGAGCGTGCCTGCGCCCGAGCGTTCTTCCGCTAGCTCCAGCCGGCCGAGCACGTCGTAGCTGTAGGTCGTCTTGTTGCCGTCTTTGTCGATCACTCGCTGCCGCAGCGCCGTGTCGACGCCGCCGGTGCAGGTGTCGTTCAGGGGCAGCTGGTAGCAGTAGGTGAAGTCGGTCAGCATCGTCCCTGAGGCGACCTTCTTCGCGTAGATTCGCTGCAGCCGGTTGGCGGCGTCGTAGACGACGAACTGGGTGATGCCGTTCGGGTACCGGGTTTCGGTGCGCATGTGGTCGACGTCGTAGACGAAGGTGATCTGGCGACCGCTCGGCTCGGTGAGGGTGACCAGCAGGTTCCTGGCGTCATATGCGTAGTTGACCCGCCCGCCGGCGTCCTCGAACGCGGACAGGTTCGAAGCATTGTCGTAGAAGTACGAGTTGACCTTCGGACCCGGCAGTGTCTCCTTGGTTAGCCGGTTCAGGGCGTCGTACTCGTAGCTGGTGGTGCCGGTGTTGTCGACCATCGAGAGCACGTTGCCGTTCGCGTCGTAGGTGTTCGTGATCGTCGAGTTGTCGTGGTAGGTGATCTTCGTCGTGCGGTCGAGCTTGTCGTACTCGTAGCGGGTCACCTGGCCTTTGCCGTCGGTCTCGGTGGCGACGCGGCTGAGCGCGTCGTAGGTGTAGGAGGTGTCGCCGAGCGGGGCGGGGTTGTCCACGGAGGTGAGGTTTCCGCTGCCGTCGTACCCGTAACTGGTGGTGTTGCCTTTGAAGTCGGTGGCGGTCGCGACCGTCCCGTTCGCGTTGTAGGTGTACGAGGCCTTGTTCTGGGAGCTTGCGGCGTTGGTGATCTCGCGGACGTTGCCGTTTGGGTCGTAGGCGAGGCTGGTCGCGTTTCCGCGCGGGTCGATCGCCTTCGAGGCGTAGAACGTGTGGGTTGGGTCGTTGTACTCCCACTTCGACTCCGCGCCGGTGGGGGTCTTGCTCGAGGTCAGGTTGTTGTTCGCGTCGTAGCCGTTCTCGCTCAGACCACCGCTGGCCGCGGTGTAGGTCTGGACGTTGAAGTCGGCCGTGTAGGTAGTCGAGACGTTGTTCCCGAGTGCGTCCTTGACCTTGCGCACGAGCCGGTGGGGGTCGTAGTAGTACTTGGTCTTGTTTCCGTTGGGGTCGGTGGTCTGGGCGCAGCCGATCCAGGCGGCGTCGTCGCAGAGGACGGGATCCTCGGAGCGGAGCGCCTGGCTGTAGCTCGTCGTCGGGCCGGCGCCGGTCGAGTTGTTCGTCACCCGCTTGACGGTCAGCACCCGGTTGGTCGTCGCGTCGTAGGTGATCCGGGTTTGGTTTCCCTTTGGGTCGGTCACCCGGGTCAAGAGGCCGATGGCGCTGTAGGCGTAGGTGGTGACCTTTGTTGCCGGGTCGGTGTAGCTGGTGAGGTCGCCGTAGGCGTTGTAGCCGTACTGGTAGGTGCGTCCGGTTGGGTCGGTGATCTTCGTTAGCCGCTCGATCGTGTCGTTGTAGGTGAAGGTCGTGATCCGGCCCTGGGTGTCGCGGATCTGGGTCAGCTTCCAGCCGTTGTTGACGCTCTGCCAGTTGCTGGCGACGTAGGTGAACTCGATCTTGTTCCCGTTTGCGTCCTCGAGCGAGCTCAGCATCCCGTCGGCGCGGAAGTTCTGCTTGCTCCCCTCGGCATGGGAGGTGAGCTTGTAGCTGCCGTCGCCGTTCTTGACCAGTGTGGCGTCGATCCCGTTCGGGGAGCGGAAGCTGCCGTCGGCGTTGCGGAGGAAGCGGGTCGCGAAGCCGGAGGGTGCGTAGTAGCCGACGGAGCCGTCGCTGAAGACGGTCAGGTAGACGTCGACGCCGGTGCCGAGCACCCAGTTGCCGCCGAACTCGCGCCCGCCGAAGTCGCTTTTTCCGGCGGCGAGCCCGTTGTAGTAGCGGCTGACGCCGAGGTCGAGCCCGGTGCCCGCGATCTGGAGGTCGTTCGCCTCGAGGACGAGGTTTCCGTTCGTCGGGTTGACGTGGAGGGCGTGGCGGTCGTTGAGCTGCTCGCTCTCGAGCGTGTAGAAGGGCCGCGTCCCGGTGCGCCAGTGGTAGGCGACCCGGAGCTCCGGGTAGTTGGCGCCGGCGTCGTAGCGGGTGCCGAAGCGCAGGACGTTGTTGACGTTCTCGTCCTGCTGCTTGACGAGCAGGCCGTAGTCGGCGGCGCTGCCGTCGAGCCAGTCCTGGACGAGGTTGGTCGGATACCAGCGCAGCCACCCAAGCGAGCCCCCCGCCGAGTCAACCTTGCCGGCGGATGCTGCTTCGAAGTCGCCGCCCGGCGTCGTCCAGTTGATCCCGAAGAGACCGTCGCGCTTGTTCCAGGTCGCGTCGCTGAACCACTGGTTGGTGACTCGGTGGACGGTCAGCGGGGCGGTGTTGCTCGTCGTCTTCGAGTTCACGTGCATGCTCAACTGCGCGTTGAGCACGATCGCGTCGCGCGCGTCCGGTATCGCCTGCTGGACGTTGTAGACGAGCAGGGCGCGGCTCGCCTTCGCTCCGTCCCAGCCGACATCGAGCGACGAGCCGTCGCAGAAGCTCGTGTTCGCCGACGCCCCGCCGGTGATGAAGCAGTCCTGCTCGGGGTTAAGCGTCAGCGTCGGGTCGATCACGACCGGCCACTGCCGGGCTGGGCGCTCCAGCCAGGCGCGATCCGCCGTCAGCGCGAGCGTGTAGCCGGTCGCAGTGCGAGTGAGGCTGTAGCGGACGTCACGCGAGTAGCCGGCGTCGGTGCCCGAGCTGTCGTACATGTAGGGCGCTTCGAACGCGAACCTCTTCTGTCCGTCCGAGTCGACGAAGTCGACGCCGCCGCGGTCGTTCAGGCGCGCGCTCAGGCCGGCGCTCGTCTCGAGCGAGTAGTTGAACGCGCTCGGCGCAGCAGGCCCGCGCAAGACCAGATCCTCCTTGACCCCGTCGGCGAGAGCCGTCAGGCGCAGATCGGTGCTTGGGAGCGCGCCACTGTACGTCTTCGAGCGCCCGGCCACGGTTCCGCTTCCAGTCGCGTTCTCGAGCGCGAAGCTGACTGAAGCTCCACCCGTCGAGAACTCGACCGGGCGGGCGCCGAGGTCGGCCGGAAGCCGAACGTCGAAGCTGTTGGCGCCATTCTCGTGCGCGAAGCCCGGCTTTGTCGAGGGCTCGAGTGTGTTCTCGATCGGCCTCCACTCGCCGGCGCCATCCTGGTAGTTGACGGGCCCTGGGGAGACGACCGCGAGCCTGCCCCCGCCCTTTTGGAGAAAGGTGCGCGAGGTTCTCGTACGCAGATCGAGCAACTCGCGGCCCTCACGGGTCTCCGGACCCAGGCGCATCGGCGTTCGTGGAGGCGCCGTCTCCTCGGCGGCAGCGAACGGGTCGGCCGCATTCGCTGTCCACGAGCCAGGGACACCGGCGACAAACAGAGACATGACGAACGCGGCGACGACGGCGCGCCCAACGCGCTTCGGCAGCATGAGACCCCTCTCCTCGGAATGGAACGTGAAAGCGGCGGCATCGTCACCGAGGAGGCGTCCGTGCGCAATAGACCGTTGGATCTATCTTCGGTCCAGGGGACGTACTAGGACCGACGCCGCCCGCGTACTAGTACCTCGAGCGGCGCGGCCGTCGCCCTGCTCGCTGTGCCGCCGCCTCGGCACGCCGACTCACACCCAGCTTTCTCAGGACGCTGTGGACGTGGTTCTTCGCCGTCTGCTCCTGGATCGAAAGCCGACGGGCGATCTGCTTGTTGGACAAACCCTCCTCCAGCAGATCGAGCACCTCGGTCTCACGCGCGGTCAAACGTTCCTCTCGGCTCGGGCGGGCAGATCCGGCCGCAAGGTGGCGTACTCGCGTGGCCAGGTGAGCCGCCACTCGAGGCGGCGCGGCCAACTCATCGTCGGCGACCCTCTCGAGAGCGACGATCACATCCTCCAGCGACCCCTCCGGCGGCACGAACCCCGATGCCCCGGCCTCGATCCACTCCACGCCCTCGTCCTCCGGCACGCCCACACAGACGAGCTTGGCCTCCGGAGCGCTCGAGAGCGGAGCGGCAACCACGAGATCGCCGAGCCGAGGACAGTCGAGCAGAGCAACTGCGGGACGTTCGCGACCGCTGAGCTCGGCGACCGCGTCGTCGAGCGTCGCAGCCTCGCCCACGACGCGAACGCTTGCGACGTCGGCCAACGCCGCAGCGATGCTCTCCCGGTGGACGCGAACCCGTCCGACGACGAAGACGTCGGTCGCGGTCGGCCGACCGGCCGATTCATGAGCCGCAGCAACGATCGAGACAACCCGCAGTCTCATCCGGAGGCCTCGCCTCCTTTCGTTGCTTGCCTTAGGGATTAAACCATCGTCCCACTCGTAAGCTTGCCCCGTGCCGTGGCAGGACTACGAATACGGGACGTCGAAGCGAAGCCGTCGCTCTGCGCGGCCGACTTCGCGCGGCTCGGCGAGCAGATCTCGCAGCTCGTCCACAGGCTCGCGGCGACCTTCGACTCAAGGACGATCGGCCCGACCGTTATCGCTGGGAAGGACTCGAACCGCCGACCGCTGTTTCCACGGCGGGCTCGCTCAGCCCGGCGAATGCGCCCAGTTTCGACGCTTTGGAGTTCTGATCCTGAAGGCTCCATAAAGGGCTCCACACACACCGCATACTGGAGATCCTGCAAACGTTCTTGACAGAAGAGCGCCGATTTGCGGCGCTTTTGCAAAGCCCTCTGACGGACTCGAACCGTCGAACCCCTCCTTACCATTGTGGGGTCCCGGCAACTGGTCGCAACGGCCCGCGATGGTTTTCGCCTGTTTGAGCCGTTTTCGCGGCCGCTCGATTTGCCACCGGTTGCCACCGGTTGCGACCGCTGGGCTCCATAAACGCTCCAACCCCGTCTAAGCCGGACTCGCCCCCGACCCCGCTGTCCTGGCCGTGGAGCAGTGCTGCCGCGACAGCGGGCCTGCGAGCGGCGCCACTACCGCTCGACCACAGCTCAATCCGAGAATGTGTCACGAGGCGGGTTAGGGCCCGAGAACGCGACCAGCCGTGGCGCCCCTGGCCAGTCGGTTCTCGATGCCCTCTTAGGTTTCGCGATCGCACGGGCCTACCGCGACCACGGCTATACCCGCGAAATCGCCACCGCCCTCACATCAGCCGTCGCCTCACCGCCCACGAACAAAGCAGAAGCGACCGCACCAAGTTGCGCTGCGAGACCTGACTCCTCACTAGCGGCGCCTTGGCGAGCGGGTCCAAACAAATCGTGGCCTACAGCGGACTCTTGTCCTACGCCGGCCCTTCATCAAGCGCTTCGCGGCCCTTCGGTGTCATCTCAAGCCAAGGACCCAAGTCCTGCGGGAAGTCTTCGCGACTTCGGGCAATAGCCAGATGGCTTTGTAAGGCCGACTCGGCATCCGCCCAATAGTCCTGATTCACGTTCCTGGGATAGTAGACGCGCACAAGATTTAGTTCCTCCATCTGACGCAACGCAGCGATCAGGTCGCGCGGCTCGATGGCGAGCCCGTGCTCTTCGGCGAGCTCATAATGAATCACCGGAAACGATTCGGGACTGATACCGAGAATCTCGAGTATCGCGAGCTGCAGCCTTTCAACGAGTTCGTCGTGAATATCCATGCCCTATCAACAAGGTCTGTAATGCGGATCGTGCGTTCGACCATCCGGGGTAACGAACCAGTGCTCGGTCCAGCATTCTCCAGTTCGTCGGTTTCGAAAGTCCTGCTCCCAGGACTGGCTTCCCTTGAGTCGCCTTGGGCCGCGCCCCGTGTGACGCGGGCCACCTGCCGTTTCCCAATGTCCTCGGGGAGTATCTAGCGTACCCCGACGACGGGCCTGGTTTAGAGCCCTCATCCGTTTACCCTCTCGCGATCTGGGCCGACTTAGACGTCGCGTTGGAATCGGAGGCTCGGCGTAGGGCGGAGACGAGTATCTCGTCGCGCAACATGGTCCTTGACCACCGTTCCCCTCAAACCGTCCGACTCCGCCACGATCCGGTCGACGCCCATCGAGGTCGTACAGATTGATCGGATCCTGAAGCGCGTAGTCATAGTGATTGAACGAGGCTCCATCGACTGGATCAAGTGCTAGGAAACGACCTAATGCCGGGTCATATGGGCGGATGCCCATTTCAATCAGCGCGGCATTCGTGTCCAGCTTCTTATCCCAGCGGCTCGCGAAAGCCTCCACTGAGAGATTGGTCGGCAGCGCTTGATTGGCCGCGCCGAATGGATCGTATGTGTACTCATGGCCTCGCATTCCCGTCTGATCGGATGACGCTGCGAGGTCACCGTGGCCGTTGTAGTGCAGAAATGCGACAGTCGTTGAAGACACGGGAGGTCCCGCATAGTGAGCAAGATCGCCAGCCGGGCCATCGACTTCGGTGAGTTGGACCGCGCCCGCACCGTCGGTCTCGAAGAGACCGGAAAGGGGGTGGCGCGTCGTTACCCCGCCGGCGGCGCGCTGACGGCGGAACCCGAGCGCATCAATCTGGTAGCTCACGGTGGCCCCGCCGAATGTGCCACCTGTGTGGCGGCCCCAGCCATCCCAGGTGATCGTGTCTGATCCGCGCTGGGTCATCTCGCCGTCCGGCCGATGACTGAATGTCCGGCTCGGCTCCGTCTGGCTCGAGAGCTGGTCGACGCCTGGGCTATCCGCGTCGTTGGGGTCGTACGAGTAGGTGGCGGTCGTCTGGCCGTTCTCCTTAATCTCGGCCCGGTTGGAGTCGAGATCGAAGAGGTAGCGGCGAACGATTCCACTCGGGAGCACCACCTGGCTCAGCCGACCTAGCTCATCGTAGGAGTACGCGGTCGATTGAGTGCCGAGCCCGCCGCCGCTCCGGACCTCCTCTGTCTTACGTCCCTCGAGCTCGTGGCTGTAGGCGAAGTCGATGATCGGGCTCGCCTGAGAATCCGCTGGCACAGCTGCCGGCAACGGGGTTGGGAGGGTGCCATGGCGGTTGTACAGTCCGGTCAACCAGCCGGCCGCGTTGTAGTCGTGCCAGGCAAACGTTCCGTTCGGATACTGGATCGTGCGCAAGCTGTCCCTGGCGTCATAGCTGAAGCTGTAGGCGCGCCCAGCCGGGTCGGTGAGGCTGGTCATGCGGTCGGCGTCGTCGTAGACGTAGTCGGTGATGAAGTTGGTGCTGGAGGCGAGCGGCCCGGTGGCGGCTCTTCGTCGAGTGATGTTTCCGTGCTGGTCGTAGAGGAAGGTCGCCTCTGCGCCGAACGAGTCGATCGAGCGCTTGACCCGACCAACCTCGTCGTAGTCGCTCGTGACCGTGCCGGTCTCGTTCGTCGCCGTCCGAAGTGCACCTCCGGGGTCATAGCTGTATGTCGTCGCTTGGGCGTCGCCCGGCGCGATCTCGCTCGTCGTCCGGCCCTCGTTGTCGTAGGCGCGGCAGATCGTGCCGACGCCCTTTGTTGTGGCGATCGGTCTCCCGGCCCGGTCGTAGACGTGCGTGGTTGTCGCGATTCCACGCGGGGTGACGTCTTTGAGTAGCTCGCCCTGGTTGACGGCACTTCCGCCGCCGCAGGCGGCCGGGCGGGCGGCGGCGTCGGTCGACCCGTAGTAGCTCCAGTTGGTTGCATACGTCGAGTCCGGCGAGCCTTGAAGATTTCCGTTCCCGTCCATCGTCCGGCCGGCGTTTCCTTTCGGCATCACCTTCTGAGTGACGCGGCCGTAGGCGTCGTGGCTGAAGCTGGTGATGACGTTGGTGCCGTCGGCGAGGCGGGCGAGGTTGTAGTCGGAGCGCATGGAGGCGGGGTCGGCGAAGTGGCTGAAGGCGACCTTGCCGAGCGGGGAGACGGTCGAGGTCTGGTTGAACCATCCGGGTCTGAGCGCGCTTGTGGGGATCGTTTGCATCGGGATCGAGGGGCCGTCCCAGCGCAGTTGGACGCTCGCCGGCCCGGTCGAGTCGTAGTACTCGAGCAGAAGCTTGTGCGTGCCAGCGGAGAGCGTGATCGATCGCGAGTTGACACTCGCCGCCGGCTGTTCGATCCAGTTATCGATCAGCTGTATCCCGTCGATCGTCAACCGCGTACCGTCGTCGGCGTGGGTCGAGAAGACGTAGCTGGCCGTTGTGGGGACGATGAGGTTTCCGGTCCAGCGCACGGAGAAGTTGTCGGTAGCCGTGATTCCAGACGGTCCTCCCGTGCCCCAATCGAAATCGACTGCAGAATCCGTCCGGCGGACGGTAGGGCGGCCCGCGAGGTTGCCGTTTCCGTAGTAGGAGGCTTGCAGGCCTGTGAGCGCGGCGCCCGGGCTTGAGGCGGTTCCGATCTGCTGCTCGTCGTAGCGGTTGGTCGTGATTGGTCGGCTTAGCGGGCCGGCACCGTCGGGGTCAGGTCCGGTGGTCGAGAGCAGGACGTCGTTGACGGTGTCCCAGTTGTAGTCGGTCGGGTTCCCTTCCTCGTCCTCGGTCCAGAGCAGGCGGTCCTTGGCGTCGTAGCCGGCCATCGTGACGTTGCCAAGGATGTCGACCGTCTCGATCTCGCGCCCGGCGGTGTCGTAGTAGCTCTTGATCAGCTTCGGGTTCTGCGCGCCGTCTTGGCGTGGCGGCTGCACGGTCGCATAGCCCGCGGCCGTCCGGACGGTGCCGGCCGGAAGCGCGCCATGGGCGGCGCGCGTTGCCGTCGTCGCGACGTTTCCCGGGTGGTACTCGAACCACGTGGTCGCGCTTTGGCTGCCCCCGTCGGCCAGGGTGATGTAGCCGTCGTTGATCCACATCACTCTGCGGTCGCCTGTCCCACAGCAGTAGGCGATCGTGACCACGTGGTCGGGGTTGTAGCCTGGGCTCGCCGCCGACGGGTCGAGGTCGTTTGCGTTTCGAACCTTGTAGACGAGCCCGACCACGTCGTACTCCGCGGCAGCGACGTCACGCGTCCCGTTGTTGACGCGGATCAGCCGACCACTCGTTCCACCACCCGCGTCACCGATGTAGCGCCAGGTGACCGAGTCCGGGCCGGTGATACACAGGATCGCATTCGCGCATCCGGTCGGGTTCAGGCTGTGCCAGTTGAAGGCGAGCTGGCGGCCGGCCCCGTCCGTGACGCTCGTGAGCTTCGACCCGTCGCTCGAGAACCCGTACGAGAGCATGCCCTTGCCCGGCGCGGCGTCGACGACCTCGACCGCCGTCAGCTTCGCGATCGCGGTCACCGCATTCGCTTGGTCGAAGGTGCAGATCGAGCCGTCCACGTCGACCAGTACCCAGGTTCCGTTCGCGTTCTTGGAGAGCATCGATCCGTCGCCCGGTTCGGCGATGTACGTGTTCGTCTGCCCGACCCGGCCGTAGAAGGCCGAGCCGCCGTCGGCGAAGAGGATCTCGGCGGCGTCCATCTTCTCTTCGCCGCCCAGCAGCGATAGGTCGGTCAGCCGCGAGGGCGTCGCCCCATGCTCCGGGCCGCCGTTCAGCGTCCACCCCGCACCCAGGCCCCGGTTGCGCTCGTCCAGCGAGTTGTAGGTAGCGAGGCGCCCATCGAGCCCACCGCCGTCGGGTAGCTCGGCCCGGGGAGGGAGAGCACAAAGTTGCCGGTCACCTTGTTCACGGCCAGCGGGCCGTTCGACCACATCGGCCAGTCCTCCCGCGTCCCGAACATCTCACGGTGCGGGACGAAGCTCTTCGCCGAACTCCAGCTTCCGAACTGCGTCTTCCAGCGCCAGTAGTACGTCGTCTCGTCCGAGAGCCCCGGCGCGACCCGGTAGCTGTTCGTCGTCGGCAAGGCACCGGAGGAATCGACGACGTTCGTGAACGCAGAATCGGTCGCAACCTCGAAGTGGTAGTCGGTGTTCGGGTTCGACGCCGGGTCAACGCGCAGCACCGGCGCCACCGTCCGCACGTTCGCGCCATTCGCGGGAGACTCGCCACCCACCGAGAGGGTGACGGTCGCACCGCCCGTAAAGGCGTTCACCGGATCGATGAAGACCGAGTGCGTCCCCGAGCTCGTCAGCGTCCGGTTGAAAGTCACGTTCACACCGGTGCCGAAGAACTGACGCACGCCCAGCATCGAGCCGTCGGGATTCTCGATCGACGCCCACGCCGAACAGCAGCCAGAGCCGGCGATCGTCACATTGCTCGTCGACAGACGTACGACCTGACCCGCCGTGCCCTCGAAGCTGAGCCGCGCATTCCGACCCGGAGTCGTGAGCGACACCGACGCAGGGCCACCGCCGATCACCGAGGAGCCCGCGATGTCCGCCGGGACGTCATATGCGGTCACGGTCACGCTGCCGGTGCTCGTACTCTGCGGGTCGATGTAGATCGTGTACGTCCCCGAACTCGGCAGACTCACCGTGTCGAGAAAGCCGCCAACGGTGCCGAAGAACTGCGGCGCAACCAGATTCGACCCATCCGGCTTCCGAATCGACGCCTTCGCCGAACAGCAACCCGACGTCCCGATCGACACCGACGTCAGGTTCACCGAGATCCGCTGATCCTGATTTCCCGCGAACGTTATTGCCGCGTTGTCCCCCGGCGTCGAGATCGTCACGGTCACAGGCGAACCCCCGGGCGTGATCGAACCCGTGATATCGGCCGCGAACACCGACGACGTACGGCCGCCAACGACCAAGAGCAACAAACAGAGCGCCAGCGCGGCAACCAAGCGGCCGACGTACGAATCACGAACAGAGCGAGCAGCCAGGCGCATAACCCCTCCCAGAGAAGTCGAAACTGACCTTCTGGGCCGACCGCCGACCCCGACCTATCCGTATTACTGGCGGCGACTCAAGTCAAGAGGTGTTTCTTCGTGCGCGGCCCGAGAAAGCCGCACATTGCGGACACCTCGCTACCAATCCTCGTTTTCGCGATACCAGGCAACGGTACGGCTGAGGCCTTCCTCCAGCGAGGTACGGGCCCGCCAGCCGAGCAGCCGCTCAGCCTTGTCGGTCGACCCGCGGTGCACCTGGCCGGGCCGCTCCTCCACGTGCTGCTTCAGCGACGCGGGCCTCCCGGTCAGCTCGAGGACGAGGTCGGCGATCTCGGAGACCGGCGCATCCCGCCCGGTCGCGACGTTGATCACCTCGCCCACCACGGCGTCGAGCTCCGCCTCGATCGACTCAACTCTCTGATGCGGCGTTGGCACGGATGATCCGTCCGCTGGAGCAGGGACTCAGCGAACGACGCGTACGCGTTCGCCTCAGGCAGCGGCGCTCGCGCATGTCACGGCATGCGCGGCAACGGCATCAACGACCGCCTGCGGATCAAACGGCTTGGCGAGAACGGCAGTGGCGCCGGCCCGCCGTGTTGCCTCGTGGTCGCGAGGACCGCTTGAGGCGGTCAGGCGACGACACAGGCGGTTGCGTCGGCCTCGATGATCGCGGCAGTTGCTGCGACTCCGTCGAGGACCGGCATGTGGATATCCATCACGATCACGTCAGGGAGAAGCTCGCGCGTGAGCGAGACTCCTCGGCGCCGTCGCGCGCGCGGCCGACGAGCTCGAACCGATGATCGGTGGCGAAGTTGACCTCGAGAAGCAGCGCGTTCGCGTCGTCGTCTGGGGGCTCCATAAAGGGCTCCATACTCACCCGCATAGTGGAGATCGCGCAAACTCCCTCGACAGAAAAAGCGCCGATTTGCGGCGCTTTTTGGAAGCCCTCTGACGGACTCGAACCGTCGACCCCCTCCTTACCATTGAGGTCCTGCGTCACGCGCCCAGGCGAACGAGGACCGCCCGTACCGTCGACGGCCACCATTGGCGACCGCCGTGCGCGGTCGCCGTCCTGCTGGTGTTCAGGTCGCGGGCGATCTGACCAAGGCTCTTGCCGGCGGCCCGTTCGACACGGATGCGCTCGACGACATCGGTTGCCAAAGCGGTGGGGCGTCCCGTCGGCCGGAACGGGGGTTTGCGTACGCGAGGAGAGCGGCGCCGCTCGGCGACGAGCCGCTCGAGCTCGTCGGCGGGAACGAGCTTCATTCCCCACGGCATCTCGACTGTTTCGATGTACGGGAGGACGCGGCGGTTGAAGGTGGAGCGGCTAATCCCGAGTGCCTCGGCCGCCTGCCTGCGGGTGTAGACGAGCCGCTCGACGTGCTTCGCCTCGCGCACGATCGCCGGCGCCTGCGCGCGACGCCGCTTCTCGGCCCGGCGGCGCTGACGGCGGCGCGACATCCGTACACAGTACACAAACTGTGACCCGAGTTTGCATCTTGATGCATCTGTGTCTCGGCCGTTATCGAGGTGAGTAGTTGCTGCACGGCTGAAGTCCGACGGAGCGAGCTCAAGGTTCGATGGCCAAGCCGCGGCAATGGAGTGAACTCCGCTGAGCTGGACCAGACCGAGGTTGATGCCTCCGATCAGGAGACTCTGAGGTACTTCCGCAGCGCCTTGCGAATCACGGACGAGGTCGTCTCGCCGTCGCGACGTGCACGCTCGGCGAGGGCGTCGCGCAACTCAGGATCGAGGCGCACGGACTCGACGCTCGCAGCGGCCGAGCCGATCGGCGGACGGCCGCCTCGTCGGCGCAACGTCTCGTCGACGTCGAAGC
Organism: Gaiellaceae bacterium; assembly: GCA_035776735.1. Classification (GTDB taxonomy): domain Bacteria; phylum Actinomycetota; class Thermoleophilia; order Gaiellales; family Gaiellaceae; genus JACDAN01. The sequence goes on along the minus strand of DASSSO010000220.1, from coordinate 29,708 downwards.
CGGCCTCCGCCTCTTTCGCCAGTTCGGCGACCAATTCATCGGTGATCGGCACTCCGCTCGCCGTCTTGCCGTAGGTCTTCTTCGCCATCGTCACCCTCCGGGCAGGAGCCGTTGGTACTTCGGTCGCATCCGCATCGCGTGGATCGCAAGCTCCGAGCCATCGTCGCGCACGATCGTCACGACCTCCAGCAGGTCGGCGCTACGGGACGGACCCAAGTACAGCCGAGTGTCGTCCTCCTGGTCGTCGATCGCCATCGCATGGGCAGTCGCGTGCCTGATGTCCTCGTCGACGATTCCGTGCTTGCGCGCCGACGGGTGGATCTCCACGCTCATGAATCGTACTACAAAACTCCTCGCACCAACTCGCGGCGCCTCCCAGCCCGTTAGCGCTCGATTCCGCGGACGAGACTGCGATCGAGCTCGCGCAAGTAGCGGAGCTGCCTTAGTGGTTCGATGTCCTGTTCTCGGCCGAGTGCGGCGACCATGCGGGCGAGGTCGCCGACCGATGCGACCGGGGGGCGGAGCCCCCTTCCGATCGGCTCCCGGGTCGCCGCGCGGCGGAGGTCGTCGTAGCCGCCGCGCGTGCCGGCGGGCTCGGGGACGAGTTTGAGCTCGCCTGCGGGGCTGCGGAGGGCGATGCAAGCTTCGTCTTGGATTGCCTCCTCCAGGACGAGCGGCTTGCCGTCGACCCGCTGGGCCCCCAGGTCATCGAGCGCGAGCGCAAGCCGGCGCAAGCTCTCTGGGCGCAGCGAGGGACAGAAGTCGAGCCCTGGCGTCAGCTCCTCCGTGCCCTGGAGCACGCGGGCGAAGCCGCCGATCAGCACGTAGCTGACTCGATGGCGCTCGAGGGCCGCCAGGATCGCGTACGGGTCGAAGCGCTCGCGGAGATCGCTCACGCGCCAAGGCCCGCTCGAGTGTGAGTCCGCAGGTGGCGCTGCAGGCGCCGCTCCGGGGAAAGGAGCGCGTTCTTCTGAAGCCGATCCTCCTCGGAGGGCTTGTACGGGACGAGCTCGAGCGGCAGGTCAAAACCGCACGCGCGCACGAGCTCCACGAGCGTCTCGATGCTCGGGGCAACCGCTCCCTGCTCCCAGCGGGCGATCACCGAGCGCTCGCGGCCGGTCCGCTCAGCCAGCCCGTGCTGTGTGAGGCCGGCCCGGAGCCGTGCCTCGCGGATGACATCGGCGCTGCGCACTCAGGCCATTCTAACGGCGGGGCTTGAATCCGTCATCTGTCGCAGATATGCTTCATACCTTCGTCGTGCCACGAACGTGAGGAGAACCTTGGCACGCACTTGCAGAGTTCGAACTCCGACGTCCGATCAGATGTCTCTGGACGACTGGGAGCAGATTCTGAGGGCGAGCACCAGTGCTCGGGACGCGTCACCTCGAGCAAAGGCCGTCGATCCTGGCTTAGCCCCCGACGCTGCAGCGAACGGACATAACGCGAGCGCTCAGGCGGCTGTTCGCCGCGTCGCCCGACATCAACCGTCGGCGAAGGAGCTCCTCGAGACGCCGGATGCGCTCCTAACGCGAACGCACCTCCGCGAGCTCGGGCTCGAGCGGCGCGGGATCGATGCCGTGTTCCGCAAGCTGCCTATCGTCGCCCTGCCAGGGTATTCGCGACCGATGATCCGCGTCGAGCAGTTCCTCGAGCTGATCCGCGAGCACACCTACCGCGACGATCGCGTGCGACAGAGTCATGCCTAGCGTCTGGATCGAGCGGCGTACTACGGCCTCGGGTCGCACGCGCTACGTCGTCAAGTACCGCCTCGGGGGCCGTGAAAGCGCACGCCGTTACGCCGGTTCGTTCGCGGCCAGGCGCGACGCAATCGCAAGGCGAAGCTGGGTTGCCGGCGAGCTGTCGGCGATGCGGGTACCGAACATCGCGGCGCTCGAAGGCGAATCGGTGTGGTCCCCGACCCTTGCTGAAGCGTGCGAGCAATGGCGGGCGGCTCGGGTCGACGTCACTGAGTCGACGCGTGTGCTGCACCGCGTCGCCCTCGGCCGAGTCCTACCGATTCTGGGCAATCGCCGCGTCGACGAGCTGACGATCGACGACGTCAACGCGCTCGTGGTGGAACTCACCCAAGCAGGACGGAAGCGCGAGACGATCCGCAAGTCGGTGAAGTATCTGGCCGCGGTTCTCGAGGAGAACGGGATTGAGCCGAACCCCGCACGCGACAAGCGCGTCCGTCTGCCTCACTCGGAACCGGTCGAGCTCGCGCCGCCGACCTCGGAGCACGTTGAAGCCGTTCTACGGCTCCTGGCGCCCGCGTACCGGCTCCCGCTGCTCTGGCTCGACTGGTCGGGCGCCCGAGTCGCCTCGGTCGAGACGGCGCTGGTGGGCGATTACGATGAGCCTGCCCGGCGAGTGCGTCTTCGCGCCTCGACGACGAAGACGCGAGCCGCGCTGTGGGTCGACCTTCCGGACGCCCTCGCAAACGCGATCGAGACGACTCTGCCTCCCCGCGAAGATCGCGAGGCGGCGACGCCACTGTTCCCAGGCGCCACGGCGGATCGGCTGAGGACGGCCATTGCCAGAGCGTGCAAGGCGGCTGGGGTTCCCGTGTTCTCTCCACACGACCTCCGGCACCGCCGGATCTCGCTACTGCACCGTCAGGGACGCACATGGGCCGAGATCGGCCGTCTTGTCGGCCAGCGCAAGCTCAGCATCACCGCGGACACGTACACACACGTTCTGAGCGACGGTCGCGAGCTCGATTACCGAGCGCTCGTAGCCGAGCTGATCAGACGGTAGTGCCCGCGATCGTTGACGCGGTGAAAACGGGCTCGCGGCCGTGGGGGCACCGGTGGGGGCACGCGACGCGCGAACCCGGCATCGCCGTCACACCCGTCCCGCTCAACCAAGCCAAATCCGCATGGCTGAGCGGTACCTGATGGGCCCGCCTGGACTCGAACCAGGGACCAACCGATTATGAGTCGGCTGCTCTGACCAGCTGAGCTACGGGCCCTCGGCCGGACAGCGTATCCGTGCCCCCCGGGCCTGGATAGGATGGCCGCCGATGAAGGTGTTCCAGGGGGAGCAGCGGCTGCGTACCGAAGGCGGTCTGGCCGTTCGGGACATCACGGACGAGGTGGCAGAGGCGGTCCGCGAGAGCGGGGTCCGTGACGGCATCGCCTGCGTCTACTCGCCCCACACGACCTGCTGCGTGCGGGTCAACGAGTTCGAGAACGGCTTCCTCGAGGACTTCGCGGCGATGCTCCGCCGCCTCGTCCCGACCGAGCGCTACTACGCGCACGACGACTGGGACCGCCGCACGGAGAACATCTGCGAGGAGGACATGGAGCGGAGCAACGGCCACGCCCACTGCATGTCGATGCTGCTCGGGAGCGCCGGAGAGGCGATCCCGGTCCGGGACGGCGAGCTCTGCCTCGGCACCTGGCAGCGCGTCCTCTTCCTCGAGCTCGACCGCGAGCGCGACCGGCGCTGGCTCGTCCAGGTGGTCGGCAGCTAAGACATCCGCCGCGGAACGGGCTTGGCCCGTTCCGCCGCATCGGCTCCTGGATGAGGACGGGGCGCTGAACTTGTCAGGCCGCGCGCCGCGTCGGCGGCGCCCGGCTTCATAGGGTCGCCGAAAGTCGTGAGACTTCAGTGAAACGGCGCGCGCAGCTCGTCCGGTTCCCGTACGAGCGAGCCCGTCTCGTCGAACTCGAAGATCCAGAAGTCGCGGCCGATCACCGGGACGCCGACGTTGAAGACCGGGACGTCGTCGATCTGGCCGGCGAAGGTGCCGCCGTGGCCGTGGCCGTGGAGGACGAGGTCCGGCCGGTGCTCGACGATCGGCTCCGCCAGGCGCTCGCTGCCGAGGTACGTCCAGATCGTCTCCGGCTCGCCCTCGATCGTCGTTCGCGTCGGCGCGTAGTGGAGAACCACGATGCGGACGGCACAGTCGCCGACCCGCCGCAGGCCTCGGTCCAGGGCCGAGACCTCCGCGCTCGTCTCCGCGTACACCCGCCGGAGGAGCGGCTCGCCAAAGTCCGGCAGGAGCGAGCCCGTGAAGCCGCCGATGAACCCCTTGGTGCCCACGATCCCGACCTCGACCCCGTTCACCGTCACGACCTCCGCCGCCCGCTCGAGGACGCGGATGGCGCCGCCGCGCAACGCCGAAACGAGCTCCTCGTGCCGGTTCGCGTGCCAGTCGTGGTTCCCCAGCACGGCGTAGACCGGGACGCCGATCCCGCGGGTGACGTCGGCGAGCACCTGCGCCTGCTCGGGCTCGCCGTACGTCGTCAGGTCGCCGGCGAGCAGCACGAGGTCGCTCTCCCGCTCCGCGTCCATGAACGCGGCCTCGAGGCGCGGCCGCTCCTCCTCCGAGCAATGGATGTCGCCGGCCGCTGCGACGCGAACGGACATGACCCGGTGATTCCCCGATCCGACTCCCGGGTAACGACCACGTGTGACGGAGGAGCAGCCGTTCGGGGAGATCAAGGACAGCGTCAAGCGCGTCGCCGGCGCGCTGCGCGAGGCGGACGTGCCCTTCCTGCTCGGCGGCGGCCTCGCCGCCTGGGCCCACGGCGGGCCGGGGACCGGCCACGACCTCGACGTGATGGTCCGCCCGAGCGATGCCGAGCGCGCGCTCGGCGCGCTCGCCGGCGCCGGCATGCGAACCGAGCGTCCGCCCGAAGGCTGGCTCTACAAGGCGTGGGACGGCGACGTCCTGGTCGACGTCATCTTCCGGCCGGTCGGAGAGGACGTGGACGAGACGCTCTTCGAGCGCGCCGAGGAGCTGGAGGTCAACGCCGTGCCGATGAAGGTCATGGCGCTCGAGGACATCATGGTCACGAAGCTGCTCGCGCTCGACGAGCACGAGCTCGACTATGAGCGCCCGCTCGAGTTCGCCCGCTCGCTCCGCGAGCGCATCGACTGGCTCGACGTCCGGCGGCGGACACGCGAATCGCCCTACGCGAAGGCCTTCTTCACCTTGGTCGAGGAGCTCGGCGTCGTCCCCCGCCGGCACAGGTAGCCCTACGAGCGGATGTGCGCGAGCACCTCGTCGCTCTCCGAGAGCGGCAGCTCGACGTAGAACGTCGATCCCTCTCCCTCGCTGGACTCGACCCATATCCGGCCGTTCATCCGGCTGACGAGCTCCCGCGAGATGTAGAGGCCGAGGCCGGTGCCGCCCACGCCGCGCGTCTGGTTGGGGTCCAGGCGGTAGAACTTCTCGAAGATCCGCGGCTGCTCCGGCGGCGGGATCCCCAGCCCCTCGTCGGTGACGGCGAAGCGCACGAAGCCGCCGTTCGGCCTGATCGTCAGCCGGATGCGGCCGCCGTCGGGCGAGTACTTGACCGCGTTGTCGAGGAGGTTCGTCAGCACCTGCCGCACCTTGTCCGGATCGGTCGCGATCGGGGGCAGGGGCCCGTCGGCGTCGAGCTCGAGCGACAGGGCCGGCGGAAGGTGGACGTGCGCGGCCTTGACGACGGACTGCGCGATCGTCTCGGGTCGGCACTCCTCGATCGCGAACACGAGCCGGCCCGATTCGAGACGGCTCGCCCAGAGCACGTCGTCGATGATCCGGCTGAGCCGGCTCGCCTCGTCGTAGACGACGCCGAGTAGCTGCTCGCGCGCGTCCTCGTCGAGGTCCTCCCCACGCTGCTGCAGCGTCATCGCGGCGCCGTAGACGGCGGCGAGCGGCGTCCGCAGCTCGTGCGAGATGGTCGCGACGAACTCCGTCTGGAGGTCACGGAGGCCCCGCTCCTCTGTCATGTCGCGGAACGCGTACACCGTGCCCTCCGGGAACGTCACGCCCGAGATCAGCACCCAGATCTCGCGGTCGCGCACCTCGAGCGGCAGCGTCTCCGGCCGGAGCCCGACAGTGTCGCCGGAGGCTGCGACCGGCACCCGGGCGCCGATCGCGGCCCAGCCCGAGATCGAGTCGATCGCCGGCCGTCCGAGGATGTCGGCGGCCGAGATGCCGGTGATCGCCCCCGCGGCCGGATTCCACAAGCGGACGAACCCGAGCCGATCGACGAGGAACACGCCCTCTCCGACGTGGTCGAGAACGAGCGACGCGCGGGCGCGCTCCTCGGTCTCCGCGTGGAACCTGGCGTTCTCGATCGCGGTGGCGGCGCGCCTGGCGAGCTCCTGCGCGAAAGCGAGGTCCTCGGGGCCGAACGCGCGCTTCGAGGTGGAGGCGATGAACGTGATCGCGCCGAGGACCCGTGAGCGGGCGAGCAGCGGCACGGACATGAACGAGCGCAGGCCGAGCGCGCGGATCAGGCGGGCGTGCTCCTCGTCCCTGGCCATCGCGTCCACGATCTCGTCGCCGATCTCGGAGACCAACTGGGGCTCGCCCGAGCGGAGGACGGCCCTGGGGCCGTATCGAGCCTCGGGGTCCGGCGGATAGCGCCGCCCCAGCTTGCGGATCTCCTCCAGGGTGCGCGAGTCGGCGTGCGCCGACGCGAGCCGGCGGACGCTCCCGTCCTCGGCGACCATGTCGATCAGCACCTCGTCCGCGAGCGCCGGAACCGCCAGCTGTGCCAGCCGCTCGAGCGTCGACTCGTAGTCCAGCGTGGAGCCGAGGAGCTCGCTCGCCCGCGCGAGGAACGAGACCTGCTCGTGCGCGGTCTCCGCCTCCCTGCGAGCCTCGCGCTCGGCCTCGTAGAGCCGCGACTGGGTGATCGAGAGCGCGACGCGGTCGGCGACCAGCTGGAGCAGCAAGCCGTCGTCCGGGCTGAAGAACCTCGGCTTGTACGAGCCGGCGTGCACAACGCCGATCAGCTGCCCGAGGTGGAGCAGCGGCACGCCGATGAGCGACCGGATGCCGACCTCGCGAAGAAACGGGTTGACGATCTCGGCCTGCTCGATGTCGTCGATAACGACGGTCCGCCGGGTCGCCGCGACCCGGCCGGCGAAGCCCTGGCCGATCGGGATGCGCACGTCCGCCGGGAGCTCGCGGTCGAGACCCTTCGCGGCGCGCGGGACGAGAACGTCCGCGTCCTCCTCCACGAGGAGCATCGTGGCGGTGTCCGCGTCGAGGAGGTCCCGGATGCGGTCGAGGAGCTCGTCGAGCAGCTCCTGCAGGTCGAGGTAGGAGAGCGCGGTCTCGGTGATCGCCTCGAGCCGCAGGAGACGGTTCGTCGCGACGTTGCCCTGGAGAGGGGCCGGACGCTCGTCTCGCCGCAGGCGCCGCAGAACGTCCAGGAGCCTGTCGACTCCCCGCACGGACATCGACCTCATGCTAGAGGGGTTCGGATCGGACGGGGCATTCCCGATCCGGACGCGTCTAGCGGAAGAGGTTGAGCAGCGCCGCGAAGACGTTCGTGTTCGGAGGAACGACGCCCGGCTGCCGCTGGATCTCCAGCAGCTGGCACGAGTTCAGCGGGTCGGCGATCGGCGACACGGGCGGGTACTGGTCGGGCCGGCCGGTGTGGGCGTTGAGCCCGTCGATCGTCTCCCAAGTGCCCTGGAACGCGTCGACGTTCGCGGCGGTCGAGCAGGCCGAGAAGACCAGTGCCGCGGCCGAGATGCCCTGCACCTCGCGCATCTGCGTGCGCAGCGTCCGCACCTGTCCCTGCAAAACCTTGACCTGGCGCTGCAGGACCTTGATCTGGCTGGCGAGCTTCCGGTTGCTCGGCGTGGCCGACGACGCGGGCGCGGCGAGCACGCCCATCGCGACCAGCGCAACGAGCGCCGTGACGAGACCCGTTTTCACGAAGAACCTCCCTATTGACAAAGGATTGACCCCTGGAAGAGAAAGTGTACGCCCCTTCGGGGCGATGTTCGCTACGGGGCCTTGAAAACCTGGATCTCGCGCCACGCGGGCCACGACGGCCCCCAGACGGTGTGGATCCGCAGGTAGCGGACGCCCGGCCAGGCCGGCGCCGGCGCGATCTCGACGATCTGCCCGTCCGCCGTGGTCGCGTCCAGCTCGTAGAGCTCGGTCCCGGGCGCGCCGCCCGAGGTCGCCCGGCCGTAGATCTTGTGCACCGCCCGGCCCGACGGCGTCTGCGCGAACACGAGCCGCAGCAGCGAGATGTCGTAGGCCGCGCCGAGGTCGACCTCGATCCAGCCCGGCGGCACCGCCGTCGAGTTCCAGGCCGTCCCGGTGAGACCGTCGACGGCGTTCCCCGCCGGCCCCTCGGGCGCGGCCGACGAGACGGAGACGGGCTTCCCGAGAGCGAGGTTCGTCGGTGCGCAGGGATCCGTGCGGATCGTCGGCGCGAGCGCGCGCTCGAGCAGGCCCGAGGCGGCCTGCCCGTTCCAGACAGGAGGCTCGCCGGCCCGCTCGCCGGTCGTGTCCCACGTCCAGAGCAGCCAGCCGTCGAACCCGGCGGGACAGGAGTCGGCCTGCCACGTCTGGAGCGCCTCGGCCGCCATCGCCGCGGTCCCGAAGGACGCCGTCGGCGCGCCGACCTCCGCCATCAGCACCGGCTTTGCCGTGATCGCCGGAAGCTCGTAGTTGGCCACGTACTGCGGCAGCGTGAGCTCGAGGCCCGGCACGACTCGTGGGCTGACGAAGTCGAGCTCGGAGTCGTCCTGCACCGCCTGCATCCGGCTCACGCGCGGATCGCCGATGCGCGCCGGGTTCGGGCTCTGGGGCCACAGGAACCCGAGCGACACGAGCGCCGTCGGATCCACCGCCCGGATCGCAGCGCGAACGGAATCGGCCCAGTGGACGAGGCCCTCGTCCATCAGCGCTTGGCGCTCGGCGGCGACGGCGAGGTCGTAGGTCTGTCCGTTCGCCGGGGTCACCGTGCCGGAGGCGAGCGTAAGCGGGGCCTGGTCGGCGCGGAAGAACGCCTCGCGCCGGAGCTCATAGGAGAGGATCGTCTCCCGCAGCACCGGCTGGGCGGTCAGCCGCTGCACGAGCGCCGTCCAGAACGAGGCGTTGCCGGCGACGCCGCCGGCAGTGAGGTAGTGGACGTTCTCGCCGGCGAACTCCGCGGTCGCGCCGGACGCGACCTGGTCGGCGTAGCTCGTCCCCGCAGGGACGCCCTCGGCGACGAGGATCACCTGGATCCCGCGCGCCCGGGCCTTGCCGAGGAAGTCGACGACGTTGGCGACGTAGGCGCTGGAGAGGTCGTCAGCCGCGGAGGCGTCGCCGAGGCATCCGCTCACGCAGGCGCCGTTCAGGAAGACGCGCACGGTGTTGTACCCGTACGCGTCCATGTCCGCGAGGGCGGCGTCGGCGGCCGCGCCGTCGTAGACGCCGACATCGAAGGTGACCTGGTCGCCGTCCACGTCGAGGCGCTCGTAGTTGGCACCGCGTGAGACGAACGTCGCGCCGCTCGCCGGCACGTACAGCTCGCCCGCCCCGCCGGGAGCCCGCACGCCGACGAGATGCGCCGGCGGCGGCGGAGGCGGCGGCGGAGGAGGTGGCGGCGGAGGCGGCGGCGGCGGAGGCGGCGGAGGCGGAGGTGGCGGCGGGGGGTTCCTCGGCGGTTGCGCCGCCGCGCCCGCGACGCGGAGCATTCCGCGCTTGACGCTTCGCGGACGGCCCCGAGCGACGCACGTGTACCGGTACGTCCGGCCGCGCACGAGACGAACGGTCAGCTTCGCCGACCTGCGCGGCTTCACGAACGGGCTCCGGCGGCCGGCGATCGAGAACCTCCGCGGCCGCCTGCCGCGGTTGGCGATGCGGAACAGCGTGCGTCCGGGCCTCGCCCGCCGCACGACTTTGCAGGCGCGCTCGGTCATGGTGACCGCGACGCGCGCGGCCGGCGCCGACCCGGCGGCGTCGGCCGCACCGGGGCAGGCAAAGGCACAAACCGCGGCGCCCGTCAGGGCCGCCGCCGAAATCCGCAGCATCTCAACCTCCTTTTCGGCACGGTGAGGCCGATCTGGAGTCCGGGAAACCCCCTAGAGGGGGAGCCGGGAGAGCCGTATCGCGGAGCGAGTCAGCGCGGACCAGTAGGTTTCCGGCGGCATGGAAGCCGGCATCGTCCCCGACCCCCGCCGGTGGCGCGCGCTCGCGCTCGTCTGCGTCGCTTTCTTCATGGTGATTCTCGACGTCGCGATCGTGAACGTCGCGCTCCCGTCCATCCAGCGGGAGCTCGAGCTCTCCCGCGACACGCTGCAGTGGATCGTGACGGCCTACTCGCTCGCCTTCGGAGGATTCCTCCTGCTCGGCGGCCGCGCGGCGGACCTCCTCGGCCGCCGGCGCGTGTTCATGTTCGGGATGGTGCTCTTCACCGGCGGCTCGCTGGCCTGCGGGCTGGCCGACAGCGGCGGCCAGCTGATCGCCTTTCGCGCCCTCCAGGGCCTCGGCGGAGCGATCGTCTCGCCGGCGACGCTGGCGATCATCAGCGACGCGTTCCGCCACGACACCGCCGAGCGGAACAAGGCGTTCGGCATCTGGGGCGCGGTCGCCGGCAGCGGCGCCGCCGCCGGGGTGCTCCTCGGCGGCGTGATCGTCGAGTACCTCGGATGGTCATGGATCTTCTTCGTCAACGTGCCGGTCGGAATCGCGATCTTCGCGCTCACGCCGGTCCTCATCTCGGAGGGACGGATCGAGGGCGCCGAGCGCCGGGTGGACGCGGCGGCGGCAATCCTGGTCACCGCCGGGCTCGTGACCTTCGTCTACGCGATGTCCGAGGCGCCGGACGCGGGCTGGTTCAGCCTTCAGACGATCGGGCTGACGGCGGTCGCGGTCGCGCTCGTCGCCGCGTTCTTCTGGAAGGAGACGCGGACGGACGCGCCGCTCGTCCCGCTCGGGCTGTTCAGGATCCGGGCCGTCTTCGTCGCCAACACGACCGGCTTCCTCCTCGGTGCGACGATCTTCGGCGGCTTCTTCCTGCTGACGCTCTACATGCAGAACATCCTCGGGTACTCGCCGCTCGAGGCCGGCTTCGCGTTCCTCGCCACGGCGGGAATGACGATTCCCGGCGCCGCGATCGCGCAGGCGGCGATCACCCGCGCCGGGGTCAAGCCCGTGATGATGCTCGGCTCCGTCTTCGTCGCCTTCGCGTACCTCTGGTACACGCAGCTGCCCGTGGACGGCTCGTACTGGACGAACCTGTTCATCCCGTTCGTGATCAGCGGGTTCGGGCTGGCGTTCATGTTCATCCCGATGTCGTTGGCCGCGCTCGCGCGGGTCGAGGACCGCGTCGCAGGCGTCGCCTCTGGGCTGCTGAACACGTCGCAGCAGATCGGCGGCGCGCTCGGCGTCGCGCTGATCTCGACCGTGTCGAACGAGCGGGCCAGCGCGCTCGCCGACGGCGGGCAGCTCGGGCTGGACGACATCACCGGAGGCTTCAACTGGGGCTTCGCGGTCGCCTCGATCTTCGCGCTCGGCGCGGTCGTCGTCGCCGTCGGAATCCTCAGGCGGGACGACGTCCCGGCTGCGGCGATGCAGGCGCACGGCCCCGCCGCCTGACGATTCAACTCTTCCGGCAGCAGCGCGCCGTCAAGAAGCAGAGGGATGAGATGCGCTCGGCCGTACGGCAGCTTCGCCGGCGCGGCGGCTTATCGCTCGACCCGCCGGCGCGCGTCCTCGACGAGCTTCGGCGGGGCGACCTCGGCGTAGGCGTCCTCGACGATCCCGGCGAGCTCAGCCCAGAAGAGCCCGCGGTCGAGCCGCACGCCGAGCCAGCCGCGATGGCCGACGTACGGCGGGCGGAAGAACCGCTCGGGATCGGCCTCGACGAGCATCTGCTGGACGCCGTCCTCGGCCGCGCACCAAAACGCGAAGCGCCCGTCGCCGTGATGGTCGTCGAGCACCGTGAGGAACGATCGCTTCTCTCGGACGAAGAAGGTCGGCTGGCCGTGGCTGAGGCGCTCGCTCGTCTCGGGCAGGGCGAGGCAGAGCGAGCGGATGCGCTCGAGGATCTGCCCTTTCTCCCCGGCCGAGAGCTCGTTGCTCACGGCTCAGAGCGTACGACGCGGCGCCCGCCGGCCGCGAGAACCGGGCGTAGGCGGCCCGCGCCACGCGCCCGGCGAGGATCTCGGAGGAGACGCCGACACCGCGCGCGTCGTAGGTGAGCACGACGGCGACGAAACCGCCCTCGCGCCAGAACCCCAGGCCGCCGTCGTGCCGCGCGCGCGTGATCCAGCCCGGCTTGTGCACGAACGTCACCGCGTTCCCGCGGAGGTAGCGCTCGAGGTAACCGGGCCGCGCGTGCGCGAGCAGATAGAGGAGGTACTTCGCCTCCGCCGGCACGAACCCGCCCCGACGCGCGAGCTTCCCCTTCCCGGCCGCCGCCTGGTGGACGTACTGCATCAGCCGGGCGAAGTCCCAGGCGCTCGTCCGCTTCCCGACGAAGCTGGGCTGCGCGTTCGCCCGCAGCGGGATCGGCTGCGCGCTCGGGACGATGTACCCGCCGTACATGTTCGTGTCCGTCATACCGAGCGCCTGGAAGGTCGCGTTCACGCGCGCCGCTCCGCCCGACGTCGAGCCCCCGAGCCAGGTGAGCAGATCGTTGGCCGCCCGGTCGTCGGAGGGGACGATCGCCTTCCGCAGGAGCCGATCGAGGCGACTCCCGACCGGCGGCGGCCCGCCGAGCGCCCGCAGCACCTCAACGGCGATCCCGACCTTGATCGTCGAGGCCGCGGGGAACTCGGCGCGCGCGTTCCACGCGGCGCCGCGGCCGGTACGAAGGTCCTGGACGAAGATGCCGCAGGTCCCCGGGAACCGGCCGGCCAGCGCGCGGATCTCGCGCGCCAGGCGCGGGTCCTCGACGCCGCGTCGGGGAGGCGCGCGGGGCTCGGCCGCACGGGGGAGCCCGAACACCGGCGCGACCGTGGTCGCCGCCCGCCGCCCGCCGTAATCGGCGGTCACGGTGAGCCGCAGGTCCCGCTGGGGCAGCGGGACGTGGAAGTCGAAGGTGCTGCGGCGGACGAGGTCCCGCCGCGCGACCACCCGCCCGTCGACGCTGACGATCACCGACTGCGCGCCGGGACGCACGCGTCCGGCGACCCGGCCGAACGAGACCTCGTGCGCGGCGGGCGCGATCAAGACGGGCGCGGGCGGAGGCGGCGCGAGCATCGCCATGGCGAGATTGTCGCCGCGCTAGCGTTGGCCCGTGGCGCAGCTCCACCTCGGCCTGATCCTCCCGAACTACGGCAAGGCCCTCGCGGCAGACCGTCTCGCCCTCGCCGCGCTCGCCGCCGAGCGGGCGGGCTTCGACTCGGGCTGGGTGACCGACCACTTGGTCGTCCCGCCGGAGCACGCGCCGATCTACGGGACGATCGCCGAGCCGCTCGTGTCGCTCGGCTTCCTCGTCGGGCGCACCGAGCGGCTTCAGCTCGGGGTCTCGGCGCTCGTCGTCCCGCAGCGCAACCCAACCGTCGTGCTGAAGCAGCTGACGACGCTCGACTTCCTGTCCGGCGGGCGGATCGTGACGGCGGTCGCGGCGGGCTGGATGGAAGGCGAGTTCGAGATCCTCGGCGCCGACTTCGAGAGCCGTGGCCGCACGCTCGAGGGGTGGCTCCGGCTCGCGTCGTCCGCCTTCGCCCAGATGCCGGGCCCAGTCGAGAAGCTCGGCGGCTGGCTCGCCCCGGCGCTCGTCCGGCCGGGCGGGCCGGAGCTCTGGGTCGCCGGCGTCTCCCGAGCGACGCTCCGGCGCGCGGAGCTGACGGGCGTCTGGCACCCGGTCGCCATCCCTCCGGACGAGCTGCGACGGATGGCGGCCGAGCTCCGCGAGCGCCGGGCGGACAGCCGCGTCGTCCTCCGGATCGGCGTCTACCTCCGGGACGAACCGGAGGACGGCGCCGACGAACGCGGCCGGCACGCCGTCGCCGGGCCGCCGCAGTGGATCGCCGAGCGCCTCGCCGACTACGTGGACGCCGGCTGCGACGGGTTCGTCGTCAACCTCGATCACGAGGCGCCGGGGCTCGAGGAGCGCGCGGCCCGGTTCGGCGAGGAGGTTGCGCCGCTGCTGCCGGCTACTCCACGCTGGACGCGGCCCAGATGTTGATGCCGCTCTCGGTTGCCCAGCGGTCGATCTCGGCCAGCTCCTCCTCCGTGAAGTCGAGCCGGTCGAGCGCGGCGAGGCTGTCCTCGAGCTGGGCGACGCTGCTGGCGCCGATCAGCGACGACGTCACTCGAGGATCCCGGAGCGTCCAGGCGATCGCCATCTGCGCGAGCGACTGGCCGCGCCGCTGGGCGATCTCGTTCAGCGCGCGGACCTTCTCCATCGTCTCCTCGGTGAGCAACTCAGGCGAGAGGGCGCTCCCGCTGGTCGCCGCCCTCGACCCCTCGGGGATCCCGTTCAGGTACCGGTTCGTCAGCATCCCCTGCGCGAGGGGCGAGAAGACGATGCAGCCGATCCCGAGCTCCTCCAGTACGTCCAGCAGGTCCACTTCGATCCAGCGGTTGAGGAGCGAGTACGACGGCTGGTTGATGACGAACGGCGTCCCGAGCGACCGGAGGATCGCCGCCGCCTCCGCGGTCTTCGCGCCCGAGTACGACGAGACCCCGACGTAGAGCGCCTTCCCCTGCCGAACCGCCGTGTCCAGCGCGCCCAGCGTCTCCTCAAGCGGCGTGTCGGGGTCGTAGCGGTGCGAGTAGAAGATGTCGACGTAGTCGAGCCCCATCCGGCGGAGGCTCTGGTCGAGGCTCGCAAGCAGGTACTTGCGCGACCCCCACTCGCCGTACGGGCCGGGCCACATGTCGTAACCGGCCTTCGTGGAGATGATCAGCTCGTCGCGGTACCGGGCGAGGTCGTCGTGGAGGATGCGGCCGAAGTTCTCCTCCGCCGAGCCGTACGGCGGGCCGTAGTTGTTCGCCAGGTCGAAGTGCGTGATCCCGAGGTCGAACGCGCGGCGGATGATCGCCCGCCCGACCTGCAGCGGCCGGTCGTCGTGCCCGAAGTTGTGCCAGAGCCCGAGCGAGATCGCCGGCAGCAGCAGGCCGCTCCGCCCGCTCCTGCGGTACTCGATCCGCTCGTAGCGGTCCTCGGCGGGCTCGTAGCTCACGAGGCCTCACGATCGGGCGTCGCCCGCGCCGTGCACCGCAGCCAGCTCGGGGCTGAACACGGCGCGGACGAGCCGCAAGCGCCCAATCGACCCTTGGATTCGGCTTGCGTGGATTGTGACGCCATCGGACTCGTTTCGGAAGGGCGGCCTCGGCCGCGGTGGACGGCGCGAACCGTAACGGCTGCGCAGCTACCGTCCGGGGGTGGACCTCACGCTGCTCGAACGGACGCTCGCCGAGCGCGGCGAGCCCGCCTTCCGCGCCCGCCAGGTGTGGGAGTGGGCCGCGCGCGGCGCCGGCGGGTACGACGAGATGACGAACGTGCCGCGCGCGCTGCGCGAGCGCCTGACCGCCTCGGTCCCCTTCTCCTCGCTCGCCGTCGAGGACGAGGCGACCTCCGCGGACGGGACGGTGAAGGCGCTCTTCCGCACGGGCGACGGCCATCCCGTCGAGGCGGTGCTGATGCGCTACCGGGACGGGCGGCGGTCGGTCTGCGTCTCGTCCCAGTCGGGCGGCCCGCTCACCTGCACCTTCTGCGCGACGGGACAAATGCGCTTCGGGCGGAACCTGAAGACGTGGGAGATGCTCGACCAGGTCCTACACTTCCGGCGCCTCGAGCCGGTGAACCACCTCGTCTTCATGGGGATGGGCGAGCCCTTCCTCAACTACGACGAGGTGCTGGCCGCCGCACGGCTCCTCCCGGACGTCGGGATCACGCACCGGCGTACGACGATCTCAACCGTCGGCTGGATGCCCGGCCTCACGCGGTTCGTGGACGAAGTCGAGGAGCCGATCCGCCTCGCGCTCTCGCTCCACGCGGCCGATCCGCGCCTCCGCTCCTCGCTCATGTCGGTGAACGACCGCTACCCGCTTCCGTCCGTGCTCGCAGAGTGCCGCCGCTACTTCGAGCTCCGCCGCCGCAAGGTCTTCGTCGAGTACGTCATGCTCGCCGGCGTCAACGATTCGCCCGGACGCGCGCGGGAGCTCGCGGAGCTGCTCGACCCGAAGGTCTTCAAGGTGAACCTGATCCCGTACAACCCCACGGGCGCCTACGACGGCTCCTCGCGCGAGGCGATCTCGGCGTTCAAGCGGGTGCTCGACGAGGCGCGGATCCCCTCGACGGTACGCCTCACACGCGGCCGCGACATCGCCGCCGCGTGCGGCCAGCTGGCCGCGACCCGGCGGGCCTTGTAATGGGCCGCCGTCGGGCGTAGTGTCGGACGCGGGCCGGCGGCAACCCGCAGCGCCATGCAGCTGAACGTCGCACTCCAGGACGGATTCGACGACGACGAGGTCGCGATCCGCGTCGCCGGCGACGAGGTCTACCGCGACCGGGTGACGACGCGCACGCAGATCAGCCACGCTGCGGACCTGCAGCTCGAGGTGCCGGACGGCCCGTTCGAGCTGGAGGTCGAGGTCCCCGCACGCGGAGTGCGAGAGACCCTCCAGCTCGATCCGGAGACCCAGCCGAACGTCGCGATCTCGCTGCTCGAGGGACGGCTCGTCGCCTCGTATCCCGAGCGGCTGGGGTTCGCGTAGAGAGGAGGCGCCCGAAGGCCGAGACACCTGTCCGCTGCGGCACCACTTGCGAAGCAGGAGGACACATGGAGACGTACGACGAGGAGCTCGAGCTCCTCACCGCCGACGAGGTCGAGTCGGAGGAGGAAGCGGAGGCGATCCAGGTGCCGGAAGCCATCGCAACCCCCGTACTCGGGCCGGTGAGCGGGGTCTACGCGCGGCCGACGATCGGCCTGCCGATCTCGCTCGAACCGGCGCCGATCGGAATCCGCCCGATCCGCAAGGAGGAGATCCGCCTCGACGTCGACGGCCGCTATCCGCAGATGACCGTGAGCGGGACGATCCACGGCTACCTCTTTTCGAGGACCCACTGGATCGCACGGCTGCGCAAGATCGGCCCGAGCAGGTGGCGCGGGGCGATCTGGTACAAGGACGGCGCGGTCGCGTCGTTCCCGTACACGGCCGTAGACGTCATCGCCGCGGGAGGCCCGTACCCGAGCAGCCGCACGGTCAAGATCGTGTTCAGCGGCGGCGGCATCACGCAGCGCACCGTCGTGTACCGGTACGCCTCGGCGTACTACCGCACGGTCAACTTCGAGTTCGACTTCCAGCAAGGCGAGATCGCCGACACGGCGATCAACACCTGCGCGCACCCGGTTCGGCCCGCGTCGCTGCCCTGCGAGACGCTGACGATCCCGAAGGTGTTCCAGCGGGCCGGCTGCCAGGTGACGACGAACCCGACCAGCACCGTCCCCGCCCCGCCCGGGATGACCTGGTCGGACATGGAGATGCACGACGCGATGCAGATCCACTGGTCGCGCATCGCCAGCAAGGCTCAGTGGGCGATGTGGATCTTCTACGCGTCGCTGCACGAGTCCGGCAACGGTCTGGGCGGGATCATGTTCGACGACATCGGGCCGAACCACCGACAGGGCACGGCCCTGTTCGTGGACTCGTTCATCGCGCAGCCGCCGGCGAACGACCCCAAACCGGACGCGTGGATCGACCGCATGCGGTTCTGGACGGCGGTCCACGAGATGGGCCACGCGTTCAACCTCGCCCATTCGTGGCAGAAGTCGCTCGGCACGCCCTGGGTGCCGCTCGCAAACGAACCGGAGGCCCGCAGCTTCATGAACTACCCGTACAGCGTCGCCGGCGGGCAGGCGGCGTTCTTCGCGAACTTCGAGTACCGCTTCAGCAACCAGGAGCTGCTCTTCATCCGGCACGCGCCCGAGCGGTTCGTGCAGATGGGGAACGCGGCCTGGTTCGACCGCCACGGCTTCGAGGAGGCCGAGGTGAACGACGAGCCGACCATGACGCTCGAGCTCCGCGTCAACCGCGACGCGCCGCGCTACGAGTTCATGGAGCCCGTCTGGATCGAGGTCAAGCTGACGAACACGGGCGACCAGCCGCGGCTCGTCGACGCCGACGTCCTCGACGCCGACTCGCTGACGGTGATCCTGAAGAAGGAGGGAAAGGAGGCCCGGCAGCTCATCCCGTTCCGGCAGAAGTGCCTCGCGCCGGAGACGAAGGCGGTCATGCCGGGGGAGAGCCTCTACGGCACCGTCCTCGCCTCGGCCGGGCTCAACGGCTGGGACGTGGCCGAGCCGGGCACGTACACGATTCAGGCCGCGGCGCGCACCGGGGACGAGGACGTCGTCTCCGCCCCGTTCACGCTGAGGATCGCGCCACCGCTCTCACGCGACGAGGAGTACTCGGCCGGCGACCTGTTCACGCAGGACGCGGCCCGGGTGCTCGTCTTCGGAGGGAGCCGGTTCCTGGACGGGGCGAACGACCTGCTGCAGGAGGTCGTCGAGCGGTTCCCGGAGCGGCGGATCGCGCTGCACGCGCGCGTCGCGCTCGGCAATCCGCTGACGGTCGACTACAAACAGGTGATCCCGACGGACGACGGGGTCGAGCTCGACGTCGAGGCCGCCCAGCCGGACGAGGCGGCCAAGCTGATCGGGCCCGCCCTCATCGGGAAGGCCGACATCGCCGCCGAGACGTTCGGGCACATCCGCTACCGCACGCTCGCGGAACGCGTCGCGCGCAGGCTCGCGACCGCCGGCGCGGAGAGCGAGGCGACGAAGACCATCGACAAGGCGATCAAGACGCTGGACGCCCGGATCCCGGACGACCGGCCGGCCAAGCCGAAGGTGATCGCGGACCTGAACGAGACGCGCGAGGAGGTCGCGGCTACGAAAAAGACGACGAGGACGAGGGGGCGGGCAAAGGCGAAGGCGAAGGCCTAGCCGCTGCTCGAGGGCGGCTCCGGCTCTGCGCCGGGGCCGTCCTCACTCCTCTTCCGCAAGCCAGCGCTCCAGGAGCCACCAACCGTCCAGGTACTCCTCGATCGCCTCGAGGCCGCGCCGGGCTTCCCCGCGGAGCGCGACCGCACAGGCGTGGCACACGTCGTGCGTGCCGCGAGGCGTGGCGAGCTGGCAGTGAGCGCACATGTCTGCAGAACAGTCGAGGTCGATCTCAGGATACGGCCGGCTCCTGCCGGCGCATCCCTCTTTGGGACGGTTCCGCCGGGAGGAAAGTTGGGGCGCCGGCGCTACGCGCGCCGCTCTTCGAGGTACTTCTTCAGGCCCAGGAACGGCAGGAGGAACGCCGCGAGGAGGGAAGCCGCCCAGACGATCACGGTCGCGACGAGCCACGTGCCCGCACCGTCGATCGTGAAGCCGTCGGAGAGAAGGTCCGTGATGATCAGCGAGACGAGCGTCGCGATCAGCGCCACTCCGCCGAGCATCGCCGGAGCGTTGGCCCGAAACTGCACGGCGAGGAACGGCTGCATCAGCGCGAACACGACGGTGAAGATCACGACGGCGACGACAAACCCCGTGGCGTCGACGTGCATCCCGTCCAGCACCGCGGCGGCGATTAGGAGGCCGACCGCGTTGGCCGCCAGCGCGATCACCATCCGCACGAGCATCCGGATCACGGGGAGACTCTACTTCGCGGTCCCGACGGACCGCGCGGCGCGCGCTACCGTCTCGACGTGACCCGGTTTGCCCTCAAGGGGCTGCTCGGGAGGAAGCTCCGGACCGCCCTGACCGCGATCGCGATCGTCCTCGGCGTCGCCATGATCAGCGGCACGTACGTCCTGACCGACTCGATCGACCAGGCGTTCGACTCGATCTTCAGCGACGTCCGCGAGGGATCGGATGCGGTGATCACCGGCAAGGCCGCCTTCGACCTGACCGACGACAGCGGCAGCGCAGCGCCCACGCTGGATCAATCACTCCTCGAGCGGGTCCGCGCGGTTCCGGAGGTCGGGATCGCCGAGGGCGGCGTAGACAGCGAGTCGACCGTCCTGATCGACAAGGACGGCAAGGCGATCGTCGGCAACGCTCCGAGCATCGGCTTCAGCATCTCGAGTGGCGACTCGCCGTTCAATCCACTGCGGCTTGTCCAGGGCGACTGGCCGGGCCCGAACGAGGTCGTGATCGACGAGTCGACGGCCGACAAGAAGGACTTCGCCGTCGGGGACACGATCCGGGTGCAGGCGGAGGGCCCCGTCCAGGCGTTCACGGTCTCCGGCGTCATCCGCTTCGGCGAGTCGCTGTCCACGATCGGCGACGCGACGCTCGCCGGCTTCGACCTCCCGACCGCTCAGCGCCTCTACGGCAAGGAGGGGCGGCTCGACGAGATCGCGGTCGCGTCGAGGCCGAACGTCACGTCCGGGGAGCTGGTCGCCGCGCTCGAGGACGTCGTGCCTCCGACCGCTCAGGTGAGGACCGGCCAGGGGCAGGCGACGGAGGAGGCTTCCGAGACGAACGAGTTCATCTCCTTCCTCCAGGGCTTCCTGCTCGCGTTCGCCGGGATCGCTCTCTTCGTCGGCAGCTTCGTGATCGCCAACTCGCTCTCGATCACGATCGCCCAGCGCACGCGGGAGTTCGCGACCCTCCGGATGATCGGCGCCTCTCGTCGGCAGGTGCTCGCCTCGGTGCTGATCGAGGCCTTCGCGGTCGGTGCGCTCGCGTCGACGGCCGGCCTCTTCCTCGGGCTCGCGCTCGCGGAGGGACTCTTCTCGCTCTTCGACGTCGTCGGCTTCACGCTGCCGAACATCGGGCTCGTGTTCGAACCGCGGACGGCGGTCGTCGCGATTCTCGCCGGCGTGCTCGTCACCGTCCTCGCCAGCCTCCGCCCCGCGATCCGCGCCACGCGCGTGCCGCCGATCGCGGCGGTCCGCGAGGACGCCTCGCTCCCGCCGAGCCGGTTTGCGCGCTTCCGGACGGCGGGGTCGCTCCTCCTTGCGGCGCTCGGCTTCGCGGCGCTCTCGTACGGCCTCTTCGCCCCCGACCTCGGCACGACGCAGCTGCTCATTTGGATGGGCCTCGGCGCGCTCCTGATCTTTTTCGGCGTCGCCCTCTTCTCCGTGCGGCTCGTCCGGCCGATGGCCGGCGTGCTCGGCTGGCCCGCCGAGGCGATCGGCGGCGTCTCCGGCGCGCTCGCCCGGGACAACTCGCGCCGCAACCCGCAGCGCACGGCGTCGACCGCCTCCGCGCTGATGATCGGCCTCGCGCTCGTCACGGTCGTCGCCGTCCTTGCCGCCGGGATCACGTCGTCGTTCCGCGGCGCCGTCGACTCGCTGTGGGGCGCCGGCGACTACGCGCTGACCGCGCAGAACAACTTCTCGCCGATCCCGGTCGCCGTCG
Source organism: Gaiellaceae bacterium (assembly GCA_035776735.1). Classification (GTDB taxonomy): domain Bacteria; phylum Actinomycetota; class Thermoleophilia; order Gaiellales; family Gaiellaceae; genus JACDAN01. Next base: position 8,657 of record DASSSO010000220.1, on the reverse strand, counting down.
CAGACGCCGTCGTCGACACGCCCGGCGTGGAGGCGGTCACCAACGTCCGCACGGGCGACGCCTTCGCGTTCGGGAGCCCGTTCTTCGCGACCGCGGTCAACCCCGAGGCCAGCCGCTTCTTCTCGCTGGAGTGGACGGACGGCTCGCAAGACGTGCTGGCGTCGCTCGGCGACAACGGCGCCTTCGTCGACGACGAGTACGCGGACGAGCACGGTCTCCGCGTCGGCTCCAACTTTCCGCTGACGTTCGCGAACGGCGAGACGAAGGAGATGGAGGTCCAGGGCATCTTCGACCCGCCCGCCGGCGGGTCGCCATTCGGGCGGGTGACGATCTCCGCGGAGACCTGGGACCGGTTCAACGAGCAGCCGCGCAACCTCTTCTCCTTCGTCCTGATGGCAGGAGGTCAGTCGGACGAGAACCGCGCGCAGCTCGAGCGGGCGCTCGCGGACTACCCGAGCGCGAAGGTCCAGACCCGCGAGGAGTTCATCGACAACCAGATCTCCGCGCTGAACCGCATACTCAACATCCTCTATGTGCTGCTCGCGCTCTCCGTCATCGTCAGCCTCTTCGGGATCGTCAACACGCTCGTGCTCACCGTGTTCGAGCGGACGCGCGAGATCGGGATGCTGCGCGCGATCGGGATGAGCCGCCGGCAGCTTCGGCGGATGATCCGGTACGAGAGCGTGATCACCGCGCTGATGGGCGGCGCGATCGGCATCGTGCTCGGGATCGTCCTCGGCGCCCTGCTCGGCGCGCGGGTCGAGTTCATCGACTTCACCGTGCCGGCGACGCAGATCGTGCTCTTCGCGCTCGCCGCGTTCGTCGTCGGGCTGATCGCGGCGATCTTCCCCGCACGGCGCGCGGCCCGGCTGAACATCCTCGAGGCGCTCCAGTACGAGTAGGCGGCTAGAGGCGCTACTCGGCGGGATCCGGGCGGACGACGCAGCGGAAGCCGCTGTGGCTCATCCCGCTGTCGGCCATCTGCGGGCGGGGGCCGCGGGCCGGTAGCGCAGGCAGTAGCTATCCGCGCAGAGGAACGAGCCGCCGTTGATCCGATCGCCGCCGTCGACCGCTAGCTCGACCGGGGGGCCGGCGCCGCCGCAACAGCGCCGGCCCTCGGTGCTCGCCTTACGTCCGGTCGACGACGGCGGTGCTCGCGTCCGGGAACCTCGCAGTGTCCGCGGCGCCGTTGAGCTCGAAGCTCTCGAGGTCGACGCCGAACGAACCGGCCGAGCCGACGTTCAGGAGCGGCGGCAGCGGCGTTCGGTTCATGTTGTCGGCACACCCGCCGAACGTGGGCCCGACGTGCCCCATATCGCGCAGCGGCGTGATCAGGTGGTCGAACCCGAAGTTGAGCTGCGCAGCGCCGGCGGCCGTCTGCGTCCACAGCCGAGGCGCGTCGATCGCCTGCTGGAGCGGCAAGTCGTACTCGAGGAGGTTCAAGACGACGTTGAGGACGATGCTCGGGATGAAGCCGCTCCCGAACGACCCGGTGCCGGCGAACGGCTCGCCGTCTTTCAGGATGAGCGTCGGCGCCACGTTGCCCATCGGCCGCTTGCCGCCCGCCGCATCGTTCGCACCGGGATTGCCGGTCGCCGGATTCGCGCGCGGCGCCAGATTGAACAAGCCGAGCGTGTCGTTCAGCAGGAAACCGTAGCCGGGAACCGTGATCCCCGTCCCGAACGCGTCACGGAGTGTCGAGGTCATGACCACGGCGTTCCCCCAGCGATCGATGATCGAGAAGTGCGTCGTGTGGCCCGCGGCCTCGGGATCGTCGGCGGCGGCCTCCGCCTCGACGTAGGGCAGCGGGTCGCCCGGCCGGACCGGATTACACATCACCGTCTCCGGGTCGATCAACGAGCTCCGCGTGCGTAGATAGTCCGGGTGGAGGAGCCCTGTCAACGGCACGTTCGTGTACCGGTCGTCTCCCAGCCAGAAGTCGCGGTCGGCGAACGCCAGCCGCATCGCCTCGATGAAGACGTGGAGAGAGTTCCGAGTCGCGAAGCCCCACGCGTACCCGTCGGTACGCGGGTCGGCCAGGAACTCGCGCATGAGTCCGAGCGACTCGAGCAGGACGACGCCCCCGTTCGTCGAGGTGCCCGGCGAGAAGACCTCGTAGCCGCCGTAGGTGAGCGAGAGCGGCGGCTCGACGTCGATCGCGTACGCGCGAAGGTCGTCAGCGGTCATCCTCCCCTGCCGCGCCGGTGTATTCGCGCGCCGCTGGGCCTCGACGATGGCCTCCGCGATCTCACCCTCGTAGAAGGGCGCAACGCCGTCCCGTGCCAGCAGCCGGAACGTCTTCGCCAGGTCGGGCTGTCTCAGGACGTCGCCTGGCGCTCGCGGCCTGCCGTCGGCGTTGAGGAAGACCTGCCTCGTCTCCGGCTGGAAGCGCGGAAGCGCAATCGGGATCTCCCTCGCGAGATGATGTCCGATCGGGAAGCCCTCTTCGGCGAGGGCGATCGAAGGTTCGAGCGCGTCGGCGAGGGTGGTCGTCCCCCACCGCTCGAGCAGGTAGTCGACGGCTCGGAGCGTGCCCGGAACGCCGACCGCGAACCCGTTGGGACGAATGTCCGCCTGCGTGAGACCCGAATACGTCGTCGGCGTCGTCGCGGCCGGCGCCGTCTCGCGTGCATCGATCGCGTAGAGCTCACCGGTGCGGCCGTCGCGCACGACGATGTTCGAGCCGCCGCCGATCCCGTTGAAGTGCGGCTGGACGACGTTGAGAGCGAACTGCACCGCTGCGGCGGCGTCGAACGCATTGCCGCCGTTGCGGAGGACGTCGACGCCGATCTGCGTCGCCAGCGCATGATCCGTCGCCACCACCCCGTTCTCGCCGTAGTGGTTGACGTAGATCGCCTGCTCGCGCTCGTTCGGCGCAACGTCCCACTCGGCCGGCGCCGAGTCCGACACGACGGCGCGGAGGGCGTGCTCCCCCGGCTTCGCCAGTGCGACCGCGAAGCTGACGTCGGCGGTCGCGCCGGGCGCGACCGTGGCGGACGCCGACGCGATCGGCGTCGCGCTCGGTCCGTCGAAGAGCTCGACCTGCGCGTTGGCGCCGATGTCACCGCCGACCTCCCCGACCGTCGCAGTCACCTGGAACGAACGGGTCCTGACGATGTCGGCGGGGACGGCGATCTTCGTGACGGTCAAGTCCGGCCGGCGAAGAACCGTGGTGGCAGCCGCGAGGTTGTGCTGCGGTCCGTCCTTCAGGTGGGCGTGTACCTCGAGCGGGTCGCCGCGGCCGGGCCAGCCGAGGTGGAGCGTCGCGACGCCCGCCGGCGCGGGGACGTCGAAGAAGTTGCGCGTGACGGCTTCCTCTGCGCCTGCCGGCCAGGTCTTCACCTGCACCTTCTCGAGGCGCGCCGGCAGCCTCGGCCCGCCGACGCGCAGCGCGAGCTCCGTCTCCGAGGCGGAGAGCAGCGCCTGCGCCTCCAGCGAGTAGGGATCCGCACCGGCCGCCGGCGCGCCGGACGCGAAGCTCCCGAGCGCGACGATCGATGCCATGAGACCGAAGGCCCTGAGCGCGAGCCCGCCGGAGGGTCGAGGTGGCGATGTCATGTCGTCCTCCGATCGTTGAGGTGCCGCCGAGCCTAGGTCCGGCCCCTCACACGACGCTCATGTACGGCTCACGCGCCTGCGGCATGCCGCACCGTCTACCGATCCAGCCAGGTGACCGGTTCGCGGGCACCGAACTCGAGGCGGATCGGGAACAGGAAGTCGACCCTCTCCCAGCGTGGGAGCTGGCAGCTGCCGTTGTATCCGAACACCGTGTCGACGCTCGCGCCGCGATGAACGCCCGAGACGACGACCTGCGTCGGGCTGAAGGAGGGCAGCGTGCACGACGTGCCCGGCCGGACCTCGGCCCATGGGCTGCGTAGCGCGTTCAGCTTCGCGCAGGTGGCTTCGGCGTTCGGGAGCGTGCCGCCGACCGGCTTGCACGTCAGGGTCCAGCTCCGCTCGCCGCCCTCGTCCCTGCCTTCCGGGAAGACGGTGATCTCTCGAGGCTCGTCTCGGCGTTGCGCGCGGATTCCGTCCCGTCTCCGCCGCACGCGCCGAGGACGGCGAGGCAGAGGACGGCGATCAACGCCGGACGGCCGGTGATCGCCTTTCCTGCCATGACCGGCACGCTAAGCGGCTCTGACCCTGGTGTCGTTCGCGCGGGCGACACAGCAAGCGTCCAGGCGGCGACACTCGATCCCGGCCGGGGGCCGGCGCGGGCCGAAGGCCGAAGCGGGATACGCTGCCGCCGGATGCCTAAGCCCACGCTCGTCGTCGTCAGCGAGCCCCGAGAGGAAGCGACGTCGACCCGGCCGGCGCCGCGCCCCGCGGCGCGCGGCACGGGCTGAACATCCTCCAGCGAACTCCGGTACGAACAGCGCCCGGCTGTTGCATCGTCAGCCGGAAGGGCGTAGCTTCGGACGTAGATATCCGCACCTCGATGAAGGGAGGAACCGTTGAGATACGGCATTCCGGACTCCCGCACGCCGAGGCTTGGCCTGTTCGCCGCGATCGCGATCGTCGCGCTCGCGGCGGCGGTGGCCGGCGCGGCAACGCAGGTCGGCGCAGCGACGACCGAGCGCGGACCGACATTCACCAAGGCGAAGGCGTTCGACGTCTCGAAACCGCTCCGCGAGCTCGCAAAGGCTTCTACCCCGCGCACGCCGAGAGGCGAGGACGTTCGACCCGACCGCGGACCGGTCGTCGAGAGCCGCGGCCACTCCGCTGACGCCGCACTCCAGGCGCAGGCCGCTCCGCTCGCGATCCCGGGGACGATCGCGAACTTCGAGGGCCTGAGCAACGAGGACAACTTCGACATCTTCGGTTTTCGGGTCAACCCGCCCGACCCGGTCGGCGACGTCGGGCCAAACCACTACGTCGAGATGGTCAATCTCGTCTTCGGCGTCTACTCGAAGACGGGCCAGCTCCTGCTCGGCCCGGTCGACACGGGCTCGCTCTGGGCGGGCTTCCCGGTCGACGAATGCACGGATCCGTCAGGCGACCCCATCGTGCTGTACGACCAGTTCGCCGACCGCTGGATCCTCTCGCAGTTCACGACCCGGGGCATCAACTTCCCGGACGAGCCGCTGAACCCGTTCTACAACTGCGTCGCTATCTCGACCACGGGCGATCCAACCGGCTCGTACTACCGCTACGCGTTCACCACCGGGTTCAACTTCCCCGACTACCCGAAGTACGGCGTATGGCGTGACTCGTACCTGATCACGACCCGGGAATTCGGGGTCGAGGACCCGTCCATCTATGGCATCGGCGTGTACGGCCTCGAGCGCGACCGGATGATCGCCGGCGACCCGAACGCACGGGCGGCGAGCATCCTCCTCGAGGACAGCGTCGTCCCGATCAGGCTGATCGGGGACGGGCTCTTGCCGCCGGACGTCGACGGGAGCGCGCGACCGGCGGGGAGCGCTCCGGCGCCGATCGTCGGCACACAGGACGACGACGGGCCGTACGGCGCGACGTTCGACGCGCTCAACGTCTGGGAGTTCAGCTTGAAGTGGAACCCAACTCCCTCGGCGTCACTCCAGCTGAAGGCACAGCTGCGGGTGGCCGAGTTCGACTCCGCCTACCCGTGCGGACCCGTCTCGGCGCGCGACTGTCTGCCCCAGCCGGGGATCACGAGCCCCGTGCGCTACCTCGACATCCTCTCGTACCGCCAGCGGCCAACCTGGCGGCTCGCCTACCGAAACCTCGGGGGCTCCGAGACGATGGTGACGAACCAGTCGGTCGAGGCGGCGCCCAGCGTCGCCGGCGTCCGCTGGTACGAGCTTCGCCGCAACGGCGGGACGTACAGCGTCCGCCAGCAGGGCACGTACGCACCCGGCGACGGCGTCCACCGCTGGATGGGCAGCATCGCGATGGACAAGGCCGGCAACATGGGACTCGGCTACAGCGTCGTCAACGGCCAGGACGTCTTCCCCGGCATCCGCTATACGGGCCGCCTCGCCGGCGACCCGCTCGGCGAGATGACGCTCGGCGAGGGGACGGTCATCGACGGCTCCGGTGTGCAGACGACGCAGAACTCGCGCTGGGGCGACTACACGTCGATGAACATCGACCCGGTCGACGACTGCACCTTCTGGTACGTGAACGAGTACTACGCCGTCTCCGGAACCCCGGCTGACGGGCGGCCGTGGCAGACGAGGATCGCCAGCTTCAAGCTTCCGGGCTGCTGATCCCGCGCTCCGCGATGACTGAGGCCGGGCCGGCGCGAGAACAGTCTCGCGCCGGCCCGGCGGTCTCCACGCCGTTACGGGAGGCGACGAACACTTCCGCGCCCGCCGCATCGGTCGTATGCTGGAGCTGCGAAAGGGGGAGCGTGACGTGCCGCCGTCCACGCGAACGCTTGCGATGAGTGAGTTGAGCAGACCGAGGAAGCGTCGGATGGTGTTGCTCGCACTCGCCGGGGCGGCGCTCGTGCTGCTTCCCACCGCGGCGGCATCGCATACACCGAACCCGTCGTCGGTCACGATCGCCGGCTCGCTGCAGTCGGAGCTCGGCTGCTCCGGCGACTGGCAGCCCGACTGCGCGGCGACGCATCTCACCTACGACGCCGGCGACGACGTCTGGCAGCGCACGTTCTCGCTGCCCGCCGGAGGCTATGAGTACAAGGCCGCGCTGAACGACTCGTGGACCGAGAACTACGGCCTCCACGCCCAGCAGGACGGCGCCAACATCCCGCTCGCCCTCCCCGCGGACGCGGGCGTCAAGTTCTACTACGACCACAAGAACCACTGGATCACCGACAACAAGAGCTCCGTGATCGCGGTCGCGCCGGGAAGCTTCCAGTCCGAGCTCGGATGCTCGAGCGACTGGGATCCCGGCTGCCTCCGCTCCTGGCTCCAGGACCCGGACGGAGACGGGGTCTACGCGTTCGTGACGACGGCGTTGCCCCAAGGCTCGTACGAGGCGAAGGTGGCGATCAACGAGAGCTGGGACGAGAACTACGGCCAGGGCGGCGTCCCGGGCGGAGCGAACATCCCGTTTGCCGTCCCCGTCGACGGCGCGAAGGTCACGTTCACCTATGACGCGACGTCGCACGTCCTGACAATCGCCGCAACGAGCCCTCAGGGCGCCCCGGACGGACCAGGGGCGCTGTCGCACTTCGGCCTCGCGCGGAAGGACTGCCTCGGCACCGCCCGCAACACGACGTCGAAGGTCTGGTACACGATCGCGAACGGGGTACTGAGCGACGTCTACTACCCGACGGTCGACAACACGAACGTCGAGACGCTTCAGTACGTCGTCACCGACGGCTCCACATTCACCGACCTGCAGACGCGCGACATGACCTACACGGTGGAGGCGAAGCGGGACGCCGGCGGCATGGCGTGCACGGTTACGGCGACGGCGAGGAGCGGCAAGTATCGGATCGAGACCGACTACGTCACCGATCCGGAGCGAAACACGGTGCTCATGAGCATCAGGCTCAAGCCGGCCTCGGCCGGCTACCAGCTGTACGTGCGCTTCGACCCCACGGTAAACGGCAACGGGGGCGGAGGTCCGGGGAACGGTGGCGCCGACCAGGCGACGATCGACGACTCGACCGGCCACCCCCTGCCCGTTTCCTTTGATCCGGTCACGGAGACGAACGCTGCGAATCGCGATTACGCGCAGCCGGTCTACGCCGCCCTCGACGGCCCGTTCTCGGAGGCCTCGAGCGGGTTCGTCGGAGCGGAAAGCGACGGGCTCGTCCAGCTCGATGCGGCGCACGCCCTGACGAAGACATACGTCGACGCGCTCGGCGGCAACGTCGTCCAAACCGCCAGGGTCGCACTGGGGGATGGCGGAGGGGCCGTGATCGCACTCGGCTTCGGCGCATCTCAGGCCGAGGCCGTCGAGACCGCCGGGGAATCGCTCGACGCCGGCTTCGCGCAGGCCCGCGCGAAGTACGCCCAGGCGTGGAGGCACTACGACAACTCCCTGACGAAGCCGCGGACAGAGAGGCTGCCGGGCATCAGCGGCCCGGATGCGAATCGGCTCGAGGACGAGTACTACCTCAGCGCCAACGTGATCAAGGCGTCCGAGGACAAGACGTTCCCCGGCGCGATCGTCGCCAGCCTCGCCTCGCCGTGGGGTCAGGCGGTCTCGGCCGGCGATCCGGCGAACACGTACTTCGGCTCCTACCGCGAGGTGTTCGCGCGCGACCTCTACGAGTCGTGGACCGGCCTCGTGGCGGCGGGCGACCTGGCGACGGCGCGGGACGCGACCCTCTTCCTGTTCGAGCGGCAGCAGCTTCCGGACGGCTCCATGCCCCGCAACAGCCTCGTGAACGGCAAGGTCGCGCCGGACTCCTTCGGGACGCAGCTGGACGAAACGGCCTATCCGATCCTGATGGCGTACCAGCTCGGACTCACCGATGCGTCGCTGTACTCGGATCACATCAAGCCGGCCGCGAACTTCGTCGCCGCGCGCGGGCCGGCGTTCGGCGTCGAGCGCTGGGAGGAGCAAAGCGGCTTCTCACCGTCAACGATCGCCGCCGAGATCGCAGGTCTCGTCGCGGCGGCAGAACTGGCGCGCGCGAACGGCGACACGGCGTCGGCGGCGGTCTGGCTCGGGATCGCGGACTCCTGGCAGAGGCAGGTGAAGGACTGGACCGTGACGACGAACGGGCCGCTCGCATCGCGGTACTTCATCCGGCT
>DASSSO010000015.1:0-4014 GCA_035776735.1 Gaiellaceae bacterium | reverse complement strand
CGCCCCGGACACAGACCACGAATGACCTCGCGGCGGTCGCCGAGGCGATCCGCGGGCACGACCGCTTCCTCCTGACGACCCACGAGAACCCGGACGGGGACGCGCTCGGCTCGCTCCTTGCCGCGAAGCACCTGTTGGACGCGCTCGGCAAGGACTCGGTCATGTTCCTACCCGGCCAGGCGCCGCTGCCGGCCGAGTACAAGTTCATGCCGCTGGAGGAGGTGCGGCGCGAGCTTCCCGAGGACGTCGAGGAACGGGTCCTCTTCGCGCTGGACTGCGCGAACGAGAGCCGGCTCGGCCCCGGGCAGGAGGCGATCGGCCGCGCGCCGCTTGTCCTCAACGTCGACCACCACCACGACAACACGCGGTTCGGCCGAATGAACCTGGTCGTCGCGGACGCCTCGTCCACCGGGGAGATCCTCCGCGACCTGGTCGAGCAGCTCGGCGTCGAGCTGACGCCCGAGCTCGCGGAGGCGATCTACATCGCCCTCGTCACCGACACCGGCCGCTTCCAGTACGCGAACACGACGCCGAAGGCGCTCCGCCTCGCCGCCGAGCTCGTGGAGGCCGGCGCCGACGTCCACCGTGTCTTCCAGTCCGTCTACGAGTCCGTCCAGCTGGCGAAGCTGAAGCTCCTGGCGCGCGCGCTTGAGCGGGCGCAGGTGTACGAGGGCGGCGGGCTGGTGGTCTCGCACCTCCTGAAGACCGACTTCGCGGAGGTCGGGGCGGCGGAGCCGTACTCCGAGGGGATCATCGACTTCCTCCGCGCCGTCGAGGGCGCCGAGATGGCGGCGCTGATCCGTGAGCCTCCGGCGCCGGGCCGTCCGGCGCGGCGAGTCAGCCTCCGCTCGAGCTCGGACGAGCTGGACGTGTCCGCGATCGCGCGGGCCTCGGGCGACGGTGGGGGCCACCGGCAGGCCGCCGGGTTCTCGTCGGCGCAGGAGATCCCCGAGATCGTCGAGTTCATCCGGCAGCAGTACGCGGCTGCTCGCGCTGCTGCCCGCGCATGACGCCCCTCGGTCTCTCGGCGACAGGCGCGGCGGAGCCGCGGCAGCAGCGTTGCGGGAGCGTGGGCGTAGCCCACGCTCCCTTGGCTCGGCGGGAGCCGAGCCGGCCAGGAGGGCGAGGTGCCGCCCAGAGGGCTTGACCCGTCGGGGCTCGTCCTCGTCGACAAGCCGGCCGGGCCCTCGTCGTTCGCGATCGTCCGCGACCTGCGGGAGCGGACCGGCGCCCGGGCCGGCCACGCCGGCACCCTCGACCCGTTCGCGACCGGGCTCCTGCTCGTCCTTCTCGGGCGCTTCACGAAGGAGCAGAACCGGCTGATGGGGCTCGACAAGCGGTACCTCACCGAGGTGGACCTGACGGCGACGACGACGACCGGCGACCCCGAGGGCGACGTCGTCGAGACGCATCCGGCCCCGTCGCCCGCCGACCTGGAGGAGCGCCTCGCGCGCCTCCGGGGCGAGGTCGACCTCAGGATCCCGGCGGCTTCGGCGGTGAAGATCGGCGGTGAGCGCGCGTACCGGCTGCACCGGCGCGGCGACGACGTCGAGATGCCGATCCGCCGCTCGACCGTGCACTCGCTCGAGCTCGCCGGCTACGAGGACGGCGTCGCGACGCTCGACCTGCTCGTCGGCTCGGGCACGTACATCCGGTCGATCGCGGCCGAGCTCGGCGGCCACTGCCGGACGCTCCGCCGCACCGAGGTCGGGCCCTTCCGGGTCGAGGACGCCGATCCCACGAGGATCATCCCGCCGGACGAGGCATTGGCAGTGCTATGAGGGTCGCGAGCACGCCCCAGGAGCTCGGTGCGGGCGATCGCGCCGTCGCGATCGGGACGTTCGACGGCGTCCACCTCGGGCACCGGCGGGTGATCGAGGCGGCGCTCGCCGCCGGCCTCCAGGCGACGGTGCTGACGTTCGACCCGCACCCGCGGGTCGCGCTGGGCCATCGCGTCGAGGTGATCTGCACGCTCGAGCGGCGGCTCGAGCTGCTCGAGTCGCTCGGCATTGCCGAGACGCTCGTCCTGCCCTTCACGCCGGACCTCTCGCTGAAGACGGCGGAAGAGTTCGCCCGCTCCGTTCTCGAGCCGCTCGGGGCGCGGATCGTCGTCGCGGGCTCGAACTTCCGCTTCGGTCGCGGCCGGTCGGGCGACCTCGACACCCTCGCCGGGCTCGGGTTCGACGCCAGGCCCGTCCCGCTCGTCGAGGGCGTGTCGTCCAGCCGGATCCGGCAGCTCGTCTCCGCCGGCGAGGTCGGGCGGGCCGCCAAGCTGCTCGGGCGGCCCGTCGAGATCGAGGGCGTCGTCGTCGCCGGGGACGCCAGGGGCGGGACGCTCGGATTCCCGACCGCGAACCTCGCTGCCCCGTCGGACCTGCTCGTGCCGGCCTTCGGGATCTACGCCGGCGAGGCGCTCGGCCACCGGGCGGCCACCTCGATCGGCATTAACCCGCATTACGGCGGCGAGGAACGCCGGATCGAGGCGTTCCTGCTCGACTACGACGACGATCTCTACGGCCGGCGGCTGGTCGTCGAGCTATGGGAGCGGCTGCGCGAGGAGCGCGCGTTCGACTCCGAGGCCGACCTGGTCGAGCAGATCCGGCGGGACGTCGACGCAACGCGCGGCGCCGTCCGTCCGGTGTAGCGGCCGCTCACCGAGGGTGACGCGCCGAGCCGCTTCTCCGCGGGTCGCCTGCGGCGCCCGACCGGCTGACGGCGCTGACGCCGCCGAAGTAGTGGTGCAGCGAGGGCCAGCGCCGGACGGCGAAGCCCGCCGACTCGAGCGCCTCCGGCACGTGATCCGGGAACCCCGGCTCGAGATGGACCAGCCCGCCCGCAGGATGCAGGCGCGGCCGTTCCACGGCCTCGCGGACGTCCAGGCCGTCGTCGAGCACGCCCGCGAGGACCTGCACGAGCGCGCTCCGGAGCCGTGTCCCGCCGGCGGCGCCCGCCGCGACCACCAGGCCGTCGCCGTCGAAGGCCAGGGTCGGCGCCATCATGCTCGCCATCCGCTCGCCCGGCAGCGGGTCGCCGGCGACGAGGTCCGCCTCCCCGAGCATCGAGTTCAGGTGGAGATCCAGGCCGGGGAGCCAGTCGCCGGAGCCGAGTCCCAGGCTCGTCGTGAGCACAACGGCGTCTCCGGCCGCGTCCACGACGGTCAGGTTGGTCGTGTCGCCGACCCGATCCGGCTCCGAGAGCGCCCTGGCGAGCCGGACGGGGTCAGACCCCGTCACGGATCTGTAGAGCGGAAGCGGGCTGGACAGGCCTATTCGGCACGCGAAGTCGAATCCCGAGCGGGAGACCCGGCCGGGCTCGCCCCAGACCGCCTCGTACCGGTCGAGGTCCGCGCGGTTGACGAGGCCGCCGCGCTCCTCCATCAGCCCGAGGAGCGCCGACTCGATCGTCGGGCTACGGGCGCCCTCCTCGGCCACGGCCTCGAGCGCGGCGACGAGGCCCGGCTGCTCGAGCAGGTCGCCGTCGCGAAGGAGCCCGCCTCCGGGCGAGTAGATGCGCGCGCCCTCGCGCATCGTCATCACGGCTTGGAGCATCTCCAGGCAGGCGGCGTGCGCCGGCGGCATCCGGACGCCGTCGCGGGCGAGCCGCCGCGCGGGCTCGACGAGCCGGGGCCAGGGGAGGCTGCCGTAGCGCTCCCAGAGCGCCCCGACGCCGGCGAGCACGCCCGGAACGCCGCACGAGCCGATCCCGACCGCGTAGTGGACGAGCTCGGTGCCGAACGGCACCTCCAGGTGCTCCAGCTCCGGCTCCCGCCGATCCTCACCGAGCCCCGGCACGGCGACGAAGAAGTCCAGGGTGCTGGCCGTGCCGTCCGCGAGCACGATCGCATGACCCCCGCCGAGGAGCCCGGTCATCACAGTCTCCGCCACGCAGGAGGCCAGGCAGGCGGCGGCAGCCGCATCGGCGGCGTTTCCGCCTTCCTCCAGGATCTCGATGCCTGCGTCGACGGTTGCGGGGTGTCCCGCAGCCACGGCGGCTCTCATCCGTTGCTACCCTATC
>DASSSO010000154.1:0-5502 GCA_035776735.1 Gaiellaceae bacterium | reverse complement strand
TCGCCCGAGAAGGACCGGACCTGCGTCGCCGGGTCGTCGACCTCTCCGAGCCACAGGCCGGCGAGGCTGAGTCCGGCGGGCCACCCCTCCGTCCGTTCGACCAGGAGCTTCAGCTCGTCGTCGCCGAGCTCGATCCCCATCCGGCGGACGATCAGCTCCTTCGCCTCCCCCAGCGTGAAGACGAGCTGATCGGCGCGGATGTCCGCGACGGCCCCGAGCGCCCGCAACCGACCCAATCGGATCACTGGATCAGACCGGGTCGCGGCCACGATCCGCGTCGGTGGCGGGAGGTGGTTGACCGCGTACGTCAGCGAGACCGCGGCTCTGCTGCTCGCGAAGTAGTGGAGGTCGTCGATCACGATCACCAGCTTCCCCGCGAACGTCGCGATCCCGTTCATCAGCTCGTCGATCGCCTCTTCGATGGGCACACCCGGCGTGCGCAGACGCGCGATTGCAGGACGCGCCATCCCCGAGCGAACCCGGTCGACCGCGTGCGCGACGTAGGTCCAGAAGCGACGCGGCTCGAGGTCGCCCGGGTCGAGAGAGACCCACGCAGCCGAGACCTCGGGCTGGGCCTCGATCCACGAGCCGAGCAGCTGCGACTTCCCGAACCCTGCGGGCGCGGTCAGGAGCGTCAGCGCCGCACCTGCATTTCGATTCAGCAGCTCGAAGAGACGGAGCCTCGGGACGACCCCGGGGCGAGCGTGCAGCGGGGCGAGCTTCCACTCGGCCAGCGGCGGCGCAAGCTGCTCGTCGGTCGTCTGGACTGCCATGGGCGAGAAGTATTGCGCCTGCACCTGCGCGAGAACCACAGAGGCGCATGTGCTCGCCGTTCACCCGGGTGAAGTGTCGCGCCGCCGTTCACATGCCCGTGCCTGCGGCCGAGAATCGCCTGGACGCGCTCGTTCGGGTGCGTGCGAAAGAAGGAGGACACGATGAGTTCGATCGGGCCGGTGCAGCTGATCGCGATCGGGTTCGGGCCCGACGCGAAGTTCGAAGGACGGATCCTCGAGGAGCTCGCGAAGCTCGAGGAGCAGAAAACCGTGCGGCTCCTCGACCTACTGTTCCTGCTGCACGACGGCGACAGCGGCAACCTCGTCGTGCTCGAGCACCAGGGCGAGGATCTGGGTGCGATCATCGGCGCGCTCCTCGGCTTCGAGTTCGAGGGCGTCGATGCGACGGAGCAAGATGCCCGGGCGGCCGAGGAGCAGCACGCGTTCGGGCTCTCGCGGGACCAGATCGAGCAACTGGCCGGCGCGATCCAGCCCGGGCAGGCGGCCGCCTTCCTCCTGATCGAGCATGTGTGGGCGCGCGATCTCAAGGCCGCGGTTCGCGAGGCGGGCGGCGTGCCGCTCGGAGAAGGGTTCCTCACGCCGGAAATGGTCGCCGAGATCGCGCTCGAGGCCGCGGCGATGGCTGCCGCGCTCGACGAGGTCGAGGCCGAGCACGCGGCCGGCGCGATCGCCTGACGACGAACGAAGAGGAGGAGGAGTGATGAGACCACTCGGAGCAGCAACGGCAGCAAGGCGCGTCGGGCCGGCGGGAACGCCGCGAACGCGTTCGGCGATGCGCACGACTCGAAGGGCTGTCACGCCCGGCGTGGGCGCCCCTGGAGTCGGCGTCACACCCGGCCGCGGCGTCGGTGCGCCGGGGCCCGGCGTGAGGCGCTAGTCAACCCACGAGACGGGAGCCGCTTCGAGGGGCGAGGCGATCGCCTCGCCCCTCGATCCACGCGCCCGCGCCGCCCACCTCACCCGATGGCTTCGAGCCAGCTTCCCACGTGGGCTCTCTTCGCGTTCTTCCTGCGGGGTTCGCTCGCGCTGGCGCTGGGGATCGCGTTGCTCGTGTCGGGTAGCGACCTGACGAGGATCGGCACGTATCTGGCCGTCTACTGGATCGTCGCTTCCTTGCTGACGCTTCGTTGGACCCTTCGGCACGAAGTGGCGTCGGGTCGACGCGTCGGCCTGCTGGTTGGAGGGATCGGGCTCGGAACAGGCGTGATGGTTCTCCTCCGCCTGCCACTCAGCACGCTGGTCGACGAAGGCGTCCTGATGGATCTCTTGGGGCTGAGCGTGATTGCCACCGGCTTGCTCCGGGTCTTCGGACGCTTCCACGACGACCAGCTGGAGGGCTTGAGGCCGCGAAGACGCTATCGCGTCGTCGTCGGGGCGCTCGAGCTCGCTCTGGGGGCCGCTGTCATAGCTGCCGAGGACTCGTCGGCATCGACGATCCGGGTCACGCTCGGCATCTGGGGGCTCTTGACCGGAACGTTCCTGATCCTCGATGCGCTCTGGCTCCGTCGAATGACTTCGCGGACAGGCGCTGCACCCAGCACGGAGGAGAGCGTGAGCTAGAGGTCCTCGAGCGCGACGATCGCGGCAGACACCGCGAACCCGAACGTCGTGATGAGCTCTTCCGGTCGTCGCCGCCCATCCGGTCGATGTACCAGTCGCTCACTGGGCTGGCTCCGCCACGGACGGCACACCGGCCGCGATCGCGTCTTCGACCTGCGAGAACACGTTCTCCTCCCCCAGTTCGGCGAGCGCCCCGCTCGCACGAAGCTTGTCGAGAACCGAACCATGCACGCGAGCAAGCCTCACATTCACGTTCCGAGCCCGCATGTCGAGCACCATGTTCTCGAGCGCATCTGTCCCCGTGAAGTCGACAAGGAACATGTCCTCGCAGTCGACGACGAGCACCTTGGGCGGTGGGTCGGCCTCCTCGACGAGGGCTCGCGCGGCATCCGCGAAGAACTCAGCGTTCGCGTACATGAGCGGAGCGTCGAACCGGTACACGACGAAGCCCTCGATCTGCTCGGCGTCCTCGTGCGACGCGGCGCTCTCGAGCGTGCCCGTGACCGGGTCACGTCGCAGCTCTGTCGCTGACGGGAAGCTCGCTCGGTAGATGAGAGCAAGAAGCGAGACAATCACGCCGAGGGCGATCGCCGGCAGCGTGTCGAGGGCGAGCACGGCCACGAGCACGATCACGGCGAGCGCGAACTCGGGTCTCGTAACCCTCCAGACCGGCGCGAGCTTGCGCGGGTTCGCGCTCCGCGACACGGCGTGGATGACGACCGCGGCCAGCGTCGCCGCCGGAAGGCTCTCGAAGAGAGGTGCGAGGAAGAGCAGCGTGAGCACGACGAGCGCAGCGTTGATGACGTTCGACATCTGGCTCTTCGCCTTCGCGGAGTCGGCGGCCGCGGACTTCGACAGGCTCCCGCCGACGACCATCCCGCTCGTGAGCCCGGCACCGACGTTGGAGGCGCCGTAAGCGATGAACTCCTGATTCGACTCGAGGCGATCCCCGTACTTCCGGGCGAACGAGCTCGCCGCTCCGTACCCCTCAGAGAAGCCGACCAGCGCAACCGCAAGGCCACCGGCGACAAGCCCGCCGACCTGTGAGGACGTGAAGTCGGGGATGCCCACCGCCGGCAGGCCCTGCGGGATGTCGCCCACGATCGCGACCTCGGACGGATCGGCAAGCCTGATGTAGAGGATGCCAAGCGCGACGACGGCGAGGGCCGCCGGCAACTTCTCGACGAATCGCTCCAGCAGGAAGAGCAGCGCGAGGCTGACGAACCCGACGACGACCGTCGGCTGGTTCCACTCACCGAGCTGGCTGAGGACGTCCCAGAGCTTCTCGAACGAGTTCTCGCCCGAAACCTCGATCCCGAGCAGATCGTCGAGCTGGCCGATCATGATGCTGATCGAGAGGCCGATGATGAAGCCTTCGATGACGGTCTTGGACATAAAGTTCGCCACCCACCCGAGGCGGGCGAGCCCGGCGGCGACGAAGATCAAGCCGGTGAAGAGCGCGAGCGCGGCCGACAGCGCCACCGCGGTGTCGGAGGCTCCGCCGGCATTGACGTCTGCGATCACGCTGGCCGAAACGGCAGCCGTCGACGACGACGTGGCCAGCACCAGGATCGTCGAGCGGCCGAAGATCGCGTATCCGAGCAATGCGAGGGGTGCCGCGTACAGCCCGACCTCGGGCGGGAGGCCGGCTACTCCCGCGTACCCCATCGACTCCGGGATCAGCAGCGCAGCGACCGAGACGGCCGCGATGAGATCCACGACGAGCCACTTTCCCCAGTCGTAGCCACCTATCCACCGGACGATCGGGACGTGACCGCTGAGGCCCTCGGGCCTCGTCGAGCTCGCGCCCTCGCCGCTCGCGGTCGCCACTACCCAGCGTCTCCGAAGGGGCCGAGCACGGCGGCTCCATGCTCGCGGCGCGCGGCGACCTGGATCGTGCCTCCGTCGACGAGCGTGAGCGATGCGATCACCGGGTCGTCACCGATGCGATGGAGGTCGCCGCGCTCGTCGTCGTTCGCGGGACGAAGCGACGCGCTCGAGACCTGCTCCAGCTCCTCCTTCCACGCGGCAGGGCTGCCGCGCCACACGAACACGTCCGAGATCCAGACGGCGTGCCCCGCTCGCGCGCGCCCCGCCGCGCGACGCACCCTCACGGGGACGTTCCCGGGCCGCTTTCGCAGGGATCGATTGCGGAACACGAGCGTGAGGAGGGCGATCGCGCACAGCCAGAGCGGAACGCCAAGAGCCGCCAGGATCACCCAGACCATCGAGAGCACTCTTGCGTTCTCACGCTGCCGCGACACCTCTCGGCGGTCGAATCACCCGGGTGATACGACGCGCTGAGTGACGCGATGCTCGGCGAGCGAGGCATTCAGCGTCGCGGCGACGACGAACAGACGGGCGGCGAGGTAGAACCAGAAGAGGATCGTGGTCGTGACGCCGATCACTCCGTAGAGCTCTGTGGCGTTGAGCAGCTTCCTCTCCAGGAAGTAGACGGTGAAGACGTGCATCGCCTGGAGGCCGACGGCGACGACGGTGGCGCCTGGAATGAGGTCGCGCCAGTCCAAGGCGCGGTTCGGCAGCTCGTGCGACGCGACGAGCCAGAACGCGAACGGGACGACGAACACGAGCAGGGTCGCTCCCAGCCCGGCGGCGTCGTTCTCTTCTCGAAGCCATCGAGCGAGCGCCATCGCGGCGATGAAGCCGAAGGTCAGTCCGTTGAAGATCAAGGCGGCCCGGAACGGTCTGGCCACCTTCGGCGGCTCGATGTGCCAGACGGCGGCGTGGGCGAGCACGAGCGCCTTCGTGCACGAGTATCCCGTCCAGAGCACGAGCCAGACCCCGACGAGCAGCAGCCACCACTCCTGTCCGTCCGACGAGCGGGCGAACTGCGCGACGGCTGCCGCGAGCCAGGCGCCGAGGCCGCGGTCCGCGAGCGCCGACTCGACGCCATCGGCATCGAGCAGGCCGAGCAGGCCTCCGAGGAGGAACGTCACGGCGACGAGCCAGAAGAACACCCTGTAGGCAAGCCCCCCGGCGAGAACCATCGCCGCCACCCTCCGGTCACGGTCGGCGGCCCGGAACCCGACGTCGACCGAGGCGTGCGACCCGCGCGCGTCGACGGCCCAGGCCGTTGCGCTCCTGGTCGTCGTCTTGGCCCAGGCCGTGGCCCTGGCGAGCCGCCCCG
>DASSSO010000184.1:0-3195 GCA_035776735.1 Gaiellaceae bacterium | reverse complement strand
TCGAGTTCGGGACGGTGTGGATCAACGACCACATCCCGCTCGTCTCGGAGATGCCGCACGGCGGCTACAAGCAGTCCGGCTACGGCAAGGACCTCTCCGCGTACTCGCTGGAGGACTACACGCAGGTCAAGCACGTGATGGCGAAGCTCGACTGAGCTTCGCCAGCACGCGCGCAGCCCTCGCGTCGCGAGGGAAGCACTCGATGGTGAAGCTGGACTGATTCTGCGCGTTTCGCGGCCGGAGACGGTTCCTGGTTGACCGACTCCGGCCGCAGGTGGTAAGAACGCCTCGCATTGCGCAGCGCGGAACAGCCTGAGCGTCGCGGTGCGGTCAGCGTCCCGCGCAGCCTCGACGCGGTCGACCAGAGCATCATCGAGGCGCTCCAGCGCAACGGCAGGGAGTCGTTCCGCCGGATCGCCGCCCGGGCCGGCGTCTCCGAGGCGACGATCCGGGCGCGCTACGCGCGGCTCTGCGACGACGACATCCTCCAGGTCACCGGGATCACGAACCCCCTCGGGCTCGGGTTCGACGCGCAGGCGATGGTCGGGATCCGCACCACGGGCCCGCCGGAGCCCGTCGCCAACGAGATCTCGACGTGGCACGAGGCCGGCTACGTCGTCATCACCGCCGGCCGGTTCGACATCCTCGTCGAGCTCGTCTGCTCGGACCGGCATCAGCTCCTCGACCTGACGAATCGCATCCGCGCACTCGAGACCGTCGTCTCGACCGAGAGTTTCCTCTACCTGGAGCTCTGGAAGCAGATCTACGACTGGGGCGCCCGCGTCGAGGAAGGCGCCTCGCGGATGGCCAGGCTGAGTTGACCGAGACCAGACTGCTCATCCGCGGCGAGCAGGTCGCCGGCGAGGGCGGCTCGCTCTCGGTCGAGAACCCGTTCACGGAGTCGGAGCTCGCCTCGGTCGGCTTGCCCTCGGCGGAGCAGGTCGACGCGGCGATCGCGGCCGCGCGGGAGGCCGCGCGCGGGTGGGCAGCCACGCCGGCGATCGAGCGGTGCGAGCTGCTCCACGAAGTCGCCTCCCGGCTCCGGTCCCGCACGGACGAGCTCGCGGAGCTGATGACGAAGGAGGGCGGCAAGCCGCGGATCGAGAACTCGGACGAGGTCGGCTGGACGGCTGCGGCGTTCGACTTCTACGCGGAGCTCGGCCGGAGCTTCGCCGGCCGCGTGATCCCGGCGATCGAGTCGACGCAGCTCTCGCTCGTGCTCAAGGAGCCGATGGGCGTCGTCGGCTGCATCGTCCCCTGGAACTACCCGCTGCTGCTCCTGGCGTGGAAGGTCGCGCCCGCACTGGCCGCCGGGAACACGGTCGTCGCCAAGCCGTCCGAGCTCACGCCGCTCTCGACGCTCGCGCTCGCCGGCTGCTTCGATCACCTTCCGCCGGGCGTGGTCAACATCCTCGCCGGCGCCGGGGAGATCGGCGAGGCGATCGTCTCCGACGAGCGGATCGATTGCGTCGCGTTCACGGGCTCGATCGAGACCGGCAAGCGGATCGCGCGGATCTGCGCCGACCGTGTCGCCCGGATCAACCTCGAGCTCGGCGGCAAGGACCCGTTCATCGTCTGCCCCGACGTCGCGCCGGCGATCGACGTCGCGGCGAAGGGCGGCGCCTGGGCCGCGTTCCTGAACGCGGGCCAGGTCTGCACCTCGGCCGAGCGCTTCTACGTCCTCGAGCCCGTCTACGACGACTATCTGCAGGCGTTCG
The DNA here is from genome assembly GCA_035776735.1 of Gaiellaceae bacterium. Taxonomy (GTDB): domain Bacteria; phylum Actinomycetota; class Thermoleophilia; order Gaiellales; family Gaiellaceae; genus JACDAN01. The sequence continues at coordinate 1,477 of DASSSO010000184.1, read as the reverse complement.
TCGACTACACGAACTCCCTCGTCGTCGGCGACCCGCTCGACCCGAGCACGGACATCGGTCCGCTCGTCTCCGCGCGCCAGCGCGAGCGGGTCGCGGCCCAAGTGGACGCAGCGGTCGCCGCCGGCGCCGAGGTGATCACCGGCGGGTCGAACGGCGGGAACGGAACCGGCTACTTCTACGCCCCCACCGTGGTAACCGGCGCGCCGGGCGAGACCGACCTCCTGCGCGAAGAGACCTTCGGACCCGTGGCGCCGCTCGTCCCGGTCGGCAGCCTCGACGAGGCGATCGAGCTCGCGAACTCGACCCGCTTCGGCCTCGGCGCCAACGTCTACACGAAGGACCTCGACACGATCCTCCGCTGCATGCGGGAGCTCAAGGCGGGCACGGTCTGGTTCAACGACCCGCTCACCGACAACGACGCCGGCCCCTTCGGCGGGATGAAGCAGTCGGGGCTCGGCCGCGAGCTCGGGCAGGAAGGGCTCGAGGCCTTCCAGGAGACGAAGCACGTGCATCTCGAGACCTCGCTGGCGCCGAAGGAGTGGTGGTACCCGTACGGCGGCGGCTCCGCCCAGGCGACGGGAGCGTGATGGCGACCACTGCGGACACACCGGCACAGACGGCCGTCGCCGACGTCCGGCTCGACCGCGTCACGAAGGAGTTCGACGGCGTCACGGCGGTGGACGAGGTCACGCTCGAGATCCCCCGCGGCTCGTTCTTCGCCCTGCTCGGCCCGTCCGGCTGCGGCAAGACGACGACCCTGCGAATGATCGGAGGGTTCGAGGAGCCCGACGCGGGCGCGATCTACCTCGCCGGCGAGCCCGTCACCGGACTACCGCCGTACAAGCGGGACGTGAACACGGTCTTCCAGAGCTACGCGCTCTTCCCCCACCTGACGATCTTCGAGAATGTCGCATTCGGCCTCCGCCGGCGGAACGTCGACCGGAAGCAGATCGCCGGGCGGGTCAACGAGATCCTCGGCCTCGTCGATCTCCCCGGGACCGAGGAGCGGAAGCCGCGTCAGCTCTCGGGCGGCCAGCAGCAGCGGGTCGCCCTGGCCCGGGCACTCGTGAACAACCCGCAGGTGCTGCTGCTGGACGAGCCGCTCGGCGCGCTCGACCTCAAGCTGCGCCGGCAGATGCAGATCGAGCTGAAGCGGATCCAGACCGAGGTCGGCATCACCTTCGTGCACGTCACCCACGACCAGGAGGAGGCCATGACGATGGCCGACTGCGTCGCGGTGATGAACGCCGGCCGGGTGGAGCAGCTCGGCACCCCCGCTGACCTGTACGAGAACCCGCGCACCACCTTCGTCGCGAACTTCCTCGGCACCTCCAACCTGATCGAGGCCGAGGTCGACACCAGGAGCGGCGACGAGATCGTCCTGAAGGCGGGCGGCTGCAAGCTCTCCCTGCCCCAGGCGCGGTGCTCGGCCCCGGCGACGAACGGCGGCAAGGTGCTCGTCGGCGTCCGCCCGGAG
>DASSSO010000177.1:0-4352 GCA_035776735.1 Gaiellaceae bacterium | reverse complement strand
CCACGGCTCTTAGAGACAGATGTCGTCGGGCCGCACCGGGACCCGGTTCAGCTCGCGGCCGGTGGCGTCGCGCATCGCCGACATCACCGCCGCCGTCGAGACGACCGTGGGCGGCTCGCCGACGCCCTTCACCCCGTAGGGCGCATCCGGCTCGGGGTCCTCGACCAGCTCGGCGTCGACCGGCGGCATGTCGAGCGCGGTCGGGATCAGGTAGTCGGTGAAGCTCGCGTTCGTGATCAGCCCGTCCCGCGTCTGGATCTCCTCCATGAGCGCGAGGCCGATCCCCTGGGCCGTCCCGCCCTCGATCTGCCCGTGGACCGCCTGCGGGTTGATCGCCTTGCCGACGTCCTGCGCCGTCCCGATCCAGACGACTCGGGTGAGGCCGAGCTCGACGTCCACCTCGACGACGGCGCGCATCGCCGCGCACGCGAGCGCGACGTGCGCCCGCCCGTCCGTCACCTGCCCCGTCTGGGGCTCGAGCGGAAAGGTGCGGGGATGCCGGTAGATGCGCTCGAGGTCGATCTCCTCTCCCTCGCTGAGCTTCCCGCCGCGCCGCTCCAGCTCGTCCCGCACCGCGCGGGAGGCGGCCTGCACGGCTCCCGCTGCCATCCAGGTCATGCGCGAGGCTGAGGTAGATCCCGACGAGCCGACCTCGGCCGTCGACCCCGGCGCCAGCACGACGTTCTCCAGGTCCAGTTCGGTCCGCGCCGTCTGGAGAATCACGTTCGTCACGCCCTGGCCCACCTCGGCGGCTGCGCAGTGGACCTCCGCGACCAGCTCGCCGCCCGAATCGGCGAAGAGCCGCACCCTCGCCGCGGCGTAGTCGTCGAAGCCCTCCGAGTAACCGATGTTCTTGAACGCGAGCGCGAAGCCGACACCGCGCCGGACGCCCTCGCCGCGCGTCGTGTTTCCGGCCCCGCCCGGCAGTCGCAGCGAGTCTCGGGGCAGCTCCTCGGGCTCCGGCACCGGGATCGCCGCCGCCCGCCGGATCACCTCGGCCACGGGCAACGAGCCGGTGAGCTTCTGGCCGGTCGGGAGCTCGTCGCCGGGCGCAAGGGCGTTGCGTAGCCTCAGCTCCACGGGATCCATCCCGAGCGCGGCGGCGAGCTTGTCCATCTGCGCCTCGGCCGCGAAGCAGCTCTGCACCGCGCCGAAGCCGCGCATCGCGCCGCAGGGTGGGTTGTTCGTGTAGACGGACGTGGATTCGATCAGCGCGTTCTCGACCGCGTACGGCCCGACCGCGAAGGCCGCCGCGTTCGACGTCACGGCGGTCGAGCTGGATGCGTACGCGCCGCCGTCGAGCAGGATCCGCATCCGGACGGTGACGAGCTTCCCGTCCCGGTTCGCGCGATGTTCGGCCCAGATGCGCGAGGGATGCCGGTGGACGTGGCCGAAGAACGACTCCTCCCGCGTGTAGACCATCTTCACCGGCCTGCTCGTGTGCAGGGCGAGCATGGCGCCGTGGATCTGCATGGACAGGTCCTCCCGGCCGCCGAACGCCCCGCCGACGCCGGCCAGGTGGATCCGCACCTGATCCTTCGGGAGCCCGAGGCACGGCGCGACCTGGTCGCGGTCGACGTGGAGCCACTGGGTCGCGACGTAGATGTCGATCCCGCCCTCCCCGTCCGGGACGGCCAGGCCCGATTCCGGCCCGAGGAACGCCTGGTCCTGCAGGCCCGACTCGTAGTAGCCCTCGACCGAGACCTCGCCCTCCGCGTCGGGGTCGCCGCGGACGATCCGCATGTCGCGGACGACGTTCGGCCGCGGGTCGTCGCGGTAGCCGTGCCCCTCCGTCCAGCGCTGCGGGTGGATCCCGGGCTGGTCGGCGGCCCGCTCCGGGTCGACGACGAGCTCGAGCGGCTCGTACTCGACCTCGACCGCCTCGGCCGCGCGCCGGGCCTGCTCGGGATGCTCCGCCGCCACGAGGGCGACGGGCTCGCCGAAGTAGCGGACGCGGTCGAAGGCGAGCACGGGCTGGTCGGCGAACTCGAGCCCGTACCGCTTGTCGCCCGGGACGTCCTCGTGCGTCAGCACCGCGTGGACGCCGGCCATCCCGACGGCCTTCGAGAGGTCGATCGACACGATCCGCGCGTGGGCGTGCGGGCTGCGGACCGTGTGGCCCCACAGCATCCCCGCCGCGACGAGGTCGCTCGAGTACGCGAACTCGCCCGTCACCTTGGGGATCCCGTCGACGCGCTTGACCGCCTCGCCGATCCGGCCGAGCTCGAGCTTGCGTGTCGGCGCCGAGCTCATGCCGGAACTCGTCCCATGGTGAGGCTCGTCGTCTCAGCCCTCATCGTGGGGCGAGTTCCCCACCCGCCGCGAGACGGACGGCGTCGAAGATCTTCGCGTAGCCCGTGCAGCGGCACAGGTTGCCCGAGAGCGCCTCGCGGATCTCGTCGTCGCTCGGCTGCGGCGTGTGCCGCAGCAAGTCGACGGTCGCGACGACCAGGCCGGGCGTGCAGAAGCCGCACTGAACCGCGCCGGCCTGGACGAACGCGTCCTGCACCGGGTGCAGGTCGCCGTCGCCGGCGACGCCCTCGACCGTGACGACCTCGTGGCCGTCGGCCTGGGCGGCGAGCACGAGGCAGGCGCAGACGAGCCGTCCGTCGAGGAGCACCGAGCAGGAGCCGCACTCGCCCTGCTCGCAGGCGTTCTTCGAGCCCGGCAGCCCCATCCGCTCGCGCAGCGCGAAGAGCAGGCTCTCGCCCGGCCAGATGTCGGCCTCGTGGCGCTCGCCGTTGACGGTGACCGTGATGTTCACGCCAGGACTCTGTCGAGGGCGCGCGCGGTCAGGACCCGGAGCACGTGGCGCCGGTAGGCAGCCGATCCCCGGACGTCGTCGATCGGGCTCGCGGCCTCCGCGACCCGCTCGGGAAAGGACTCGCGCTGGTCGAGCGGAGCCTCGACGAGGCCGGTCACCGGGCCCGCGGAGCCGAACGAGGCCCGGAGCTCGCCGCGCTCGCGGTCGGCCGAGAGCGCGAGCGAGCAGACGGCGATCACCATCGCGTTCCGCGGCCCGATCTTCATGAAGGTCTGCGGTGCGCCGCTCGGCTCGACCAGGACCGCCGTGATCAGCTCGTCCGGTTCGAGCGAGTTCCGCTTCGGCCCGACCAGGAACTCGCGCACCGGCAGGCGCCGCGTCCCGCCCACGCTCGCCAGCTCGACTTCCGCGTCCTCGATCAGGAGCGGCGGCAGCGCGTCACCCGCGGGCGAGGCGGTGCCGAGGTTCCCGCCGATCGTGCCGCGGTTCCGGATCTGCGGCGAGCCGACGGTGCGCGAGGCCTCGGCCAGCGCCGGAAGCGCCTCGGCGAGCGGCGCGCGCATCGCCTCCTCGTAGGTCAAGGAGGCGCCGACCCGCAGCGTCCCGTCGTCCCTCGACCACCCCTTCAGCTCCGCAACCTCGTTCAGGTTGAGCAGCGCCGGCGGCCGCGAGCGGTCGAAGTTCAGCTCCACCATCACGTCGGTCCCGCCCTCGATCGGCACGGAGCCGGGGTTCGCAGCCCGCAGCCGAAGCGCCTCCTCGAGCGAGCGGGGAGTCAGCACCTCCATGCGGGCAAGGCTAGTACGTTCTCCCTGCAATGCCCGAGCTGAAGCGCCGACTCGCCGTCGCGCGCGGAGACGAGCCGGCCGATCTCGTCATCCGCGGCGCGAAGGTGTTCTCGGTCTTCACCCGCGAGTGGCTGGACGGCGACCTGGCGATCGCGGACGGGTTCGTGGCGGGCCTCGGCGAGTACCAGGGCCGCGAGGTGCTCGAGCTCTCCGGCCGCTACCTCGTGCCGGGCTTCATCGACGCGCACATGCACCTGGAGTCGTCGAAGCTGCTCGTGGACGAGTTCGCCCGCCTGGTGCTCCCGCTCGGGACGACGGCCGTGGTCGCCGATCCGCACGAGATCGCCAACGTCCTCGGGACGGACGGCGTCCACTGGCTCGCCGACCTGTGCCACGGCCTCCCGCTGGACGTGTTCTTCATGGCCTCCTCCTGCGTGCCCGCGTCGCAGTTCGAGTCGCCGCGCCGACCGCTGCTGCCGGGGGACCTCGAGGGGCTGCTGCGCAGGCGGCGGGTGATCGGCCTGGCCGAGATGATGAACTTCCCCGGTGTCGTCTCGGGCTCGGAGACGGAGCTCGCGAAGCTCGCACTCCCGGGCGCGACGCACGTCGACGGCCACGCGCCGTCGGTGCTCGGCAAGGCGCTGAACGCCTACGCCGCCGCTGGGATCCGCTCCGACCACGAGGTGAGCACGATCGAGGAGGGCCGCGAGCGCCTGCGCGCCGGCATGTGGGTGCTGATCCGTGAGGCGTCCGGCGCGCGCAACCTCCACGCGCTCCTCCCGCTCGTCCACGAGTTCGGC
>DASSSO010000081.1:0-3703 GCA_035776735.1 Gaiellaceae bacterium | reverse complement strand
TGGACACGCCGATCGCGCGCATCAGACACTCACCTCGCGACGGTCGACGAGGATCGGGACGAGTGCGGCGAGGCCGAGCAGCGCCGCCGCGAGAAAGGAGCGCGAGAACGCGTTCGTCGCCGCGCGGTCGAGCTGATCCTGGAGCGAGCCCGCCAGGTCGGTGTACTCCTCGCCGTCACCCCGCTCGCGCACGATTTCGCCGACGTCGGGCACACGCGCTTCGGCTTCTGCCTCGTCGACGGCGACGAGGACCTCGCGCGCGACACCGATCTTCTCCAGCGGCGGGATCCGGCTGTCGAGCACGTAGGCGGTGCCGGCCGCGAGCGCTTCGTCCTCGTTCCGCTCCAGGTCGGCGGTGAAGATCGGGGTGAGCAGGAGCAGGCCGAGCACGACGCCGGCGTGGCGCGCGGCGAGCGTCCAGCCTCCGTGGACGGCCTGCGAGGGGCGCCCTGCGAGCGCGCGCTCGGTCAGGGCGGAGAGGGCGAGGCCCAGTCCGGCACCGACGGCGAGCTGCGGCGGGACCGTCCATGCCGCGCCGGCCTCGGGAAGCCAGCCGAGCGCGGCGAGGCCGCCCGAGATCAGGATTACGCCGGACGCGGCCCGCGCCCACAGCGGGGTGATCGAGCCTGCGAGCCGCGCCGCAGCGATCGCCGCGATCGGCATGACCGTCACAACGACCCCGGCGGCGAGCGGCTCGAGGCGCCAGCCGTTGATCAGCAGGATCACGAGGAGGAAGAGGGCGGCGACGAGCGCGCCCGAGACGAGCATCAGCGCGGCGTTCGCCGCGGCGTGCGGCCGCTCGAGCGGCTGGAGGACGGGCGCCACGTGCGTGCCGAGCAGCGCCCCGAGAGTGAGCAGCGCGGCGGGCGCCTGCACGGCGAAGATCGACTCCCACCCGAAGAGCTGCGTCAGCACGCCGCCGGCGGCGGGCCCGAGAGCGGCGCCGAGGATCCCGGCGAGCGCCCAGATCCGCGCGGCGGGAGCATCCGCTCCCATCACTCCCGCGAGCAGGCCGAGCGCGGCGCAGACCACGGCGGCGCCGGCGACGCCCTGGACGGTACGTGCGCCCACGAGCACGCCGAACGACGGCGCGACGGCGCAAGTGACGGACGCGGCGGCGAAGACGACGGTTCCCGCCGCGAAGACCGGCACCGGGTGGCGGCGGGCGGCGAAGGCGGCCGGCAGCGCGGAGAGGGCGAGCGCGAGGTTGAACGACGTCAGCGCCCAGGCGAGCGTCTCGATCTCGACGTCGTACTGCCCGAGGATCTCCGGCAGGGCGATCGTGACCACCGACGAATCGGCGAGGACGATGCCCACGGCGAGGCCGAGCAGCACGATGCGGATTCGCGGCACTGCGGCGGAGAGTAGAGTCGCGCCGTGACCTGGGCGATCGTGATCCTCGCGATCCTCGTGCTGGCGGCGATCCTCCTCGTCGTCCTCTACAACCGCTTCGTCCGGCTGCGGAACCGCGTCGACAACGCGTGGGCGCAGATCGAGGTGCAGCTGAAGCGGCGCTGGGACCTGATCCCGAACCTCGTCGAGACCGTCAAGGGCTACGCGGCGCACGAGCGCGAGACGTTCGAGAACGTCACCCAGGCGCGCGCTGCCGCGCAGGAGGCGAAGTCGCCGGCGGAAGCGGCCCAGGCGGAAGGGCTGCTCGGGCAGGCGCTCGGACGCCTCTTCGCCGTCGCCGAGGCGTACCCGGAGCTGCAGGCGGACGAGAACTTCCGGCAGCTGCAGAGCGAGCTCGCAGAGACCGAGAACCGGATCGCGGTCTCGCGGCAGGTCTACAACGACACGGTTCTGACCTTCAACAACGCGATCCAGACGGTTCCCGGCGTCTTCTTCGCGGGCTTCTTCGGCTTCGACAAGCGCGAGTTCTTCGACGTGGAGGAAGACGCGCAGCGCGAGCCGCCGCAGGTCAGCTTCACGCCGGGCACCCCCGCGAGCTGAGACCCGTGCTGCGCCGGTCCGCCGTGGTCGTGGCCGGCCTGACGGCGGCGCTCGCGCTCGCCGGCACTGCGGAGGCGCGTTCGTACACGCTCGTCCAGACCGACGTCGGCGTCGAGATCGGGACGGGCGGGAATCCGCCCGGCGCCGTGGCGGTGGAGGAGCGGATCACGGTCGCGTTCTCCGGCGCATACACGTTCGGCTTTCGCGACATCCCGCTCCGGGAAGGCGAGACGATCGGGGGAATCGCGGTCGTCGAGCGCGGGACCGCCTACGCTCCGGGGGCCCCGACCGAGCTCGAGCCGGGCGGGCCTCCCGGCACCTTCGGCGTCGAGCGTCGTGACGACGGTGTGCGCGTCGTCTGGCGGTTCCAGGCGGCCGACGAGCTGCGGACGTTCTCGCTGCGCTACGCCATCCGCGGGCTCGCCGTCGCGTACGACGACGTCGTCGACGTCAACCTCAAGGTCTGGGGCGACGAGTGGGAGCAGACGCTCTACCAGCTCACGGCCACGATGACCGGGCCGGCGAAGGTCGTGCGCGCGTGGGGACACCCCGTCTGGGTGCGCGGCGACGTCACGCTCGACGGCAACCAGGCGCTGCTCCGCGCCGTCAACGTCCCGGCGCGGCAGTTCGTGGAGCTGCGCACGCTGTACCCCCGCCGCGCCTTTCCCTCGACCGCGGGGATGCGCGTGGTCGAGGGCAACGGTCTGGCGAAGATCGCCGCCGAGGAGCAGGCGGACGCGGACGCCTACCGCCGCGACCACGAGCGGATCCAGGACGCGCTTCGCCGCCCGTGGCGGACCGGCCTGATCCTGCTCGCGCTCGGGACGCTTCCGGCGTTCCTCCTCGCCGGCGCGGTCTTCTGGTTCTTCGGGCGCGAGGTGCGTACGGGCTACGACCGGGAGTACGAGCAAGAGCCCCCCACGGAGACGCAGCCCGCGCTCGTGCCGGTGCTGCTCCGCCAGGGCGGCGCGGCCGGGTCGTTCGAGTTCACCGCGACGCTGTTCGACCTCGTGCGCCGCGGCGTCTACCGATCGAGCCCGACGACGACGGAGCGGTCGGTCTGGGGCGGGCTGCGCAAGGAGCTCGTCAGCGACCTCGAGCTAAGCCCGGCCGAGAAGGTCTCGCTCAGGCAGTGGGAGCGGGACGTCGCCGACGTGGTCGACGGCGTGCTCGACGGCGGCTCCGAGCGGCTCTCCCGCTTCCGAGAGGAGATCGAGGACGAGCGCGAGTCGATGTCGAAGCGCTTCACGGCGTTCAAGACGAGCGTCGGGGAGGAGGTGCGGCGGCGGCGCTGGTTCGTCTCCATGGGCGCGGTCCCGCTAGGTGTCGGCGTGCTCGTCTTCGCGGGGATCGGAGCCCTGCTCGCATACCTCGCGATCGACGGGTGGCGCTCGGTCTACCCGCGCTGGGGCGACGCCCTCCTCCTCGCCCTCGGCATCTGCTCGTTCGTCAACGCCGCGATGCTGGTCGGCGCGCTGACGCAGCGGAGGCTCTGGCGGCGCCGCGCGCGCGAGGCCGAGGTCGAAGCGCAGCGCTGGGAGGCGTTCCGCCGCTACCTCTCGGACTTCCCGCGCCTGCACGAGGCGCCGCCTGCCTCGCTCGCCCTTTGGGAGCGATTCCTCGTCTACGGAATCGCCTTCGGCATCGCCGACCGTGTGCTCCAAGCGGCGCACCTGTACATGCCGGAGGAGCTCGCGCAGGCGAGCTCGATCTACTGGATCTCTCCCAACGGCGACCTCGGCTCGGGCGC
>DASSSO010000224.1:0-4729 GCA_035776735.1 Gaiellaceae bacterium | reverse complement strand
GCCGCCGACATCAGCCTGACCATCTTCGCGCCCTACCCCATCCTGGAGACGAACTCGCCGAACAAGTTCTTCGACGCCCTCGCCGCCGGGAAGCCGGTCGTGGTCAACCTCGACGGCTGGCTCCGGCGCCTGGTCGAGGAGCACGACGCCGGCGCGTGGGTTCCCGCCGGGAGCGGGGACGCTCTCGCCGCGACTCTCCGGCTGCTGGCGGCGGAGCCCGAGGCCGTCGCGCGGAAGGGCAAGAACGCTCGAGAGCTCGCCGAGCGGGAATTCTCGCGCGACCTGATGGCCGAGCGCCTCGCCCGCGCGCTGGAGGAGGCGGTCGCCGCATGAGGCCGGCCGCGGTCTTCGGCCTCCTCCACGCCGGGCTCGCCGTCACGCGGAGCCTCGGCCGCGCCGGGATCCCCGTGACCGGGATCGCCTGGAACCCGCACGATTTCGGGCTAAAGTCGCGCTACCTCGCGCGCCGCCGGCTCGTCGCTCCCGGCGACGACGACGCCGTCCTCGCGGCGCTTCGCGAGCACGACGAGCGCCCCATCCTCTTCCCGGACCGCGACGAGCACGTGGAGTGGGCGCTCCGGAACTGGGCCGAGGCGACCGCCACCGCAGACTTGCCCCTCCCGGAGAGCGCAGACTCCGTCCGGCGGCTGCGACGCAAGGATCTCCTGCCGCTCGTCGCCGCCGAGGCCGGGGTGCCCTGTCCCGGAACCGTGCTCGCCGACGGCGGCGATGCGGTGCGGGCTGCGGGCCTTCGGCCGCCGCTCGTCGTCAAAGCCGTCGAGGGCCAGGAGTTCGCGCTCGTGCTCGGGCAGAAGGCACTCGTCGCGGAGACCGTCGACGAAGCCCTGCGTGCCGCCCGCCACGCCCACGAGCAGGGATTCGAGACGATCGTCCAGGAGGTCGTCCCCGACTCGCACGAGCAGATCTACTCGCTGCTCGCGTACCTGACGCGCGACGGCCGGCCGCTCGTCACGCTCGTCGGCCGAAAGGTCCGCCAGGGGCCGCTGCGGTTCGGCACGAGCGCGGTGTTCGAGGTCGACTACGAGCCGACCGTGCTCGACCAAGGTCTCCGCCTGCTCCGGACGGCGGGCTACGCGGGGATCGCCCACGTCGAGTTCGCTCAGGACCCCAGAGACGGCAGCTTCAGCGTGCTCGAGGTGAACACGCGCCTGCCGGTCTGGGCCGCCCTCGCCGCGAACCGGCACCTCGACCTGCCGCGGATCGTCTACGACGACCTGACCGGTCGGGAGGTCGCGCCGCTTCCGACGTTCAAGGACGATCTGACCTGGGTCTACCTGGCGAAGGACGTCCACGTCTCGCTCCAGATGGCGCGCCGGGGTGAGTTGGGGCCGCGCCAGTTCCTGCGCGGGTACCTGCGCCGGCCGAAGGCGAGGGCGATCTTCGCGCGGGACGATCCCTGGCCCGCGATCGCCTCTCTCGCCTACCTCCGCTCGCGGACGCCATAGTTCCACTCTCCGTGCGCAGACTCGTCGACCTCACCGGCGCCTCCGTCCTCTCGGTGCTGCTCTCACCGGTGCTGGCCGGCCTGGCGCTCGCGATCCGGCTGACGATGGGCCGGCCGGTCCTCTTCCGCCAGCTGCGGCCCGGCTACAAGGGCGAGCCGTTCGAGGTCTACAAGTTCCGCACGATGAAGGACGCCGTCGGCCCCGACGGCGAGGCGCTGCCCGACGAGGAGCGCCTCACCAAGGTCGGGATCTTCATGCGCCGCCTCAGCCTGGACGAGCTCCCGCAGCTCTGGAACATCCTCAAGGGCGACATGAGCTTCATCGGGCCGCGGCCGCTGCTCATGGAGTTCCTCCGCTGGTACACGCCGGAGCAGATGCGGCGGCACGACGTCAGGCCCGGCGTGACCGGGTGGGCGCAGGTGCAGGGGCGCCACGACATCCCCTTCTCCAAGCGGCTCGCCCTCGACGTCTGGTACGTGGACAACCGGAGTCTCCGGCTTGATCTGAGGATCCTGGGCCTCACGATCCTCAAGGTGCTCTCGATGCGGGGCTCGCAGGCGGCGCAAACCGACGCAGAGGTGGACGACGTAGGGCTCCACGATGCGGTGCGCCGCGAGCGTGGGTTGATGTGACCGCCGTGACCGAGCAGACCTGGGAGGTCGGCGGCGAGTTCCACTCGCCGGTGGAGACGCCCCGGCCGTTCCACCCGTGGCCGAGGCCGGCGGTCTGGTACGCGCTCGGCCGCCACGCGGTCGAGGCGCTCGTCGAGCTCCTCCGCGTCCGGACGCTCTGGCTTCCCGACTACTTCTGCCACGAGGTCGCCGTCGGCTGGGCGAGCAAGGTGCCGATCCGCACCTACGAGGACGACCCGCGCTGGGAGGAGCCCCGCTGGGAGACGCTCGAAGCCGCGCGGGGCGACGCCGTCATCGCCGTCAACTTCTTCGGCGCCCGGGCGGGGTCCGGCTGGGAGGCGCGACGGGCGGAGGCCGACTGGACGCTGGTCGAAGATCACTCGCACGATCCGTTCTCGCCCTGGGCGGTCGGGTCGGACGCCGACTACGCGTTCTGCTCGGTGCGGAAGACCTTGCCGGTTCCGGACGGCGGGATCCTCTGGTCGCCGCGAGGCCTCGACCTTCCGCCGCAGCCGCGCGGGACCGCCGAGGGAAGCGAGCTGAAGCTCGCGGCGATGCTGCTCAAGGGCCGGTATCTCGAGCTGAACGGAGGCGAGGATCTGAAGGAGCGGTTCCGGCGGCTGCAGATCCAGGGCGAGGAGCTGCTCGCGGGCGCTCCGGTCGCGGCGGCATCGCCCGCTGCGCGCGAGGCGGTGATCGGCGGCGCTCCCCTTCCCTGGCGGGTGCGCCGGTCGGACAACGCGGTGCACCTGCTCGGACTGCTCGCGGGGCTCGAGGTGGCGGAGCCCGTCTTCGACGAGTGGCCTGCCGGGGCTGCGCCGCTCGGCGTCGTGCTCGCGTTCCGGTCCGAGGACGTCCGCGATCGCCTCCGGGAGGCGCTCCGCGCGGCGGGCGTCTACTGCCCGGTGCACTGGCCGATCGAGCGGCCGGCGTCCGAGCGGGTGCGCGACCTCTCGACCCGCGTCCTGACGATCCCGACCGACTGGCGCTACTCGGACGCGGACATGGAGCGCGTCGCGTCGACCCTGCGCGGGGCCGCAGCCCGCGTGTGACGGCCGAGACGCTCGCCGCCGGCGACGAGCGGTGGGACGCGCTCGTCGACGCGGCGCCGACGCCCGACGTCTACTTCCGGTCCGGCTACGGCCGCGCGTACGAGGCGGCGGGCGAGGGGCGGCTGGTCGGCGTGCACGCCGGCTCCGCGCTCTTCCCGCTCCTCCTGCGCGAGCTCCCGTACGGGGAGGAGGGCTCCGACGCCGTGACGCCGTACGGCTACGGCGGCCTGCTTCCGCTCTCCGCGGGGTCGGACGCCGTCGCGGATGTGGGTCAACTTCGGGACTGGTGTGCGACGAACGGCGTCGTGAGCGCGCTGCTTCGGCTACACCCCCTCCTGGGGGGCTTCGAGCACCTGTCCGAAGCGGACGGCGTCGAGGTCCGGCGGCACGGGCCGACGACCGCGATCGACCTCGCCCGGGTCGAGGACGGGCGGCTGGCCGGGATGAGCAAGGGGAGGAAGGCCGACCTGTCCGTCGCGCGGCGCGAGCTCGAGGTCTCGTGGGACCGCAGCGATGAGGGGCTCGAGCGCTTCCGCGCCGTCTACGACGAGACGATGAGGCGGATCGGCGCCGCCGGCCACTACCTCTTCCCGGCCGGCTACTACCGGACGCTCGCGGAGGGGCTCGGCGAGAGTCTCGGCGTCGCGCTCGCGCAGCGCGGCGACGAGCTCGTCGGCGGCTCGCTCTTCCTCGCCGACCGGGCCGGCCGCTTCGCGCATTACCACCTGAGCGGCACGACGGACGCGGGCCGGGAGCTCAAGGCCGGGACGCTGCTCGTCCACGAAGGCGCCGTGTGGGCGGCCACGCGCGGCTGCGAGCTGCTGCATCTCGGCGGCGGGACGGCCGGCGCCGACAGCCTCTACGCCTTTAAGCGGAGCTTCGGGGGCGAGGAGCACGAGTACTCCTTCGCGACCGTCGTCGCCGAACCGGAGCGCTACGACGCGCTCGTCGCCCGGCGCGCTGAGGAGCCGGAGCCGCTGCGCCCGGACTTCTTCCCCGCGTACCGCGCGTAGACGTCGAGTGTCTTCCGCGTGACGGCGTCCCAGCCGAAGTGCTCGGCCGCCCGCTTGCGCCCAGCCTCGCCCATGCGGCGCCGCAGCTCCCGGTCGGCGAGCAGGCGCTCGAGCGCCGCACACAGCGCCGGGACGTTTCCCGGCTCGACGAGGATCCCGGTCTCGCCGTTGACGACGAGGTCGAGTAGGCCGCCGACTGCGCCCGCCACGACCGGACGCCCGTGCGCCATCGCCTCGAGCGCGGCCACGCCGAACCCCTCGCGGTGCGAAGGGCAGGCGACGACGGCGGCCCGTGCGTAGAGGGTCGCGAGCTCGTGCGGGGGGACGAACCCGCGCGCCATCGGCACGCGGTTGCGCAGCGGCCCGTCGCCAGCGACGACGAGGTTGAGGTCCGCGGCGGCCTCGACGAGCTCGAGCACCCCCTTCTCGGGCGAGAGCCTGCCCGCATAGAGGATCTCGGGCGGTCTCGCCTCGACGCCGACCTCGGCCGGGATCCCCACGCCGCTCGGCACGACCTCGATCTGACGCGCGCCGAGACGCGTCGCCTCGCCCGCGAGCGCCGTCGA
>DASSSO010000061.1:0-18894 GCA_035776735.1 Gaiellaceae bacterium | reverse complement strand
CTCAACCTGCGCGGCGACGACTCCCTCTAGGTCCGATGGCTGCCGCCACGATCTCGCCGGCCCGGATGCGCGATCTGACGCGCCTAGGCCGCTTCCGCACCGGCCCCGGCCCGCCGCGCGGGCCGCTTCCGGCGCGCGCGCTTCGCGTCGCCAGCCCGGCCCCGATGCTGTCAGCATCGCGGCCGAACTATCGACGCACCCTAGGCGGTCAGCTCGCGCCTCGAACCAACGATCTCATGGCAGCAGCCATCTAGCCGCGGTGCGCCACCATCGCTCTGGAAAGAAGCTCGGCCGCGACCACGCGCACCGCAAGGCGCTCTACTCGAACCTTGCCGGCGCGCTGATCGAGCACGGCCGGATCAAGACGACGGTCGCGAAGGCGAAGGCCGTCAGGCCGATCGCCGAGAAGATGATCACGCTCGGGCGGCGCGGTGATCTGGCCGCCCGGCGGCAGGCGCTCGCCTACCTCCGGTCGAACGACGTCGTGCACATCCTGTTCGCCGAGGTCGCTCCGCGGTTCACGGACCGGCAGGGCGGCTACACGCGGATCGTCAAGCTCGGGCCGCGGGCGGGGGACTCGGCGGAGATGGCCTACCTCGAGCTCGTGGACTACGTGCCGCCCGCTCCCGTGGCGCGGCCGGTGCGCCAGCCCGAAGAGCAGGCCGTCGCTCCGACGGCGTAGGGCACGAAGCTCAAGCTCACCCTCGCGTACGACGGCACCGGCTTCCGCGGCTGGGCGGCTCAGCCGGGCCTGCGGACCGTGGAGGGCGAGCTCCGGGCGGGGCTCGAGCGCGTCTTTCCGCGCTGGGGGGAGCTCGCGGTCGCCGGTCGCACCGACACGGGCGTCCACGCGCTCGGGAACGTCGCCTCGGTCGAGGTCGACGGCGGGCCTCCTGCGGCTCGTGTGGCGGAGGCGCTGAACGCGCAGCTTCCGCCGGACGTCGCCGTCGTGGCGGTGGAGGAGGCCGCGCCGGACTTCCACGCGCGCCACTCCGCGCGGTCGCGCTCGTATCGCTACCGCATCTTCCGGCGCCGCGAGCGCTCGCCGTTCGAGGAGCGGCGGAGCTGGTGGTATCCGCGCCCGCTGGACGAGCATCGGCTGGCGGAGTCGGCCGAGCTGCTGCTCGGCGAGCACGACTTTCGTGCGTTCACGCCGGCGGAGACCCAGCACAAGGTCTTCGTCCGGGTCGTGAAGCAGGCGGCGTGGCACCGCCTCGGCGACATGCTCGAGTTCGAGATCGAAGCCGACAGCTTCCTGCGGCACATGGTCCGCACCCTGGTCGGGACCATGGTCGAGCGACAGCCGGCGCAGCTCGAGCGGCTGCTGACCGGGGGCCACGGCCGTGAAGACGCAGGCAGTACAGCACCGCCGTGGGGCCTCTACCTCGAGCACGTGCGGTACTGACACACAGACGTCGCGATCTCCATGTCCCCGCGAGCCGGGTCCGAGGGACAGTCCCTAGCGCCCCGCGACCACGCCGCGCACAGAAAAACGAGTCCCGAGCGGTCTGCAGCACACCGCCGGGACTCGACAGGCGGGGGGAGAGGCAATCCGCCTGCATCGGCCTCGTTCGACGCATCCGTCGCGAATCCCACCCTGGATAGCATCAGCCGAATGGCGACCCGCACCCGCGCCGACGCCGCGAGCCGCGTGGAAGACCTCCGGCGCCAGCTCGAGCACCACCTCTACCTGTACCACGTCCTCGACCGGCCGGAGATCTCGGACGCGGAGTACGACCGCCTCTACGACGAGCTGAAGGCGCTCGAGGAGGAGCACCCGGAGCTGGACGACCCGAGCTCTCCGACGCACCGCGTCGGTGCGCCGCCGTCCGAGAAGTTCCAGAAGGTCGAGCACCTGTCGCCGATGGGCTCGCTCGAGAAGGTCACGACCGTCGAGGCCCTCCAGAAGTGGGCCCAGGACGTCTGCAAGCGGCTCGACGTGCCGCCGGAGGAGGTCGCCTGGGTGATCGAGCCGAAGATCGACGGCTCTGCGATCTCGCTCGTGTACGAGAACGGCGTCCTCTCGCGCGGAGCGACGCGCGGAGACGGCCGGCAGGGCGAGGACGTGACCCCGAACCTGCGGACGATCTCCGCCATCCCGCTCCGCCTGCGCGGCGACGACGCTCCGCCGACGCTCGAGGTGCGCGGCGAGGTCTACATGCCGCTCTCCGGCTTCAACGCCTTCAACGAGCGGCTCGTCGCCGAAGGCAAGAAGACGGCGCCGAATCCTCGCAACGCGGCGGCCGGCTCGCTGCGCCAGAAGAACTCGCAGATCACTGCCGAGCGGCCGCTCTCGATCTGGGTCTACGGCGCCGGCCACACCGAGGGGGTCGACTTCCAGAGCCAGTGGGAGCTGCTGGAGTGGCTCCGCGAGCACGGGTTCCGCACGAATCCGCACGCCGACCGGCTCGAGACGATCGAGGAGGTCGCGCAGCGCTGCGCGGAATGGGAGCGGAGGCGGATCGAGCTCGACTACGAGATCGACGGGATCGTGATCAAGGTCGACTCGCTGGCGCACCAGCGCGAGCTGGGCGCCCTCCACGACCGCCCCAGATGGGCGCGCGCCTACAAGTGGGCGCCAATGACCGCGACGACGCGCCTGAACAAGATCGCGATCCGGGTCGGCCGCACGGGCGCGCTGAACCCCTGGGCGATGCTCGAGCCCGTCGAGGTCGGCGGCGTCACCGTGTCGCGGGCGACCCTTCACAACGAGGAGGACATCAACCGCAAGGACATCCGGGAGGGCGACGACGTGATCGTGCAGCGGGCCGGCGACGTGATCCCGCAGATCGTGGGGCCCGCCGGCGCACACCGGCGGGGCACCAAGCCCTTCAAGATGCCGACGCATTGCCCGCTCTGCGGCGTCGAGATCGTCAAGCCCGAGGGCGAGGCGATGCACCGGTGCCCGAACCGGGCTTGCCCCTCCCGCGGCCTCGAGACGCTGAACAACTGGGTCATGGCCGCCGCAGACATCGAGGGCGTCGGCGAGCAGCTCGTCCGCAGGCTGTGGGACCTCGGGCTCGTCCGCTCCCTGCCGGATCTCTACCGCCTCACGAAGGAGCAGCTGCTCGAGCTCGACGGCTTTCAGGAGAAGAGCGCGACGAACGTGATCTCCTCCATCGAGGCGTCGAAGCAGATCCCGTTCCGCCGAGTCCTGTTCGGACTGAACATCCCCGACGTCGGCTGGGTGACGGCCCAGAGCCTCGCCCGGCACTTCGGCTCGGTCGACCGGCTGGCCGAGGCCGCGCAGGAGGACATCATGGAGGTGGAGGGACTCGGCCCCGAGCGCGCGGAGAAGATCGTCGAGTGGTTCTCGGAGGAGGACAACCGGGCGCTGATCGCCGAGCTGCGCGAGCTCGGCCTCCGCTTCGAGTCGGACGAGGAGGACCGCCCGCCCGAGGGACCGCTCACCGGCCGGACGTACGTGATCACGGGCACGCTCGAGAACTGGTCGCGCGAGCAGGCGCAAGCCGAGCTCGAGGCGCTGGGCGCCAAGGTGACGAACTCGGTGTCCAAGAAGACGACCGGCGTGATCGTCGGCGAGGAGCCGGGCGCGTCGAAGCTCACGAAGGCGCAGAGCTCGGGCGTGCCGCTGCTGGACGAGGCGGAGCTCGCGAGGCTACTGCGCGGCTAGCACGGAGGCGAAGCGATCCTGGGCTCGCCGGGCCCAGAACTGGGAGACGGGGCGCCCGTTCTGGATCACCGCGAACGCCCACCGGCCGCGCACGTAGCCCGAGAGTGCGGACGACTCGCGCAGGGTGCCGGTCTTCGCCAGCACGGCGCCCCGGGCAGGCGGCCGCTCGAGGCGGTCCTCCAGCGTCCCATTGACGCCGGCGACGGCGAGCGACCGTACGAAATGGGGCCGGATCGCGGGGTCGTTCCAGGCGACGACGAGGATGCCGATCACCGCGGCTGCGGTCAGCCGGTTGCGGCCCGAGAGGCCCGAACCGTCGACGATGCGCACACCGGCGAGCGGCACCGCCGCCGCGCGCAGGATCTCCCGGACGGCCTCCGCCCCGGAGGCGCTCGAGCCGACGCCGGTCTCGACGGCGCCGAGGTGCTTCAGCAGGACTTCCGCGGTGAAGTTGTCGCTCTCCCGGTTCATGAACGTGACGATCCGGGACAGCGGCGCCGATGCCGTCGCCGCGAGCTGGGTCGCGACCGGATCGGCGGCGCCCATCACCACCCGGCCGCGGACTCCGACACCCGCAGCCCGCAGCGCCAGGCGGAACTGCGTGCCCGCCGCGATCGCCGGCGCGCGTGTCACGTAGCCGCGGAAGCGAGCCCGGTTCACCGTCAGCGCCGAGAGCGGAGGCGACTCGTTGAGGTAGTAGTACGACCGCCACGCCGGCCCCGTGCGCCGGGAGTCGAAGTACGACTCGTCCGCCTCGATCGTTCCGCTCACCTGCCTGATCCCAGAGGCCTTGACCTGCCGCGCGAGCGCCCGGAGGTCGGCGACGCTCAGGGTCGGGTCGCCGAAGCCTTTCAGGACCAGGTCGCCCTTCCAGGTCGAACCGACCAGCTGCCCCTCTCCGAAGACGATCGTGTCGATCCGGTAGTCCGGTCCCAGCGCCTCGAGCGACGCGTACGCAACGGCCAGCTTCGCGTTCGAGGCGGGAACGAGGGAGAGCGCGGGATGCCTGAGGAAGACGGTCCGGCCGGAGGACAGATCGAACGCAGCCGCCCCAGAGAGGCGGGCCTGGACGTGCGGGACCGCGAGCGCCTTCGCGAGCTTCGCCGGGAGCCCCGTCTTCGCCGGCTCTGCGGGGGCCGCCGCAGCCGTGAGAGCGGCCGCCGCGCACGCGGCGACAGCAGCGAGAGCTCGGCGCGGCACCGGATCATTGTAGGTCCTATCGACGAGAAAGATGGGCCGGTCGGCCTATAGGAAACGACCGATCGAGCGCAGATAATCGAGCGTGGAACTCGGGAGACGTCGAATGGCACATCAACTCGCATCGGTCAGGGGTCGCCTCCAAGATCTGTTGACGTCGCTCGAGAGCGGGCGGAATCCGGACCGCGCGCATCTCGAGGAGACGCTCACCGACGGGTATGCCCTGGCACTCAAGCTCGACGCGGAGTGCACGCGCCTCGAGCGATCGATCGGCACCCTGGCCGCGGAAATCGACCACGAAAGCAGCGAGCAGCAGGCCCGAGAGCTCTCGCGCACCGCCCACCGACTGGCCCGCGCGAAGCGAGACCTCGCAGCCCTGAGAGGCCTCCTGGCCTCGCTCAGAACCGAAGCAGCAGAAGCGAAAGTCGCTTAAGCCCCCGCCGCGAAACGGGCTTTGCCCGTTTCGCCGCGGCGCAGTTTGGGCCGGCGAATGCTTCGTGCGCTTCTAGGCCGCGCGCCGCGAAGCAGCGCGCGGCTTCAAATGGTCGCCGAAAGTCGTGAGACTTTCGGCGATAGCGCCCCGGCGCGGCTAGACGAGCCCCGACCGCACCGCGTAGACAGCCGCCTGAATCCTGTTCTCGATCTGGAGCTTCATCAGGATGTTCGAGATGTGGTTCTTGACCGTCTTCGGGCTGATGTGGAGCTCCTTGGCGATCTCGGCGTTGTCCTTGCCGTTCGCGATCAGGCGTAGGACCTCGGTCTCGCGGTCGGAGAGCTCGGGCCGGGCGACGCCTACGCCGGTCTCCACGTTCGCCGCGCGGATGCGCTGGAGGACCTTCGACGCGATGTGCGGCGAGATCAGCGACTCGCCGACCGAGGCGGCCTGGATCCCGGCCATCAGGTCCTGGATCGACGAATCCTTCATGAGGTAGCCGCAGGCGCCGGCGAGGATGGCGTCCATCACGTCGTCGTCCTGGTCGGAGATCGTCAGGACGAGGACTCGGGTCAGCGGTGCGAATCGCGTGATCTCGCGGGTCGCCTCGATGCCGTTCATCCCCGGCATGTTCAGGTCCATCACGACGACGTCGGGCGCCAGCTCGCGGACGAGCTGGAGCGCCTGGTTCCCGTCGGGCGCCTCCCCGACGATGTGCACGCCCTGCTCCTCGAGCAGGTTCCGCAGCCCCGTGCGGAACAGGTCGTGGTCGTCGACGAGCATCACGCGGAGGAGCTCCGGGTTGACTGCTTCCGACTGGCCCCCCGGGTCGGTCGCCATCGACATGACTCTACTGGCGACGCACGTACGGCGCCCGACTAATTCGGATAGATGGTGATTGTCACGGTGCGGCTCCCCCAGGAGTGCGCCTGGGCGACGGTGGGGAACCAGAGGTCGATCCTCGCGCCCGCGATCGCGCCGCCCGTGTCCGCGGCCACGCCCATCCCGTAGCCGGGGATGGCGAGGCGGGAGCCGAGCGGGATGACCGAGGGATCGACGGCCACGACGCCCCAGCCGACGGGCCGGCCGGTCGCGGTCCGTCCCGGCAGCGCGTAGCCGGTTGCGAGCACGGTCAGCGAGCGCACGCCGGCCGACGCCGGGCCGGCTGGAAGGCTGGGCGCGCCGGGAGCGACGACCGGTGTCGGCGGAGACGCCTGCACCGAAGCGAGCGTGCGGGCGCGGGCGTCGAGGCGTGCGATCCGGCCGGTGTTCGCGCTTCGTGCCGCCCGCAGCGAGGCGATCGTCCGGAGCCGCTGGGCGCGCGCGTCCACGAGCGACGCGGCGGCGGCAGCCTTCGCGGCGGCGAGCTGGTCGAGCTCGCGCTGCTTCGCCGCCAGCGACCTGCTCAGGCGGGCGAGCCGCCGGGAGGTCGTCCGTGCCCGATCGAGGAGCGACTCGTCCTGTCGGGCGGCGAGGTCGATCGTCTCCACCGCGCTCAGCGCCTCGTCCAGGGAGGAGGCGCCCAGGATCACCGCCAGGACGTCGGTATGGCCCTCCTCGTAGACGGTCTGGAGCCGGCGCGCGAGCGCCCTCTGCGTGATGCGGAGCGCCGTCCGCACGATCCCGAGCTCGCGGCCGACCTCCCGGCGCTGCGCGCGAACCTCGGCGGATCGCGCGCGGAACGAGGCGAGCTCCGCTTGCGCCTGGGAGAGCCGGCTCTCGATCGCGGCGAGGCTGCCGAGAGCGGACTGCGACCCCGCCGCGAGCGCCTCGTTGTGGGCGCGTAGCGCGTCGGCCTGAGCCTCCAGGTCCGCAGGGCTCTGAGCGCCGCCGCCGGCCGCAAGAGCCGCGCCGGCCGCTGCTCCGCAGAGAACGGCGGCGCCAAACGTTCGCAACGCCCTCCCTGGCCTGCGCACGAGCGGCGACCCTACCACAGGTTTGCCCGTACCCCGTTTGCGGCTGTCCGGAACCGTTGTTAGGGTGCCGTGCTTGTGCCGTCCCGGTCCCACGCGGATGCGGACGAGTGGTTGCCCGGTTCGGCGCTTCGGATGCGTAGGTCTCAGCTTGTCGTAATCAGCGTTTCGTTCCTCGCCGCCCTCGCCGTGGCAGGCGGCGCGACCGCCGAGCCGGCCTCGGTGTCATCCAAGCGTGCGCAGGCGCAGTCCGTCATGGCGCAGATCCAGGCGCTCGACGGGCGGCTCGAGCACGCGATCGACGCGTACAACCTCGCGAACGAGCGGCTCGACGCGATCAAGGGCGACCTGGCGGAGAACCGCGTGAACCTGCAGATCGCCGCGCAAAACCTCCGAACGGCCCAGAAGGTCCTCGCCGGCCGGATGGTCGCGATCTACACGTCCGAGGAGACCGATTCGACCCTCGACGTGCTCGTCGGCTCACAGAGCCTCGAGGACCTCCTGGACGGCCTCGAGACCGTCTCACGCGTGTCCGAGCAGGACTCGAAGGTGCTCGCGGACGTCACCCGGTTCCGGGCCGACATGCGGCGTGCGCGCGCACGGCTCCGCAGGGACCGGGACCGACAGGCGGAGCTCGTCGCCGAGCGCGCGGCCCACAAGGCGTCGATCGAAGGCCAGCTCTCCGAGCGCCAGAGCCTCCTCTCGTCGATCAAGTCCGAGATCGCCTCGATGCAGGCCGCCGAGCGGCGGCGTCAGGCGCGGCTTGCAGCGGCGGCGCGGGCCCGGCTCGCCGCGCCGCAGCCGCTGATCCCCGACCTCGCGGCCTCGAGCAATCCTTCGGCGGAGACGGAGGTGGCGCTGCCGGCCGCGCCGCCCGCCAAGTACGGCGGGGTGGTCGGGATCGCGATGCAGTACCTGGGAACGCCCTACGTCTACGGGGGCTCGAGCCCTTCGGGCTTCGACTGCTCGGGGTTCGTGATGTACGTGTACGCGCAGGTCGGCGTCTCACTCCCGCACAACGCGGCGATGCAGTACGGCTACGGCACGCCGGTCGACCGGAGCCAGCTCCAGGCCGGCGACCTCGTCTTCTTCAACGGGCTCGGCCACAACGGGATCTACATCGGCGGCGGCCAGTTCATCCACTCGCCGCACACTGGCGACGTTGTCAAGATCTCCAGCCTCAGCGGCTGGTACTCGTCGACCTGGGTCGGCGCCCGCCGGCTCTAGGCCGCGAGCAGCTCCCGGCACCGCGCCTCGCACTCACGGCACGCCTCCGCGCACACGCGGCAATGCTCGTGATGATGCGCGTGCGCCTCGCACTCGGCGCCGCAGCTCGCACAGACCTGGGCGCAGGCGTCGAGCAGCGCACGCAGCGCCTGATCGTCGGACGTGATCTGGCGGGAGAGCGCGAACGCGGTCGTCGAGCACACGTCGGCGCACGTGAGGTTGAGGCCGATGCAGCGCCTGAGTTCGGCGACGGTCTCCTCGGCGAGGCACGCGTCGGCGCACGCGGTACAGCTCTGCGCGCAGTCGAGGCAGCTCTCGATGCAGCGCGCGAGCGCCTCGCGGTCGTAGCGGCTTTCGCTCGGCGCGGTCTCGAGCATCGCGGCCGTGTGGCTCATGTCGTCCTCCTCCGTCGATTTCTCTCCTGATACCGCACTGGAGCGCCGACAAACCTTGCGGGGCAATCACGGATGCTATACCCCCGGCGGGTATTACGCTATTCGGCAGGAGCGTTACGAACACAGAGCGTCCTGATCGCGAGCTCACCGAGCTGATCAGTGCCGTGGAGGCCGCGGGATACGACGCTCGCCCGGTGGGACAGCCCGACGCGGATGCTCACGAGGCCGAGACCTCGACTGCGAGGCGGCTCGTCCTCGCCGCGGCGCTCACGGTTCCCGTCGCGCTGCTCGGCTGTGGTCGGCGGTGGTGCTCCTCGCCGGCCTCGAGACGGAGACCTACTTCGAGGTGGCCGCGGTCGTCACGACGCTGATCCTGCTCGGCTTCCTCGAGTACGCACTCGCGCCCCTGGCGACAGAAGACGTTCCGGACAAGGTGCGAGGCCTCGGCGCCTGGCCGGACGCGGAGCTCGTGTGTCGTGATGTTGGGCAACGCCCCTGTGCGGGTGACCGATCGGCCTTCCCTTCCGACCCGGTTACATGCCCACGCTCGTCAGTCAGCTGCGCGGCGACGCGCTGTGGTCCTGCACAGTGGGCTTGCCCGGTTTCACCACCGGTCACCCGCGCTTGATGCCGAGGAGGTCGGCGATTCCGTGTTCGGCCTCGTGGAGGTCGCCCCCGCGGAGGTGTGCAAGCACAGCCTGGCCTTTCTGCCGGTCTGCTCCTTTCGCGAGTTCCAGGAAGTGCCGGATCTGGTGGATCGCCTCCTTGCGATCGTGCTGGTCGACGGCGGTGAGGGCGAGGCGCAGGCTCAGGCGCTCTCGGCTGAGCTCCGGCTCGGCCTTACCCGCGAGCATCTCCTCGATCAAGTGCTCGGCCTCGTGAAGGTCTCCCTCGCGCAGGTGCTCGCGGGCCTCTTTCATCGCCTCTAGGTGCTCGCCCTTCACCGCCTCGATGATGTGCCCGACGTGGTGGAGGGCGTCGCCCCGGTCGCGCGCTGCGATCGCGCTGATCGCCATCCAGTGGTGGACGGCGAGGACCTCGGAGAGCCTGACGGGCTCCATGTGCTTCTCTGCAGGCTTCAATCCGGCGATGTACCCGACTATTGCCTCGAGGTCGTCGTCGGACAGCTGCTCGACCGGATAGGCGGGCATTTGCGCGAGCGGATTGCGCACCTGCTGGTGCACCTGCTCGGCGGTGTGGCCGGCGAGCGGCGGCGCGACGTCAGTCCCCTCGGCGTTCTGGCCGTGACAGGCTCCACAGCCCGCGGCCAGGTAGACCTCCCTGCCCCTCCGCGCCTCTCCGGCCGGTCCCTGCCCGCTGGGCTCGGTCTCCATGCCGGAGAACACGGTCGTCGTCACGGTCACCGCCTCTTCGCCGCCGGCCTGGCCGATCGCCCAACCGATCGCAACCGCCCCCACCATCGCGGCAAGCGCGACGAAGAGAAGAAGCGCCGCGACGACGCTTCGAGAGCGTCGCGGCCGAGCGGCCATCGCTGAGCCATTATCCGCCGCTTCGAGAACAAAGGGAAATGGGGGGAAGCTGAGCGAGTGGTGACTAGTGTTCGCATTTGGTCGTCCGCTCCTCGCTCAGGCGGGTTGAGCTTCGAATTCGCCAGGACGTCATCCGAGCGGCGGGCGTGCACGGCGACGGGTGAGCGCGGCCCCACCGCGCTGCTCTGTCATCTGCGCTGAGCCCCCGGCGCACTGCTCCGTCGGTGTGCGCCAGTTGCGCCCCAGTGAGCGCCGGCCTAAGGCTGACTTGAGCGGACTTCAGCGGGTGCACTCTGACCGGCTCGACGGAGGCCAGCGGTCTTCAAGACGACGCAGTTTCGCTCGGCGACGCCGACGAGCGACTCGAAGCCCTGCTCGAGGCCTACGCCCTCATCTCCCACGAGTCGCACGGGCACAACACGAACTCGCGGCATTCGTGCACCGAGACAAGCATGTCGCTCGGGCGCAGCAGCTCCGCGACATGATCCGAGACCTGGCCACCGAGGGCGCAGCCACCGGTGGCCCCCGGGACGATGTCGCGCCCGACGAGCTCGCCAGCTACTGCCTCCACGCCCTCACAGTAGCGAGCAGCCTGCCGTCCAAGGCCGCGCGCGGCCGGCTGGTCCGCGCCGATTGGCGGTGCTCGGCAGTTGTCGCGAGTGGATGCGACTACTGCCGGCCCGCTTCGTGTCATTGGTGCATCGCGCGCGGGGGTCGCGTCGCGAGCCGCACCGCGACGTAAACGACGGCGCCGATCACGAGGATCCAGAAGCCCATCGCAAAACGTCATCCAGAGCCAGTCCCAGCCATCCGCGACGGCTCTGCGGAACCCCGGATGGTGGTCGCCAGGACCGCGCCGTCGGAGACACGCAAAGATGCGTAATTACCCCCTACCGGTATACGGGCGCAGCCCGATGCTCGCTGGCCGCCTCGCCAGCATGCTTGGCGAGGAGGAGATGAATGGAGGGAAGGCACCGATGAGAGAGCTGCTCATCTTGCTTCTCGTCCTCGCCTGCCCGCTCGTGATGTTCTTCATGATGCGCGGCGGTCACGGCCACGCCGGCCACAGCCACACGACCTCGGCACACGTCAGCGACGAACAACGGCTGAGCGCCGGGGAGCTGAGGCGGCGGCGCGGCGAGCTCGACCGCCTCATCGAGGAAAGGGAGCGCGCCGAGAGGCCCGTCGCAAACGAGGCGACGCCCCTGCGCCCACTTGACGCGCTTAGCGGCGGCGAACGTGAGCGTCGTCGCTGAAGTCGCACTCACGCGGCGCCGAGTGGCCGCCCGGATCTGGAGCGGCGTTCCCGCAGTTTGGGGCGGCTTCATCGGTCTCGTGCCGCATGTCCTCCACCATGTCGGGCCGCTGACCGGCGCAGCGTTGCTCGCCGGCGCTGGTGGCACGGTCCTGTTCGCGGCGATTGGCTTCTTCGCGGCGATCCCGTTTCTTCTGCGCCTCTACCGCCGCTTCAGCACCTGGCGCGCTCCCGCCATCGCTCTAACGGTCTTCGCCGCGATGTTCTCGCTGTCCTCGTTCGTGATCGGTCCGGCGATCACCGGCGGCGACGACACGCCCGCGCGCCCCGGAATCGAGCAGCGAGAGGGCCATGAGCAGCATCACTGATCGCGCTCGCGTCAGGGCGGCGCTCGCCGCGGGCGGCCAGGTGCCGGTCGGGCGGCGGCAGCTGCTCAGCGAGCCGGCCAGACTCGTCGTCGCTCTGCTCGCGGTCGCGGCGGCGGTCGCGCTCGTGCTGCTGCTGACGGGGCTACGCCGCGGCCTGGGAGAGCAGGCGACGATCTACCTCGATCATCAGCCGCCGGTCCTGGTCGGACAGGCCGGGACGCGCAACTTCCTGTCGCAGACGTCGGTGCTCGA
This sequence comes from Gaiellaceae bacterium, assembly GCA_035776735.1. Classification (GTDB taxonomy): domain Bacteria; phylum Actinomycetota; class Thermoleophilia; order Gaiellales; family Gaiellaceae; genus JACDAN01. Next base: position 6,730 of record DASSSO010000061.1, on the reverse strand, counting down.
CGAGCGGCTGGCGGGGCGTGTCCAGCGCGTGGCGGGCGTCCGCGATGCGGCGCCGATCAGCGAAGGCTACGCGATGTTGAGCCTCCACGGCACGCGCGTGCTCGCGCTCCTGGTCGGCTACGACCCGGGCCGCCGCGGCGGCCCCTGGGAGCTTGCGGAGGGACGGACGCCGCGCGCGTTCGGCGACCTCGTCGTCGACGAGGTGCTCGCCGACGAGCACGACCTCGTCGTCGGGACACGGCTGCGTTTCCGCGGCGAGGCGTTGACGATCGTGGGCCGCTCGCGCGGCACGAGCGGGTTCATGACGCCGCTCGCCTTCACGACGCGGGAGACGGCCAACGCGCTCAACGAGCAGCCGCAGACGGCGACGTTCTTGCTGGTGACGCCGGCGGCGGATGTCTCGCCGGCGGCGCTCGTGAGGCGAATCGACGCCGCCGTCCCTGGAGTCGCGGCCCACTTGCGCGACGAACTGGTGACGCGCGATCGCGACCTGTTCGTCGGTGCCTTCTCGGGCCCGCTGGCGGCGATGATCGCGATCGCCGCAGCGGTCGCGGTCCTGGTGATCGCGATCACGGTCTACTCGGCGACGCGCGACCGCGCGCGCGAGTACGCAACCTTGAAGGCGATCGGCCTCAGGCGGCGAGCGCTCGTGCGCCTGGTGTCCTTCCAAGCCGGTGCGTTGGCCGTCGCGGGCACCGTGCTCGGCGTCGCGTTCGCCGTCGCCGGGGCCGCGCTTGTCGGCGTCCTAGCGCCGAAGTACCTGATCGCGCTGACGACCTCCGACGCGCTTTGGATGGCCGTTGCCGCCCTCGTCTTCGCGCTCCTCGCCGCGCTTGCTCCGGCGCGTTACCTCGACCGCCTAGACCCTGCCACCGCTTTCCGACGATGACGAGCCTCGCTCTCAGCCGTCGCGTCCCGATCGCCCGCCGCCAGCTGTCGGCGAAGCGCGGCCGCACGCTGGCCGGCATCGTCGGCATCGGTGTCGCCTTGCTCTTGATCCTGGCCCTGAAGGCGATCTTCGCCGGTATGGAAACGCGGCTGACCGCCTACGTCGACGCCACGGGCGCTGACGTCATCGTCGCCCAGGATGGCGTCAGAACCATGCACATGACCCAATCGGCCCTGCCCTCGGCGACCGCTGCGGCCGTCGCTCGAGTGCCCGGTGTCGCCGCCGTTGAGCCGATCATCTACAAGGGGGCGTTCGTCGAGAGCGTCGGCGACAAGAGCGGCATCGTCGCCCTCGTCGGCGGCGGGCCGACGCCCGAGATCGCCGCCGGGCGGGCCCCGCGGGCGGGCGAGATCGTGCTCGATCGAGCGCTTGCCGACAAGCTCGCCGTCGACGTCGGCGAGCGCGTCCGCGTCCTCGGAGCGTCGCTGGGCGTCTCCGGCGAGGTCACCGGCACGGCGGCCATCACCGGCTCCTTCGCCTTCGTTGCCCGCCCAACGCTGGCGCGGATTCTCCGGGCCGACGATGTCGTCAGCTACCTGCTCGTGCGCGCCACGGCTGGCGTCGACCCCGTAACGCTGGCGCGGCGCATCGAGGATTCCGAGCCGCTCGTGACGGCGTCGACACGACGCGAGTTCGCGGCCTCCGAACGGGCGGTGGTCGGCGACATGTCGACTGACATCGTCCGCGGGATGATCTTCGTGGGGTTCGTGATCGGCGTTGCCGTCGCCGCGTTGGTCGCTTACTCGCAGACGCTGACCCAGCTCCGCGACTACGGCGTTCTGCGGGCGCTCGGCCTGCGCGCGCGCCGCGCGCTCGCGCTCGTGATCGCGCAGGTTGCTGTCATGGTCGTCGCCGGCTTCGCGCTCGCGCTGCTGCTCGTTGCGCTGCTGTCGGTGCTCTTGCCTGCGCTTTCTCCGACGCTGGTACTCACGCTCCGCGTCGGCGACGTGGTGGAGGCGTCCGCCGTCGCTGCCGCGGTCGCTCTCGCCGCTGCGCTCGTCCCGATGCTGCGTGTCGTCCGCGTCGAACCGGCGAGCGTGTACAGGAGGGCGTCGTGAACGAGCCGCTCGTCCGCATCCACCACCTCTCGAAGGTCTTCGGTGAGGGAGAAACTCGCGTCGAGGCCGTGAGCGACGTTGACCTCGAGCTCGAGCGGGGCGAGATCGTCCTCGTCATGGGGCCGTCAGGATCGGGGAAGACGACGCTGCTGTCGATGCTCGGCGGGCTGCTGCGGACCTCGGCCGGCGAGATCGTCATCGACGGCGTCGACATCGCGGCCCTACCCGAGCGCGAGCTGCCGCCGTTTCGGGCCAAGACGTTCGGCTTCATCTTCCAAGACTTCAACCTGCTGGCGGCCTTGCGAGCGCGCGAGAACGTCGAGGTCGCCTTGAACCTCGACGGTGTGCGCGGCGGCGCGGCCCGCGACCGCGCGAGAGCTCTGCTCGACGCGCTTGGCCTCCAGGCGCGGCGGGAGTTCGGCATCGACCAGCTCTCCGGCGGCGAGAAGCAGCGGGTCGCGATCGCGCGGGCGATCGCCAATCGCCCGGCGCTGATCTTGGCTGACGAGCCGACGGCGAATCTCGACTCGGCGCACGGCGCGGAGACGATGCGTCTGCTGCGCCGGCTGGCGAAGGAGGAAGGAACGACGGTCGTCATCGTCAGCCACGACGAGCGGCTGCGCGAGGTCGCCGACCGTGTGCTCTGGCTCGAGGACGGGCGGCTGAAGGCGCTGGCCGGGCTCGTGCGCGATCCCGTCTGCGGAATGCTGCTCGACCCGGCGCAGGCACCGTCGCGACTCGAGGAGGGCGGCTCGGTCCTCTACTTCTGCTCGCACGGCTGCCGCGACCAGTACCAGCACGAGCGCGGGACGCGGGCCGACCCAGCGCGTGTTTCGAGCAGTACCCCACTGGGGTATGATCACGAGGGAGGAGGAGCGAATGGAAACTAGGACTTACTCGGTCCCCGGGATGCACTGCGGCCACTGCAAGGCCGCGGTGACGCGCGAGCTCGAGGGCGTCAGCGGCGTCCAGACAGTCGAGGTCGACCTCGAGACGAAGCTCGTCACGGTCCGCGGCGATGGCCTCGACGACGCAGCGCTCGTCGCGGCGATCGATGAGGCCGGCTACGACGCTGAGCTGGCTGCGGCCTGATGAGCACGAAGGCCGCCCCCGAGCGCGTCCGGCTCGAGATCGAGGGCATGACCTGCGCCTCCTGCGCGGCCCGGATCGAGAAGAAGCTGAACAAGCTCGACGGCGTTGAAGCGAGCGTCAACTACGCCACCGAAGAGGCATCGGTCACCTTTGATCCCGCGCGTGTTCAACTCGAGAAGCTGATCCGCACGGTCGAGGCCATCGGCTACGGCGCCGCACTCCCGCACGGAGCCGCGGACGCCCCGCAGGAGGATGAGCCCGACCATGCGCTGCGCATGATCCAGCGTCGGCTCGTCGGCGCCGCCCTGCTGACAGCGCCGCTCGCGCTGCTCGCGATGGTGCCGCCGCTCCAGTTCTCGGGCTGGGAATGGCTTGCGCTCGCGCTCGCGACGCCGGTTGTGCTCTGGGCCGGCTGGCCCTTCCATCGCGCGGCGGCGCTCAACCTGCGCCACGGAACGGCGACGATGGACACGCTGATCTCGATCGGAACGTTGGCCGCCTGGGCGTGGTCGGCGATGGTTCTCGTGGCCTTCCCGGGTGAGGACACGTACTTCGAGGTCGGCGCAGTGATCACGACGCTGATCCTGCTCGGCCGCTTCCTCGAGGCGCGCGCCCGCCGCCGCTCGAGCGCAGCGATTCGCGCGCTGCTCGAGCTGGGGGCGAAGGAGGCGCGCGTCCTCAGCGACGGCGAGGAGGTCCTCGTCCCGGCCGAAGAGCTCCGTGTCGGCGACCGTTTCATCGTCCGCCCCGGCGAGAAGATCGCCACCGACGGCGTCGTCGAGGAGGGCGCCTCGGCAGTCGATCAGTCGATGCTCACCGGGGAGGCGGTCCCGGTGGACGTTACGTCCGGCAGCGAGGTCGCCGGCGCCACCATCAACACCTACGGGCGGCTGATCGTGCTCGCGACGAAGGTCGGAGCCGAGACCGCGCTCGCGCAGATCGCGCGGCTCGTGGCCGAGGCTCAGGCAGGGAAGGCGCCGATCCAGCGCCTTGCCGACCGCGTCTCGGCCGTGTTCGTGCCGATCGTGCTCGCGATCGCGCTTGCCACGCTCACCGGCTGGCTGCTCGCAACAGGGGATCTCTCGGCCGCGTTCACGGCCGCCGTCGCGGTCGTGATCATCGCCTGTCCGTGCGCGCTCGGGCTGGCGACGCCGACCGCCCTCATGGTCGGAACCGGACGGGGAGCGCAGCTCGGCATCCTGATCAAGGGCCCGGAGGTCCTCGAGCAGACGAAGCGGATCACCACGATCGTGCTCGACAAGACCGGCACCGTGACTGAGGGAACGATGGAGCTCGTCGACGTCGTCCCGCTGAACGGCGCCGTGCGAGCGGATGTCCTCCGCCGTGCCGGCGCGGTCGAGGCAGCGAGCGAGCACCCGATCGCACAGGCCATCGCGGCTGCCGCCCGCCATGAGCTCGGCCAGCTGCCGCCGGTCGACGGCTTCGCAAACCGTCCTGGGTTCGGCGTCCTCGGTCGGGTCGAGGGCCACGAAGTCGAGGTCGTCCGCGGCGACGAGGCGATCGAGGTCCGCTGGGATGGCGTGGCGCGGGCGAGACTCGCCGTGCGCGACACGGCCAAGCCGACAAGCTCCGAGGCCGTGCGCGAGCTGAAGGAGCTCGGGCTGACGCCGGTTCTCCTGACCGGCGACGCGCGCGCGGCCGCCGAGCGGATCGCGAGCGAGGTCGGTATCGAGCGCGTGCTGGCGGAGGTCTATCCCGACGACAAGGTTGCCGAGGTGCGCCGGCTGCAGGAGGCTGGGCAGGTTGTCGCGATGGTCGGCGACGGCGTGAACGACGCGCCCGCGCTCGCGCAGGCGGACCTCGGAATCGCGATCGGGACAGGTACCGATGTCGCGATCGAGGCGAGCGACGTCACCCTCGTCTCCGGCGATCTCCGCGCGGCGCCGGATGCGATCCGGCTGGCCCGCCGGACGCTGCGAACGATCAAGGGCAATCTCTTCTGGGCCTTCGCCTACAACGTCGCCGCGATCCCTCTTGCGGTCGCGGGCCTCTTGAACCCGATCGTCGCCGCCGCTGCGATGGCGTTCTCGAGCGTCTTCGTCGTCACGAACTCACTGCGGCTACGCCGCTTTCACAGCCCGAGGGAGGTGAACTAGATGGAGCACGGCTACGACAAGGACGCGCTCACGAAGCGCCTGCACCGCATCGAGGGGCAGGTGCGCGGGATCGAGCGCATGGTCTACGAGGACCGCTACTGCGTCGACATCCTGACCCAGGTCGGCGCGGTCAAAACCGCGCTCGAGAGCATGGCCTTCGAGATCCTCAACGACCACGTCAGGCACTGCGTCCACGACGCGCTCGCCTCGGGAGACGCGAGGACCGCAACGGAGAAGAGCGAGGAGCTGCTCGCCGCGGTCGAGCGCTTCACCAAGACGAGGTAGCGATGAGCTCGCACGAGCACAGCGGCCACGGTGGGCGGCACAACGGCCGCGGCCGTAAGGCGACAGCGGTCCTCCACGTCGGCGACCTCCATTACGCCTCCGAGAAGGCGGTGGTCGAGCGCGTGCTGGCGAACCGGCCGGGCGTCGCGCGCGTGGAGGCGAACCCGGTCGCGCAGACGGCGACTGTCGAGTACGAGCCGCAGACGACCTCGGTGGAGGAGCTGCAGGGCTGGGTCGAGGAGTGCGGCTATCACTGCTCGGGCCGGTCGGTTCCCGGCCATGTCTGCGATCCGCTCGCCGAGGAGGGGAGCGACGCGCCGGTGCCCGACCACGCCGCCGCGGAGCGCGCCGAGCACGCGCACGGCCATGGCCACGGCGGTCATGCCGGCATGTCGATGGCCGAGATGGTGCGCGACATGCGCAACCGCTTCCTGGTCGCGGCGCTGTTCGCGATCCCGATCGCGCTCTGGTCTCCGGTCGGCGAGTTTCTGTTCGGCTCGACGCCGCCGACCCCGTTCGGGATCGGCGACGACCTGTGGCAGTTCTTCCTCAGCCTGCCGGTGATCTTCTACTCGTCCTGGATCTTCTTCCGCGGCGCCTTCGTGGCGCTCCGGGCTGGGACGCTCGACATGATGGTGCTGGTCGCGGTCGCGATCGGAACGGGCTGGATCTACTCGGTCGCCGCGACGTTCTGGATCGAGGGTGAAGTCTTCTACGAGGCGGCCGCCCTCCTCGCAGCCTTTGTGCTGCTCGGGCACTGGTTCGAAATGCGGGCGCGCGGCGGTGCGAACGACGCGATCCGCGCCCTGCTCGACTTGGCGCCGCCGATGGCGGTCGTGATCCGCGATGGCAAGGAGCTAGAGGTGCCGACTGCGGAGGTGCAGGTCGGAGACCTGCTCCTGATCCGGCCCGGTGCGAAGGTGCCGGTCGACGCCGACGTTGTCGAAGGCGGGAGCTCGGTCGACGAGTCGATGGTCACCGGCGAGTCGCTGCCGGTGAGCAAGAAGCCGGGGGACAAGCTGATCGGCGCGACGATCAACAAGCAAGGAACACTGCGGGCGCGAGCGACCGCTGTCGGGTCGGACACCGCGCTGGCGCAGATCGTCAAGCTCGTCCAGGAGGCGCAGAACTCGAAGGCGCCCGCGCAACGGCTCGCCGACCGGGCCGCCTTCTGGCTCGTGCTCGTCGCCCTGATCGGCGGGCTCGCCACCTTCCTCGTCTGGTGGGGC
>DASSSO010000036.1:0-38201 GCA_035776735.1 Gaiellaceae bacterium | reverse complement strand
CTCGACCTGGTCGCCCATCAGCTTCGCAAAGGCGTCGTCGGCGGCGGCGGCATCCTCCACCTCGACCCTGATCAGCATCCGGTTGGCCGGGTTCATGGTCGTCTCCCAGAGATCCTCGGCGTCCATCTCGCCGAGCCCCTTGAAGCGCCCGATCTCGATTCCATCCTTGGCGAGCTCCAGCGCCTCGTGCCGGAGCGCCTCGAAAGTGTCCGCGCTGCGCGACTTCTTCCCGAGTGAGATCCTGAACGGCGGCGGGCCGACGAGCTCGACGAGCCGCGCGTACGACCGCGCGAGGCTCCCGTAGTGCGGCGAGGTCAGCAGCTCGACCGGCACGATCGCGTGGCTCGCGGCGCTCGTCTCCTTCTCGACGATCTTCACGCGGAACGACTCGGCGGACTTCTCCACCAGATCGAGCTCGTACCCGTCCGTGTCGAGGCCTTTCAGCGCCCGCGCGAGGTCGGAGCCCGCGTCGGCGTTCTCGATCAGACGATGCTCGATCAGGAAGTTCACCGTCGGCGCGCCGAAGTCGGCGCGTAGCCGTGACGCCCAGCCCTCGAACTCGGCCAGCGCGGTCGTGAAGCGCTTGTAGCGCGTCTCCGTGAGCTTGAACGTCGAGCCGTCGCGGTCCGCGACCTCCATGTCCTTGACCCGCTCGCGGACGAGGAGATCCTCGAACTGCGACTCCTTCTCGACGTAGATCTCCTGGTTGCCGATCTTGACCCGGTAGAGCGGCGCCGCCGCGATGTAGACGTGGCCCTCCTGCACGAGCTCCTTCATCTGGCGGAAGAGGAACGTGAGGATCAGCGTCCGGATGTGGGCCCCGTCCACGTCGGCGTCCGTCATCACGATCACGCGGTGGTACCGCAGCTTCTCGATGTCGAACTCGTCGCCGATCCCGGTGCCGATCGCCGTGATCATCGACTGGATCTCCTGGTTGGAGAGCACCTTGTTGATCCGGTTCTTCTCCGAGTTGATGACCTTCCCGCGCAACGGCAGGATCGCCTGGTTGACGCGGTTCCGCGCCTCGACTGCCGAGCCGCCGGCCGAGTTGCCCTCGACGAGGAAGAGCTCGGCGTCCTCCGGGTCGTTGGTCTGGCAGTCGGCGAGCTTGCCCGGGAGCGACGAGCTTTCGAGCGCGCTCTTCCGGCTCAGCTGGCGCGCCTTGCGCGCAGCCTGGCGGGCGTTCCGCGCGGTTACCGCTTTGGTCACGATCTGCTTCGCGTCCGAGGGGTTTTCCTCGAGGAACTCGGCCAGCCGCTGGTTGACGGTCTGCTCGACGAGCCCGCGGACCCACGGGTTCCCGAGCTTCGTCTTCGTCTGGCCCTCGAACTGCGGGTCGCGGAGCTTGACGGAGATGACCGCAGCGAGGCCCTCGCGGACGTCCTCGCCCTCGAGGTTCTCCTCCTTCTCCTTGATCAGGCCCTTGTCGCGCGCGTACTTGTTGACCGTCCCGGTCAGGGCGGCCTTGAAGCCGGACAGGTGGGCCCCACCCTCGGTCGTGTTGATGTTGTTCGCGAATGAGAAGACCGACTCGACGTACGAGCCGTTCCACTGCATCGCGACCTCGACGTTGCCGTTCTCCATCTGTCCCTCGAAGAAGACGATCCGCTTGTGGATCGGCTCCTTCGCGCTGTTCACGTGGGCGACGAAGTCGCTGATCCCGCCCTCGTAGTGGAACTCGTGCCGATCCTCGCCGGCGCGCTCGTCGGTGAGGAGGATCCGCAGGCCGCGGGTGAGGAACGCCGTCTCGCGAAGGCGCTGGACGAGCGTGTCCATCGACCACTCGAACTCGTCCTCGTCGAAGATCTCGAGGTCGGGTAGGAACGTGATCGTCGTGCCGGTGTCCTTCTTGGTCTTCGTCTTGCCGGCATCGACGACGTCGGTCGTCGGCTCGCCCCGGGCGAACTCCTGGCGATAGATCTTGCCGTCCCGCTTGACCTCGACCTTCAGCCACTCCGAGAGCGCGTTCACGACCGAGACGCCGACGCCGTGGAGCCCGCCGGAGACCTTGTAGCCCTCGCCGCCGAACTTTCCGCCCGCGTGCAGCTTCGTCAGCACGACAGTCACGGCCGGCAGGCCCTGATCCGCCATGACGTCGACCGGGATCCCCGAGCCGTTGTCGGAGACGGTCACCGAGTTGTCCGGGTGCAGCGTGACCTCGATACGGTCCGCACGCCCTGCGAGAGCCTCGTCAACGGAGTTCGCGACCACCTCGTAAACCAGGTGGTGCAGGCCTCTGGACCCGGTTGACCCGATGTACATGCCGGGTCGGAGCCGGACCGGCTCGAGTCCTTCGAGGACCGTGATGTCCTTGGCGGTGTACGCTGCTTCAGCCATTAAAAAAAGCCCTGCATTTTGCCGCTTTTCGGGCTGACGACAGTCTATCAGACGGAGCGGTCGTCCGACGGCCTCGCCAGGCTCGCCGCGGCCGCCTTCGCAACAAGTTTGCGCAGATTTTCATCCGAGATCGGCGCGGCCAGCTCCTCCCCCGCCTGAACGTGCTGCTCGGTGACGTTCGGAGGGCGGACAGCCGCCTCTGATCCCTCCGGTGCGGCGGGCTCAGGCAGGCGGCCCGGGGCGAAGCGGAGCTGCGTCGGCGACCGCTCGCCGAGAGCCTCGACCAGGCGCTCGCGAAGCTGCGCCTCCAACAGCCCGAGCTCGAACGCCCAGGCCGACGAGCTCGTGGAGACGTGCAGTGTCCCGTCGCGTGCAATGCGCGCCGGCCAGGCGTTTCGCGCGATCGAGTTCCCGACCGCCGAGGGCCAGGCGGCCACGACGGCGGCGATCGCGCCGGGGACACCGAACCGTTCCAGCTCACGGCGGACGTCGCCGGCGATCTTCTCCGGCTTCACGCCGCCACCGCCGACCCGGGGCTCACGCGGACGAGGAGGTCGGGCTCGCTGGGAAGCGCAGCGGCCGAGGTCGCGGTGAGAACCGCCTGCGAGCCGGGCCTCCGGATGCGATGCGCGAGGATCGCCCGCCGCTCCGGATCCAGCTCGGAGAGGACGTCGTCCAGCAGCAGCAAGGGCGGCGCCGGCCCTCGCTCGGCGATGAGATCGGCCTCGGCGAGCAGGAGCGACAGCACGGCAAGGCGCTGCTCTCCCTGGGAGCCGAAGCTGCGCAGATCCCGGTCGCCCGCTACGACGGCGATGTCGTGCAGGTGTGGGCCGAGCCCGGTGAAGCCCCGCGCGAGATCCTGGTCGAGCCGGGCGTCGAGCGCTTCCGCGGACACCGGCTCACCCTCGTACCGCAGCTGCGCGTCGGCGAGCCGGAACTCGGCGGCGCACGTCGAGAACTCCGGCGAGAGCAGCTTGACGAGCTCCCTGCGCGCGGCCACGAGCACACGTGCGCGATCGGCGACCTGCTGCGTCCAGGGCTCGAGCGCGTCGCGGGGCGAATAGCCGGCCGCAACCCGGCGGAGTGCGCCGTTTCGCTGGGCGAGCGCGGCGGCGTAGTCCGTCGCCACCTGCGCCCGGCTGGGGAACAGGCGCCCGAGCGCCCGGTCGAAGTACGCGCGCCGGACCGCAGGTGCCCCCTTGACGATCGCGAGTCGGTCGGGCGTGAACACGAGCGTCGGCAGGCGCGACCGCAGCTCCTCGGCCGCCCGTAGCGGCGCGCCGTTCAACCTGGCCCGCTTCGCCTCGCCTGTTCGCAGCGCGACCTCGATCGCGACCGGTGTTCCGCCGTGTTCTCCGGCGACCGTCACGCGCGCCCCTCGCTCACCGAAGCGGATCAGTTGGGCGTCCGAGCGAGTGCGCGGAGAGAACCCCTGCGTCGCGACATGAAGGCTCTCGAGCAGGTTTGTCTTGCCGGCGCCGTTCGGTCCGACCGCGAGCACGAGCCCGGACTGCAGCGCGAGCTCGAGGCGCGGATACGAGCGGTAGTCGCGGAGCGAGAGCGTCTCGACGATCAGCCCGGGCCGAGGGTCGAATCAGCCGGCAAGGCGGATCGGCATGATCAGGTACGAGAAGTCGGCGCCCTCGCCCTGGATGACGGCCGGGCGAAGCGAGCTGATCAGCTTGAGGCGGACCTCGTCGCCCTCCACCGACTCGATCCCGTCGCGCAGGAACTCCGGGTTGAAGCCGATCTCGAGCGGCTCGGCCGCGTACGGCGCCGGCATCGTCTCGCGGGCCTCTCCGACGTCCTGCGTCTGGGCGGAGATCGTCAACTCGCCCTCCGCGAAGCGCAGACGGATCGGTGCGTTGCGCTGTGCCATCACGGACACGCGCCGCACGACTTCCAGCAGCTCCTCCCGTGGGAGCGTGAGCTCGTGCTCGAAGGTCTCGGGCAGCAGCTGCCGGTAGTTCGGGAACTGGCCCTCGATCCGGCGTGTCGTCAGGAGCACGCCGTCCGTCGCGAAGATGACCTGGTTCTCGAGCACTCCGATCTCGAGGCTCTCGCCGGCCTGTGCGATCCGGTTCAGCTCGCCGAGCGCGCGTGCCGGGACGATCGCGTCGAGTTCCGGGCCGCTCGAGCCCATTCCAGTCTCCTTGACGGCCAAGCGGTACGAGTCTGTCGCAGCCATGACCAGCTTCTCGCCCTCGAAGCGGACGAGGATCCCGGTCAGCACCGGGCGGGACTCGTCTCGCGAAGCAGCTCGGCTTACGCGCGCCGCCGTCTCCAGCACGGCACCGGTATCGACGGCCATCAGTTGCACGCCGGAGGTCTCGGGCAGCCGGGGAAAGTCCTCGGCGTTGTAGGTGTGTAGGCGATAGCTCGCCGAGCCGCTGACGATCTCGACGACGCCCTCCCCGGAGCGGTACTCGATCGACACGTCGTCTGCCGGCAGAAGCCGAACGAGATCAACCAGGAGCTTGCCGAGGACGACAACCGATCCCTCCGACTCCACCTCCGCCTCGAGCGACGAGCGAAGGGAGATCTCCATGTCGGTCGCGGCAAGCTCCAGCTTGCCGGCGGCGGCGCGAAGCAGAACGCCGGCGAGGACCTGCACGGTTGTCCTCGTCGACGCAGCGCGCGAGACCACCCCGAGCTGGCGTGTGAGCTCCTCGCGCGGAACGGAGATCTTCAGCGAGGTAGTAGTGACCACGGTTTCTGCTTCAACCATTTAAAAAGAAAAAGGTTGTAGTAGTTGTAGGGAGTGTGAATTCCGGGGAAGACGGCACGTTTCCGCCCGGGAAGCAGGATCTACCTGGGGATGCAGGCTGGGGGCAAGTGCCCGGTTTGAACAGGCCTCGAGCGACGGTGGCGCCACGCCCACAGTTCTACCCGGCCTGCTTGATGCGCGCGGTCAGCTCTTGCACAAGGTTGTACACAGAGCGATCCTCGCGAATCAGCCGTGCGATCTTCGACGTTGCATGGATGACGGTCGTGTGATCCCGGCCTCCGAAGTGTCGGCCGATCCGCGGGAGCGACGAGTCCGTGAGCTCGCGTGACAGGTACATGGCGACCTGGCGGGGGTAGACGATGTTCTGCGAGCGACGGTCGCCGATCAACTCGTCTTTGGTGAGTCCGAAGCGCTCCGAGACCTCGTCCTGGATCCGCTCGATCGAGACCTGGGCCGCCTCTCCCTGCGGAAACACGTCGCGGAGGACGTCCTGGGCGAGGTCGACGCTCATCGGGCGACCGGTGAGCGAGGAGAAGGCGACGACGCGCGTAAGCGCACCCTCGAGCTCGCGGATGTTCGTGGACACGCGGCCGGCGATGAACGTCAGGAGCTGAGGGTCGGCGACCTGGATGCCGTCCGTTCGGACCTTCTTCTGGAGGATCGCGATGCGCGTCTCGAGGTCGGGCGGCTGGATGTCGGTCATCAACCCCCACTCGAACCGGGAGCGAAGCCGCTGCTCGAGCGTCGCGATCTGGCGCGGAGGCCGGTCGGAGGAGATCACGATCTGCTTGCCGGCCTCATAGAGCGTGTTGAAGGTATGGAAGAACTCCTCCTGGATCCGTTCCTTGTGCTCCAGGAACTGGATGTCGTCGATCAGGAGCACGCCGAAGGTGCGGTAGCGCTGCTTGAACCCCTCGATTCGCTTGTCGCGGAGCGAGTTGATGAAGTCGTTCATGAAGCGCTCGCTCGTGACGTAGCAGACGGAGAAGTCGCGGGAGTGCTCGCCGATGTAGTGGCCGATCGCCTGGAGCAGGTGCGTCTTGCCGAGCCCTGTGCCGCCGTAGATGAAGAGGGGGTTATACGCCTGCGCCGGCGCCTCGGCGACGGCGAGCGCTGCGGCGTGGGCGAACCGGTTTGACGAGCCGATGACGAAGGAGTCGAAGGTGTACTTCTCGTTCAGGCCCTCGACGCGCGGAGGCTCGACGACCTCGAGTTGCGTCGGCTCGGAGCCGCCTCCGTTGGCCTCGACGGGGCGGACGGACAGGTCGATCCGCCGCTGCTCCCCGGTTGCGTCGCGCACGGCCGCGTCGATCAATCCGAGGAAGTGGCTCTCGATCCACTCGCGCGCGAAGTCGTTCGGAACGGCGAGCACGAACGATTCGTCTGAGAGGTCGAGGCCCTCAGCCTCCGAGAACCACGTCCGGTATGTCTTGTCGTTGAGCGCCGCTCGGAGCCGCTCGGAGACCTCGGTCCACAGATCCTCTGCAGTGAGCAACTGCTGATGCTCCACGCCGGTTGGTGTTCCTCCCTCGCGCTGCCGGAAAGGGGCGAGCATAGCAGCGTCGGGAAGCACGTTCAAAGCCCTTGGCGGACCTGCCCGGTCTCCAGAAAACACCGTATTTACAGGAGCTTTTATAGCTTCCCCAGTTCCCTCCACAGGTGTGGATAGGGGCGCGACCAGAGCTGTATTCACTGGGGAAAACATGCGCCTCGCAGGACGTTTTCGTTTCGCGTGTTGCCCGTTCAGGCTGTGGAAAAGCTCGTGCAGGATTGGCTCTCTATACTGGCCCGGCGCCTGTGAGCGCACTCTTCCCTCTCCCACTCGAATCGTGAAACGGACCTATCAGCCCAACGTGCGCAGACGGAAGCGGCGGCACGGCTTCCGGCAGCGGATGGCCTCGAAAGCCGGCCGCGCCATCCTCAAGCGCCGCCGTGCACGGGGCCGGAAGCGCCTGTCCGCCTAGCGGGCGACGCCCCGCCGCCGTGCAACGCCGCAACCGCCTCTCCCGCTCGCGCGATTTCGACACCGTGTACCGGCAGGGCCGGTCGGTGTCCACGCGCTATCTCGTCCTCTACCGCTTCGACCGCGACGAGGACGGCGACGTGCGCCTGGGGATCGCGATCCCGAAGAAGATCGGCAGCGCCGTCACGCGGAACCGGATCAAGCGCCGCCTCCGCGAGGGCTGGCGCGAGCTGATCTCCGAGGTGCCGCCGGGGACGGACTACGTCCTGCTCGTGCGTGCGCCGCTGGCGGAAGCGGAGGAGAGCCGCGGAGCGGACTGGATCCGCGAGCGGCTCCAAGAGGTGCTCGGAAAGGCCCGCGCGTGAGGTACGTCGGCATCGCGGGGGTCTACGCGTACCGCTACACGCTGGGGGTCATCTTCCCGGCGACCTGCAAGTACCACCCCTCCTGCTCGCAGTACGCGATCGACGTGCTCCGGCGGTACGGGCCCGTCCGCGGGACGATCCTCGCAGGCTGGCGGCTCCTGCGCTGCAACCCGTGGAGCCACGGCGGGGTGGACAGGGCCGAGGACCAGCGGCTGTTTCGATGATCGCCTTCCTCTCCATCCTCTCGCCGATCGAGGACGTCCTCACCTGGGCGCTCGAGTGGCTCCATACGACGCTCAGCTTCACCTGGGCGTGGTCGATCGTCGCCCTGACGATCGTCGTCCGGATGCTGCTCGTCCCGCTGACCGTCAAGCAGATCCACTCGATGCAGCGGATGCAGGAGCACCTGCCGGAGATGAAGGCGATCCAGAAGCGCTACAAGAACGATCGGCGCAAGCAGAACGAGGAGCTCATGAAGTTCTACCGGGAGAACCAGATCAACCCGGCCTCTTCGTGCCTGCCGATCATCCCGCAGATCCCGATCTTCTTCGCGCTCTACTTCGTCCTGCGCGACTTCGACGACGAGATCTATCCGCAGTACCCGGAGTCCGACCTTGGCTGGCTGAGCTTCGTCCCGGACATCACCGCCAACATCACGGCGCACTGGTCCGGCTACGTGCTGCTCGCCGTCTACGTGGCGAGCCAGGTGGCCTCGACCTGGTTCATGCCGACCCAGAGCAGGGGCCAGCGGATCATCTTCCTGGTCCTGCCGTTCATCTTCGCGATCTTCATCCTCGACCCGCCCGGCGGGACCACCTTCCCGGTCGGGCTGCTCATCTACTGGATGACGACGAACCTCTGGACGGTCGGGCAGGGGATCGTGACTCGGGGCCTACGCGCCAAGATCGCCCCCGAGCCCGTCAAGCGGTCGTCGAGGACACCGCCGAAGGAGGAGCGGGCCGAGGACGGCGCGGCCGCTGAGGCAAAGGAGGCGCCGAAGCCGGCGGGCCCGCCGCGCCGCGTGAAGCGGAAGCGGAAGAAGGGCGCGCGGCGGTGACGGAGGAGCTCAGCGTCGAGGCGACGGGCGAGACCGTCGGCGAGGCGAAGTGGGCGGCACTGCGCGAGCTCGAGCGGCTGAGCCCCGGCCTGGACAAGGGCGCCGTGCGCTTCCAGGTCGTCTCCGAAGGCGAACGCGGTCTGCTCGGCGTCGGGTACACGCCGGCGCGCGTGGTGGCGACCGTCGCTGCAGACGGCGGGGTCGCGCAGGCGGCTGAGCCGGCCCCGGACGAGAGCGAGCTCGCCTCGCTCGTCCGCGAGCTCGTCACCCGGATCACCGCCGGCATGGGTGTCCAGTGCCGCGTCGACATCGAGGAGCGCGAGGGCGCCGTGGTCGCAACGTGCTCCGGCCGCGATCTCGGGCTGCTGATCGGCCGCCACGGCCAGACAATCGACGCCGTCCAGTATCTCGTGAACGCGATCCTCGTCCGGCGGATGCCGGGAACGCCGGCGATCGTGGACGCCGCCGGGTACCGGGCCCGCCGCGAGGCGTCCCTGGGCGCGATGGCCCGTCGTGCGGCCGAGAACGTGCTCCGCCGGGGAGAGCGCGTGGAGCTCGAGGCGATGACGGCCGTCGAGCGCAAGATCGTCCATCTCGAGCTCAAGGACACCCCGGGTGTCGAGACGACGAGCGAGGGGACCGAGCCGAATCGCTTCGTCGTCGTCTTTCCCGCCGGCGGTGACTAGCCTGGGAAACCTCCCGGTTTCCCCGGCCCCCTTCCACCTGTCCGCTGAAGCGGGCGAGCTCCTTCGGAGCTGGCTCCAGGCGGTCCTCGCGACTCCCGGCCTGACCTCGATTCGCGACCCCGACGAGGCTCGGCGGATGCTGCTCGAGGACAGCCTGCGCGGCGTGGAGGTCGTGCGCGGCCTCGAGGGGCCGATCGTGGACGTCGGCTCGGGCGGAGGCGCGCCGGGGATCCCGCTCGCCGCCGCGCTGCCAGACCGCGAGGTCACGCTGCTGGAGGCCGAGCGACGGAAGGCGGACTTTCTCGAGCGCTGGCGCGAGCGGCTGCCGAACTTGAGGGTCGTCCGCGGCCGGGCGGAGGAGCAGAACACCGATCGCTACGGGGTCGCGGTCGCGAAGGCGCTTGCCCCGCCTCCCGTCGCCGCGGAGTGGCTACTTCCGTTGGTGCGTCCCGGCGGCGCGGCGGTTCTGTGGGTCGGCCCGTCCGCCGATCGGAACGCGGTCGCCCGGGTCGCCGAGCTGCTCGCGGGCGGCAGGCCGGAGGACCGGGACGGCCTGCTCCTGATCCCGAAGTTGGGCCCGACGCCGGAGGGCTTCCCGCGCCGCCCCGGAATGGCCAGGAAACGTCCGTTGGCCTGAGTACCGTGGCCGGTGCTCTGGCGATCTACGCGCTTGCCAATCAGAAGGGCGGGGTCGGGAAGACGACGACCGCCGTCAACCTCGCCGCTTGCCTCGCCGAGGCCGGCGAGCCGACGCTGCTCATCGACCTCGACCCGCAGGCGAATGCGACCTCGGGGCTCGGCGAACAGGCGAACGGCCACTCGAGCTTCGATCTGCTCGACGGCGCCCGCGCGACCGAGCTCGCGGCGCGCACGCGGTTCGCGAACCTCGAGCTGATCCCGGCGCGGTCCGACCTCGCCGGCGCGGCCGCCGAGCTCGCGCACCGCAGCAACGCCGAGCGCTACCTCGCGGAGTCGCTGGCCGGCGTTGCCGGCCGCTACCGCTTCGTGTTCCTCGACTGCCCGCCTTCGCTCGGCCCCCTGACGGTGAACGCGCTTGCCGCGGCCGACCGCGTCCTCGTGCCCGTCCAGGCCGAGTACTACGCGCTCGAGGGCGTGGCCCAGATCCTGGGCTCGATCGAGGCGGTTCGCGCCCGGCTGAACCCGAAGCTGACGATCGCCGGATTGCTCCTCACGATGGTGGACGGGCGGACGAAACTCGCCGCCGACGTCGCCTCCGAGCTCGAGCGGCACTTCGGGCCCTTGCTCTTCAGGACGCGCGTCCCGCGCTCGGTGAGGATCGCCGAGGCGCCGAGCCACGGCCTGCCGGTGATCGCCTATGACCGCCGGTCGGCCGGCGCGGACGCTTACTGGAAGGCGGCGATGGAGCTTGTCGAGCGCAGCTAGCCCACGCCGGGGCCTCGGGCGCGGGCTCGAGGTGCTCATGGGCGGCCAGCCCTCGGCCGAGCTCGCCAACCTGCCGGTCGAGCTCGTCCACCCGAATCCGCGCCAGCCGCGGCGCCGGTTCGACCACGAGACGACGGCCGGGCTCGCGGACTCGATCCGCGCGCAGGGCGTCGTCCAGCCGGTCGTCGTGCGCTCGCGCCGCGAGGGCGGCTACGAGCTGATCGCTGGCGAGCGCCGCTGGCGGGCGGCTCGGGAAGCGGGGCTCGGCACGATCCCCGCCGTGGTGCGGGAGAGCGGCGACCGGGAGGCGCTGCTGCTCAGCCTCGTCGAGAACGTGGCCCGGGAGCAGCTCTCGCCGGTAGAGGAGGCGCGCGCGTACGCACTCCTCGTCGACGAGTTCGAGCTGGGGCTGGGCGAGATCGCCGACCAGGTCGGGCGCTCGAAGCCGTCGGTCTCGAACCGCATGCGCCTGCTCGACCTCCCCGAGGACGTGCTCGCGATGCTCGAGCGGAACGAGCTCACCGAGGGCCATGCCCGCGCGGTGCTCGCCGTTCCTGATCACGAGCATCGCCGCCGGCTCGCCCGGGAGATCGTCAGGCGCGGCCTCTCGGTGCGCGAGGCCGAGCGAGCCGCCCGGTGGTCCGGCGCCCGGCGGAAGCCGCGCAAGACGGCCCGCACGCCCGCCGACCCGGTGCTCGCCGACCGCGCCCGGAGCGCCGCGGAGCGGCTCACCGGCCGAGAGGCGAAGGTCAGGAACGGCCGCCTGGAGATCTCATTCGCAGACGACGTCGAGCTTGCCGAGCTCGTCGAGGCGCTCGAAACAGCGGTCGCAGACGGCTAGGCCGTAACCGGGAACGGGGGACGCTCGTTGTCCCCTAGATGCTCGGACTCTGGCAGCAGGACATCGAATGGCTCGAGGCGATCTCGCAGGACGACGACGCCCGTGCGCTCTTCCTCCGCATGGCCCACCTTTCGCAGGAGGGGAGGCTGGAGCCGTTCCTGACCGAGCTTGCGAGGGACGACGAGCTCGACGAGCACACGAAGGGCACGGTGGCCGAGCTGGCCGGCGACACCGCATTCCTCCTGGCGGTCGCGGATTACCTCCGCGAGACGAAGACCCGGCACTAGAACGAGACCAGGCGGCCACCGCTTCCAGCTGGGGCAACCTCCCGGTTCCTCAGACCCCTTCCCCATGTCTGCGACGCGATGGGCGATCGTGGATTCGAACCACGGACCTCCGCCTTATCAGAGCGGCGCTCTAACCAACTGAGCTAATCGCCCGGCGAGGGACGATGGTAGCGCACGCCTCCTCCGGGTTTGGCAGAGGAAGGCAGCGCTAACATCCGAACGGGTCGCCCATGCACGAGATGGTCATCTACGGCGTCAGCTTCGACCTGGTCGGCAAGCAGCCGATCGTGTTGCTGAAGACCGCCGACGGCAACAAGTTCCTGCCGATCTGGATCGGACATCCCGAAGCGGCCGCGATCCTGATGAAGCTCCAAGGCGCCTCCACGCCCCGGCCGATGACCCACGACCTGCTTGCCGACGTGCTCGAGCAGCTCGACGCTGAGGTCGTCCGCATCACTGTCACCGAGCTGCGCGAGAACACCTTCTACGCGAGCATCACGGTGCAGCAGAACGGGTCCGAGATCGAGATCGACTCGCGCCCCTCGGACGCGATTGCGATCGCCGTCCGCTCCGACGCGCCGATCTTCGCCGCCGAGCGCGTGATCGAGGAGTCGGCGATCGAGTTCGAGGGCGAGGACGTGAACGAGGAAGAGATCGTCGACGAGTTCAAGAAGTTCCTCGACGACGTCTCCCCCGACCAGTTCGCGGTCGGCGAGGACGACAACTAGCTAGCCGAAGACGCCGATCACGAGCTGCAGGCCGTTGAAGGCCATGTGCACGAGGATCGGCGGGTAGAGGCTGGCCGTCCGGTAGCGCAGGAACGCGAGCCCGGCGCCGATCACGAAGAAGACCGGGATGCCCACGATCAGCCCGTGGGCGAGCGCGAACGCGAGTCCCGTGATCGCGATCGCGGCCCAGGCGCCGAACTGGCTCAGCAGGTAGTAGCCGAGCCCCCGGAACGTGAGCTCCTCCGCGAGCGGCGCCGCGACGGCGATCGCCAGGAAGCTCAGTACGAGCGCCCCCGCCCGGTCCGGCTGCCAGCCCGCCGGATCGAGCCCCTGCTCCTCGCCCGCGTGGAAGATCGCCTCGAGGATCGCGCCGACGATGAAGACCGCCACGAGCAGGCCGAAGGTGAGCCCTCCGGCCCGCGCCCAGGACGTCGGCCGGCGAAGGGCGAAGGTCTCACGGAGGTCCAGGCCGCGCGCGATCAGGAGCACGATCCCGATCAGCAGGCCGTAGACGATCAGGCCTCCGGCACCGAACTCGTACTGGTAGACGGCGTCCTGGCGATCAGCGTCCTCGTCCGCCGCCGAGGCCGAGAGGAAGCCGATCAGGATGAGCGTGCCGACGAGCACCCACCAGGCGAAGAGCTTCCGGCCGAGCTCCGGCCGGGCCCGGTCGTACGAGGGTTCGTTCACGCCACCCACTGCCAGAGGGCCCACTGAGCCGACACGACGCCGAGCAACACGGCGCTCACGACTACCACTCCGGTGTGCAGACGGGGGCGGGAACCGAGCACGGCCAGCGCCATGAAGAACGGGAAGACGACCAGCCCGAAGCGCTGGATCGAGAGCAACGGCCAGCGGTCCGAGGGAACGCTGAGCGGGATCGCGAGGCTGAGGGCGGCGAACAGGCCGTAGGGCGCGCCGAAACGGCGCCAGGCGACGACGGTCAGGTAGGCGAAGAGGATCAGGAAGGCGAGCTGCGCGAGGTTGATAGCCGCGACACGGTCGGGATCGGTGTCCTGGACGGGGCTCCAGTAGCGCACGGCATCCGAGCCCGAGGCCAGCTGCCGCACTCCGGCCCAGCCCGCCCGCAGGCCCTCCCACACGCCGCCGAGCGGCCCGGCCGCCGAGACGTGGCGGCTCCAGGTTTGCTGCGCATGGAGGAAGGCGAAGGGATCACCGACCTTCCACCAGAGGAAGAGCGGATAGAGCGCGAACAGCGCCGGGGCGACTGCGAGCCGTAGCAGCGCCTGCCGCCTCTGGGGCGCGCGCCAGGCGATCAGCGCGAGCGCCGGCAGCAGTGCGATGCCCAGGGGCCGTGTCAGCCAGGCGAGCCCGGCGGCGGCGCCGGCGCCGAGAAACTGCCCGCGCTCGGCGAGGAAGAAGCTCGCGACGGCGGCCAGCAGGAAGAACGACTCGGTGTAGACGGCGCCGAGGAAGAGCGCGTAGGGGAAGATCGCGAGGTAGAGGACCGTCCGCCGTGCGCCGTCCTCGCCCAGGTGTGGTAGGGCAAGCCGGTAGAGGAGCGTGAAGGCGCCGAGACAGGCGGCGAGGGAGAGGACTACGCCAGCGAGGACATAGTGGCCGAACAGGACCCGACCCAGGGCCCCGACCACCAGCGGATAGAGCGGGTAGAACGCAGTGGCCGCCTCCTCGGTCGCGCCGTACCCGTCGCGGGCGATCCGCAGGAACCAGACGCTGTCCCAACGGGCCCACACGTCGACGAGCCAACCCGCGTCCCGTGTGAGCTCCGGGCGGTCCCAGCGCACGGCGTCGGGATTACGGTTGGGCTCGAACGTCAGGTACGCGAAGACAACGGCCGCCCAGATCGCCGCCCGGCTCCACAGGAAGACGTCGAGAATACGGCCGATGGCGCCACGCTACTTCACCGTCGAGGAGGCGAACCGGGCCGTCGACGCGCTCAGGCCGGTGGTCGAGCAGCTCGTCGAGCACCGGCGCCGCTTCCTGGCGGCCCGCGAGCGGCGCGCCGATCTGACCGCCCAGGCCGGCTCGAACGGCGGCGACCTGACCCCCGGGGACTTCGCCGAGGTCGAGCAGGAGCTCGAGCAGGAGGCGACCTCGCTCGCCGTCTGCATCGAGCACATCCAGTCCGCCGGCGCCCAGATCAAGGATCTCGACCAGGGCCTGCTGGACTTCCCGGCGCTTCTCGCGGGCGAGGAGGTTCTCCTCTGCTGGCGGCTCGGCGAGGACGCGATTGCCTACTACCACGGCACGGACGAGGGTTTCGCCGGCCGGAAACCGCTCTAGGCCGTCGAACTAGCCACCCGTGAGCCCCTGGGCCCGTCTCGCGATCGTCTGCGGCGTCATTCTCGGCGCGGCGGTCGTCGCCAAGCTGGTCGACCGCCGGATGGCCAAGCGGGAGCTCGCGCCGGGCATCGCGACCCGCTACCGCGTCCTGCGCCGCAGCATCATGGGCGCGATCATCTTCGTCGGCGTCCTGGCGGCGCTGTTCCTCATCCCGCAGGTGCGGGCGGTCGCCGGCGGCCTGCTCGCGTCGTCGGCGATCCTCGCCCTCGTCATCGGGCTCGCCGCCCAGCGGACGCTCTCGAACTTCGTGGCCGGGGTGATGATCGGGCTGAGCCAGCCGATCCGGCTCGGCGACCGGGTCGGGATGGCCGAGGGCGAGGGGATCGTCGAGGAGATCGGGCTCGTCTACACGCGCATCCGGCAGGACGACCAGACGCGGCTCGTGATCCCGAACGAGCGTCTTGCTGCCGATACCATCAGGAACTCCACGATCGCGAGCCGGGAGATGCTGGCCGAGGTCACCGTCTCCGTACCGCGCGACAAGGATCTTCGAGCAGTGATCGACCTTCTCCGCGACGCAACGACTCCGAGCGACGTCCTGGTCACCGGGATCGACGCCGAGGCGACGGTGACCGTTCGCGCCTGGGCGGAGGACGAGAACGAGGCGCGCAGGCTCGAGAGCGATCTCCGCCTCCGCGCGCATGCGGGCTTGCTCGAAGCCGGGATCTACGCATGAGCCCCTACCGGCGGGGCCGCTCGCGGCACGTGCGGCGGTTCGAGGACGACGCGTATCGGCGCCGGACGAGGCGCCAGCGCAGACGCGTACGGGCGCGGCACCGCCGCAAGGTCGCGCTCCTGGCAGCGCTCGTCGTCCTCGTGCTGGCCGGAATCGGCGCCGCGGGGATCACCGGCGCAGCCACGATCGGGTCGCGCTGTGACTTGGACAAGCTGCGGCCCGTCGAGATCGGCCAGAACTCGTTCGTCTATGCGGCCGACGGCTCGCTCCTCGGTTCGATCCCGGCAGAGAAGAACCGCCAGCCGGTGCCGCTCAACCGCATCAGCAAGTGGATGCGCCTCGCGACGATCGCGATCGAGGACCGCCGCTTCTACGAGCACAGCGGCATCGATCTCGAGGGCATCGCGCGCGCCCTCGCGGCCGACGTTCGCGCGGGAAAGGTCGTCGAGGGCGGCTCGACGCTCACGCAGCAGCTCGTCCGCAACCTGTACGTCGGCAACGAGGTCACGTTCGAGCGGAAGGCGATCGAGGCCTGCCTCGCCGTCCGACTCAATCAGCGCCGCTCCAAGGACTGGATCCTCGCGAGCTATCTCAACACGGTCTTCTACGGGAGCCGCGCCTACGGCGTCCACGCCGCCGCGCAGACGTACTTCTCCAGGCCGGCATGGAAGCTCGGCCTGGGCGAGGCTGCGCTGCTCGCGGGCCTGACGCAGGCACCGTCGGACTACGACCCCTTCAACAACCCTCGGGCGGCACTCGCCAGGCGCGACCAGGTGCTGCGGGCGATGTTCGACCAGGGGAAGATCACCCAGCGCCAGTACCGGCGGGCGGTCGCTGACCGGGAGCTTCGGCTGCGGCCCGGGAAGCTCTACACGCGGATCCGGGAGCCGTACTTCTTCAGCTACGTGCGTCCCTTGCTGATCGCGCAGTACGGGGCCAACACCGTCCGCTCCGGAGGGTTGCGCGTGTACACGACGGTCGACCGGAAGTTCCAGCAGGACGCCCGGAACGCGATCCTCCGCACCTTGCCGTACCGCGACGACCCGGCCGCCGCGATCGTCGCGATCAACCCGGCGAACGGGGCGATCCGCGCGATGACTGCTGTGACGCCGGGGCGGCGCGGCAACCAGTTCAACCTCGCCTCGCAGGGGCGCCGCCAGGCGGGCTCGACGTTCAAGACCTTCGTGCTCGCCGCGGCGATCGCCGAGGGAGTCGATCCCGACTCCACGACGTACACATCACGCCCGTTCACGTACCAGCCCGACCCCCTGAGCGAGCCGTGGGAGGTCTCCACCTACAGCCACAGCTACCTCGGGACGGTCCCGATCTCGACGGCCACGCTCTCGTCGGACAACACCGTCTTCGCGCAGCTGACGCTCGATCTGGGGCCGGAGAAGGTGGCCGCGATGGCCCACCGCCTGGGCATTCGCTCCAACCTCAAGACGAAGGAGGGCGTTTACGTCCCGTCGCTCGGCCTCGGCTCCGCCGCCATCTCTCCGCTGGACATGGCCTCGGCGTACGCGACGCTCGCGGCCGGCGGGATCTACTCGCAGCCGATGGCGATCCGGAAGGTCGTCCTGCCCGACGGGACGGAGGACAAGGATGCGGGCTGGGGCAAGCCCGAGCGGAAGCGCGTGGTCGCCGACTGGGTCGCCGACGAAGTCACGGAGATCCTCGAGGACAACATCGACGCCGGGACGGGAACGAACGCCGGTGTCTTCTTCAGCCGTCCCGCCGCCGGCAAGACCGGGACGACGGACGAACACACCGACGCCTGGTTCTGCGGTTACACCCCGAACCTGAGCACCACTGTCTGGGTCGGGTACCCGCAGGGGCAGATCCCGATGGAGAACGTCCACGGCATCCAGGTCGCCGGCGGCACCTTCCCGACGATCATCTGGAACCTCTTCATGCGCTCGGCGATCGGAAACACGGCCGAGGTCGACTTTCCGCAGCCGAGGTCCGAGCCGACGTGGGTGCCGTTCGAGCGCGGGCAGTACGCGAACGACTCGTACTACGGCGACGACGACGATTACTACTACGCGCCTTCGGAGCCCGAGGAAGAGGAGAAGTCGGAGCCGCCGCCTCCGGCCCAGCCGCCGCCCCCGCCGCCTCCTCCGGCCGACGACGGCCCCGTGTCGGTTCCTCCGACCCATTCTCCGCGCGACGCCGAGGACTAGCGCCGAGGCGAACCGGGCGCTGCCCGATCCGCTCGCGCCTCGCCGTCGAGGGATCGCCTGGCTCGTCGTTGTCCGGGACGTGCTCCTGGTCCTGCTCTACGGCGTCCTCTTGAGGACGATGATCCCGTCCTCGTCGAAGACGGTCCGCCAGGAGCCGCCTCCGGCGAGCCTCGCCAACGGCACGGCTGTCGTCGAGGGGTCTGATCTCCTGTCGAGGTAGGACGCGCGCCCGAGGTCCACCGCAACCCACTCGGCGTCGCGGACGACGGGGAAGCTGTGGATGCGGCGCCGCTCGGACAGGTGGCCGCCGAGGCCGTTCGTGCTGCTGACGGCGGCCCCGGGCGGGATCAGCGCGAGCGCGCGCTCGGCGACGCGGTCATGGGCTGAGCGCCGGTCGGGGACGAGCTCGCCGGCCCGCAGCGGCCCGATCAGGAGCGCCCCGGCCACGGAGGCCGCGAACAGGAGCCCGGCGGCTCTCACCGAGCGCTCTAGCCGGGCGACGCCGAGGATGGCGCCGGCGAGCAGGAACGGCGTGATCGGAGCCGTGTAGTGGAACCGGACCGACGTCTGGTTGGAGACGTACGAGAGCAGGTTGGCCAGCAGCTCCGGGACCGCAGCGATCAGCGTCAGAGGGGCGAGGAGAAAGAGGCCGGCGAGCGGAAGAGCCAGCTCCGCGAGATAGACCACGTCGCGCCCCTCCAGGAGCTCCTCGAGGACGACGAGCGGATCGGTGAACGCCGTCTTCAGGATCCTGGTCGGCGAGCCGCCCACGGCGTCGTAACGACCGTAGAACGCCGGGTCCGCCCCTTCGCGGAACTGCGGCATCACGACCTCGAGCCAGACCGCCGTCGTCGCGGTTCCTGCGACCGCGATCACTGCACCCGCGAGACGGTGTCCCTTCGCGAGCGCGTACCAGATCCCGAGTGCGGTAAGGACGAGCGGCACCTCCTCCTTCGTCAGCGCCGCGAGGAGCGCGAACGGCGCGAAGGCCCAGAGCCGCTCTTCGTCCAGGTACCAGAACGCGAACGCGAGCAGCGGGCACGCAAGCGCCACCGGATGGAACTCGTCGAGCGCCAGCCACTGCACAGCCGGGTACGCGAGGTAGGCGAGCGCGCAGAGCGTTCCGGCCCACTCGGAGCCGAGGTGTTTTCGCCCGAGCCAGAAGAACGGGAGCGCGCCGAGCGCGACGATCACGGCCTGAGCCACGAGCAGCATCGCCGGGCTCGGCCAGAGCCACCACAGCGGAGCGAAGAGCACGAGGATCGGGTCCACGTGCGCGCCGAGCCGCGCGATCTGGTCTCCGCCGAGCTCCGTGATGTCCAGAGGCCGTCCGTGCGCGGTCGACCAGACCGCCTGGGTCATGTTCCCGAGGTCGAAACGTCCGGTCTCGAACGCGCGATGCTCGGCGGCGGCAAGGGCGCCGAAGGCGGCGGCATAGACGCCCATCGCCGTCCAGAGGACGCCGCGGGGGCTACGGGCGCGTCGCCAGAAGGAGGTAGCCCAGCGCGCCGCGCTCGACGCCGACGAAGAGCCGGTCGACCTGGAGGAGCGCGCCGACGACGGCGACGAGGGGCCGGTGCCGGCCGCCGGGCGGGCGGGGCCCGTGCCGGTCGAGGTACCGCTCATAGACGTGGCGATGGTAGAGGCGCGAGAGCGGAAAGCCCCATGCAGAGCAGCGCTCGACCCGGAGGCCGGCACCGGCGCAGAGCTCGAGCAGCGACTCCCGCGTGTAGCGGCGGACGTGCCCGGCCCACTCGTCGCTCGGCCCGAAGAGCCGCGGGTCGGCGGGCACCGAGAGCGCGATCGTCCCACCCGGGCCCACGACACGCGCAACCTCGGCGAGCGCCCCCCGGTCGTCCTCGACGTGCTCGAGGACCTCGCCGAGAACGGCTGCGTCGAAGGCTTCGTCGTCGAACGGCAGCTCGGTGACGCTGGCCTGTCGGACCTCCCCGTCGAGCCGGCGGCGCAGCGCGTCCACGGCCGCGCGGGAGACATCGATGCTCGTCACCTCGAAGCCGTGACGCTCCAGTCGCGCGGACATCGATCCCTGACCGGCGCCGGCGTCGAGGACGCGCGGCCCGGGACGTGACGAGAGGAAGAGGTTCAGCAGGAGCTGCTCACGCAGCTCGTGCCGCGGGCCGACGAACTCGGGCGCCGTGCCCCACTCGTGCGTCTTCACGCCGCTTCCTCGAGGATCCGGCGCCATCGCCGTCCCAGTACCTCCTCGCCTGCCCGCTCCAGGTAGACAGCGTTGCCTGCCTCTGCGATCCGCCGCGCCGTCCCCGGCTCCGCTGCGAGCTTCCTGAGGGCGGCTGCGAGCGCCTCAGGATCGCCCGCGGGAACGAGGATCGCGGTCTCTCCGTCCGACAGGAGCTCGCGGGCCGCCTTCGTGTCCGCCGTGACGAGCGGGATGCCGCAGGCGAGCGCCTGGAATGCCTTGTTCGGGATCACCCGCCGCGCCTTCCCGGAGGTGCCGAAGATTCCGAGCGCGCACGAGGCGCGGTGGAGCTCGGCGGGGAGCTCCTCGTACTCGATCCAGGGGATCCACTCGACGTTCGCCGACCGGTCGGCGAGTAGACGATCGAGCTGCCCGCTCCCGACGATCCGCAGCCTGAGCTCCGGTGCGAGCCGGGCCGCGTCCAGGATCGTCTCGAGCCCGTGGAGCGGGATCAGCTTGCCGACGAAGAGCGCGGTGAACGGCTCCTCGGGGCTCCATCCGGGGCGGAACAGCCGCTCCTCCGCCCCCACGAAGCAGACGGCGAAGCGCTCGCGCGGCGCGCCGGTGAACTCGGACAGGAAATCCGCGTGTGCCTCCGTGTCGGCGACGACGAGGTCGGCTGCACGGAATGCCCGCCGGTCGATCCAGCTCAGGGCCCGGGCAGGGAGCGAGCCCGGGCGGAACCGTCTGCGGTCGGCGACGAAGGTGTCCGCGAGCGACACGAGCGGGTTGAACACGACGGGCTTTCCGCGCGCGGCCCAGCGCGCGGCCGGCAGGTCGAGATGTCCCGGATACCCGACGATCACGGCGTCCGCCTCGGGCCGTGGGCCGGTGAGCAGCCGGGCTTCCGCGAGCGCGAGTCGGGCGGCGTCCGCCGCGCCGACCGACCACTTCTCCTCGCGTCCGTCCCAGACCGACCGGTGCCGCTCGAGGACCTCGACGCCGGCGCGCCGCAGGCAGGAGATCACCTGCGCGTTGCGGGGGTAGCGGCGCTCGTAGGTGCCGAAGTAGAGGACGCGCACGGGAGCACTAGCCCGAGATCCGGTCGTGTGCCCCCGGCTCGAGCACCTCGTCGACGTACAACTCGTCGGCCGCCCCCGTCTGCTCCTCGTGGTGGCTCGTGATCAGTTCGGAGAGCAGGCCGAGCGAGAAGAACTGGAACCCCACGACGACGAGCAGCACGCCGAGCGTCAGGAGCGGCCTGTGACCGATCGCGGAGCCGGTCAGCTTCAGGATCGTCAGGTACACGAGGACGGTGCTGCCGATCGCCGCGAAGAGCAGGCCCAGGCCGCCGAAGAGATGCAGCGGCCGGTGCCTGTACCGGCCCATGAACGAGACGGTCATGAAATCCAGGAACCCGCGCGCGTAGCGCTCGACGCCGTACCGGGAGCGGCCGTGCTCCCGCGGCCGGTGGTTGACGGGAAGCTCGGCGACGCGGAAGCCCCGGTCGTGCGCAAGCACCGGCAGGAACCGGTGCAGCTCGCCGTAGATCCGCAGAGAGCGGACGACCTCCGTGCGGTACGCCTTCAGGCCGCAGTTCATGTCGTGCAGCCTCAGTCCCGAGGACCGGCTCACGATGACGTTGAAGACCTTCGACAGGAGTCGTCGCGACCAGGGGTCACGTCGCCTCGCCTTCCAGCCGGAGACGAGGTCGAAGCCCTCGTCGAGCTTGGCGAGCAGGCGGGGGATCTCCGCGGGATCGTCCTGGAGGTCCGCGTCGATCGTGACGACGACGTCGCCTCGCGCGTGGCGAAAGCCGGCGGCGAGCGCGGCAGACTTCCCGAAGTTGCGGCGGAGCCGGACGACGCGGACGTTGGGGGCGCGGTCGTTCAGCCGGGTGAGCGCGGCGAACGACCCGTCCGTCGAACCGTCGTCGACGAACACGGCCTCCCAGGCCCGGTCGATCGGGTCGAGCGCGCTCGCGAGCTCGTCGTAGAGCAGCTCGACGCTTCGATCCTCGTCGTGGACGGGGACGACGACCGAGATCACGGGGGTAGCTTATGCGCGAGGTGGGAGCGCTCTTGTCCATGGAGGAGGCTCAGCGCCTCATTCTCGAGCGCGCGCTCCCGCTGCAGGCGGAGCCGGTGGCCTTGGAGGAGGCCGCCGGACGCGTGCTGGCGGAGGCCGCGACGGCCCACGTCGACCTGCCGCCGTTCGACAGCTCGGCGATGGACGGCTTCGCCGTCCGATCCTCCGATACGCCGGGGCGGCTCCCCGTCCGCGAGCGGATCGCGGCCGGGCGGCCGGCCGCACGAGCGCTCGAGCCGGGGGAGGCGATGGGCATCGCAACCGGCGCGGCAGTACC
This sequence comes from Gaiellaceae bacterium, assembly GCA_035776735.1. Classification (GTDB taxonomy): domain Bacteria; phylum Actinomycetota; class Thermoleophilia; order Gaiellales; family Gaiellaceae; genus JACDAN01. The sequence continues at coordinate 16,101 of DASSSO010000036.1, read as the reverse complement.
GGCCGGCGCCGATGCCGTCATCCCCATCGAGTACGTTGCCGATCGTGGCAACGAGGTCGAGATCGAGGAAGTGGTCACCGTGGGTGCCAACGTGCGGTCGCGCGGCGGGGACATCGGTCGCGGCGAGGTGGTCGTCGAGGCCGGCGAGCGGCTCGGGCCGGCGCAGATCGGCGCGCTCGCCGCCGCCGGCATCCCCGAGATCGTCTGCTCGCGACGGCCGCGGGCCGCCGTCCTCGCGACTGGCACGGAGCTGCGCCGCCCGGGGGAGGAGCTCCGGCCCGGCGAGATCTACGAGGCGAACTCCTCGCTGCTCTCGGTGCAACTGCGCTCGGCCGGCGCAGAAGTCGAGCGCCTCGCCACGGTCGAGGACGACGAGGCCGCCCACCGAGCGGCGCTCGATGCGGGGCTTCGTGCCGACGTCCTCGTCACGTCGGCCGGAGTCTCCGTCGGCCCGCACGACCTCGTCCGCTCGGTCGGCGTCGAGCTCGGGGTCGAAGAGGTCCTCTGGGGCGTCGCCGTCAAGCCGGGCAAGCCGCTCTGGTTCGGCGTTCGTGATCGGACGCTGGTGTTCGGCCTTCCGGGGAACCCGGTGTCGTCCCTCGTCTCGTTCGAGCTCTTCGTCCGGCCCGCCGTGCTGGCGCTACAGGGGATCCGCGAGCCGTTGCCGCGGCTCCTGCCCGGCCGGCTCGCCCGGGCCGTGCGCCCGAACGATGCGCGGACGGAGCTGATGCGGGCCCGGTCGACCATCGCGGGCTCGACCGTCGAGCTGGATGTCCTCGGAGGACAGGAGTCGCACATGATCGCGGCCGCGGCAGGTGCGGACGCGCTCGTGGTGATCCCGCCGGGCAGGGAGGAGCTGGCGGCCGGCGCGGCGGTCAGCTACCTGCCACTCGCTTGAGGTCGTCGGCCATGCGGCGGCCGAGCGCCAGGCCGAGGAGCCGGCCGACGAGCTGCCGGACCGGCCCCCGCGGCGGCCGCTCGCGCGCGCTCGGATACGGCGCGTACCGCCCCGCAGCGATCGCAGTGAGCTGACCGGCCGCGGCGAGCCAGGCGAGCGCGATCACGATTCCGGGGAGCGGGACGTAGCCGATGGCGACCAGCTCGAGGACGTACCAGGGCGCGTCGAGGCCCAGCTCGAAGCGCCAGGCGAAGGACGCGAGCAGGATCGCGGGGCCGGCGAAGCCCGCCGCGAGCACGGCGGCGCGAAGCCACATCGCGCCGTGCCGGACCTGCGGCAGCCAGAGCCACGCGTGGAGCGAAGGCAGGAGGAAGATGAGTGCGAAGGCGTTCGTCGCGACCGTCAGCAGGGCGAGCACGGAGAGGACGAGCAGCGCGGCGGTTTGTCCGGCGAGCTCCTCCTCCGGTGAGACTGGGCGCCGGGGAAGAAGGCGCTCGCGCCCGACGAGCCAGCTCGCGAAGACGACGACGACGAGGAAGGTCAGGGCTGCGACCGGCCAGTCGCCGGCGAGGACGGTGTCCGGGGGCGGCGGCCGCTCGATCTCGGGCCAAGCGCCGATCAGCGCCAGAAATCCGAAGACGAGACCGGCCCAGAGCCAGAAGCCGAGCCGCGTTCGATAGCTGCGGAGCGCCGGCCCCAACGGGATGCGCCGCCGCCGGCAGCGCGCGAAGAGGTCGACTGTGGCGAGCAGGAACGGCAGGAGCGCGGTGATCAGGACGAGCTGCACCGCCCAGCCCTGGACGATGCGGGCGCCGAGGTAGATGTAGGTCGAGGTGTCCCCCGCGAGCGCGACGCCCTCGTCGAGCGAGCCGAGCAGGCCCTCGGCGGCGCGGCCGGCCTGCCCGATGCGGCGGTCGTCGAGCCGATCGAGCGTGTCGGCCTGGGGCGACGGCGGTCGCGGCCCTGCGGTGGTCAGGCTGAGGGCGGGGATGCCGCTCCCGATGAAGGACGCCTGCTCGTACAGGCTGAACGGGAAGGCGAGGTCGATCAGCTGCCCGGCCGCGCTCGTCCGGCGCGGCACGGTGCCGGCGCGCTGGAGCACGCGGGCCGCCGCCGTCTCCACGAGCGTCGCATCCGGCGAGCGGGGGCGGTCGGCAGCGATCTCGATCCGGATCGTGTCGCTTCCGCCGATCGCCACGAGGTTCATGGCCGCCGCAATCCGTCGCCGGTAGGGCGAGGTCTCGAGGAAGCGCGCGGTGCCGAAGCCTCCGTAGGCGCCGCCGTCGGACGAGAGGAACACGATCGTGTGCGTCGGGCTGGCGGGCGCGCGCTCCTGGCCCGGAGCCGGAGCCGCTCGGAGCCCGTACCCGCGCGCGAGCTCGAGCAACGCTCCCGTTCCGGAGGCGTTGTCGTTCGCACCCTGTCCGGTGGCTCCGAGGTTGTCGCGGTGCGCGACCACGACCAGGACGTCGGGCGAGCGGCCCGGCGACACCGCGATCACGTTCTCGAGCGTCACCTGCCCCTCCTCGGGCACGCGCGCTCGGAACCGGTCTCGCTGCACGCGGAACCCGAAGGACGCGAGGCGCTCGGCAACCCAGTCGGCGGCATCTCCGGCCGTGGGAGAGCCGGGCGTCCGGTTCGGGAACTGCGTTGCCAGCTCGCGTGCCGACTGGGTGGCGCCGACCTCGTCGAACGCAGGAGGAAACGTCGGCGGCGGCAGGCTCTCGGGCCGGGTGATCGTGAACGCGGTGATCAGCAGGGGGATCGCGACGAGCAGCGCCGTACCCCGGTAGGCGCGCGCGTTCACGGGCCGCTCGAGGGAGCCGGGCCGTGGCCGCCTCCGCGGTGTTGGGGGCCGGAAAGGCGGCATCCCGGGGCTATAGTAGGGAGGGCCCCGGCCCCGCGCGCCCGGCGGAGATGCGCCCGTGCCCGACTCCTCGACAATCCTCCTCGTAGACGACGAGGACTCCGTCCAGAAGCTCCTCTCGTACCCGCTCGAGAGAGACGGCTTCCGAGTGCTCTCGGCGAGGGACGGCGAGGAGGCGCTCGCGAAGTTCTCCTCGGAGCCGGTCGACCTCGTGGTGCTCGACCTGATGCTGCCCAAGCTCGACGGGCTGGAGGTCTGCAAGCGGCTCCGCGCACAGAGCACCGTCCCGATCATCATGCTCACGGCCCGCGACGACGAGCTCGACAAGGTGCTCGGCCTCGAGCTCGGCGCCGACGACTACATCACGAAGCCCTTCTCGATCCGGGAGTTTCGCAGCCGCGTTCGGGCGCTGCTCCGCCGGGCCTCGCTGCCTGCCCAGCAGGACCGGCGCGACGGCGAGGTGATCGAGGCGGAGGGGCTGCTCGTCGATCCGGCCCGTCGATCGGTCGACGTTCGAGGAGAGCCGGTGCAGCTCACGTACGTGGAGTTCGAGTTGCTGCGAACACTGGCCTCGAATCCCGGCCGCGTCTTCAGCCGGCGGCAGCTGTTGGAGGCGCTCTGGGGCGATTCGGCATACCGCGAGCCCCGCACGATCGACGTCCACGTGCGCCACCTGCGCGAGAAGCTCGAGCGCGACGCGAGCGAGCCGGAGTTCATCCTCACGGTTCGCGGCGCCGGCTACCGCTTCCGGGACTCCTGATGCGGTTCCGCTCCGTCGGGCTCAAGCTCAGCCTTGCGCTCGTTGCTCTCGTGGCGGGCGCGCTGGCGATCGTCTACGTCGCCGTCGTGCCCACGCTGGAGGACCGGCTGATCGAAGGCCGCATCTCCCAGCTCGAGCGAAACGCGAACGGGATCATCGCCGACTATCACGAGACCGTCTCGTCGCAGGAGCTGATCTGGCGCGACTTCGTCGCAACGGAAGCGCAGGTTCGCGGTAGCCGGGTCACCGTCTTCACGTACCTCCAGGAGACGGCCCCTGTCGCACTGCTCTCGGTCGCCGATTCTCGCCCGATCGGGCAGTCGGAGGGAGATCCGATCGCGCAGGCCGCCGCCGAGCACCGCCGTACCGAGTCGGGGGTGGTGGAACGAGGCGGCGCCAAGTTCGCCGAGGTGGCCGTCCCGTTCGAGGATGCCTTCATCCTCCTCGTCTCCACGCCGCTGAGCGAGACGCTCGAGACCGTCTCGCTCGTGCAGGAGCGCTTCCTCGTCGCCGGGCTCCTGGCGCTCCTGGCCGCGGCCCTCGCCGGGTTCCTGCTCTCGAGGATCTTCGCGCGCCGGGTGCATCGGCTGGAGCGCGCAGCGAACCGCATCGCGGGCGGACGCTTCGACGAGCCGGTGGTCGATCGCAGCGCCGACGAGCTGGGCGAGCTCGCGCGCGCCTTCGACCGCATGCGCGAGCAGCTCGCGACCCTCGAGCGCGCCCGCCGCGAGTTCATCGCCAACGCGTCGCACGAGCTGCGGACGCCCATCTTCGCCCTCGGAGGCCACATCGAGCTCCTCACCGACGAGGACATGGACGAGGCGACGCAGCGTGAGTTCCTGTCGGAGATGCGGCTCCAGGTGGAGCGGCTGACGAAGCTCGCGACCGACCTGCTCGACCTCTCGCGCCTCGACGCGGGCCGTTTGCACGTGGAAATGGCGCCGGTCGAGCTCGGCGAGATCGCCTCTTCGTTGGCCGCGGAGTTCGAAGGCGTCGTGCGGGGCCGGGACCACGACCTCGAGACCGCCGCGGAGCCGGGTGCGACCGCTCTGGCCGACGAGGAGCGCGTGCGCCAGATCGGCCGGATCCTGGTCGAGAACGCGATCCTGCACACCCCGGCCGGTACGGAGGTTCGGCTGACGACCGCCGAGACTCCGGACAGCGTCGAGCTTCGGGTCGAGGACACCGGACCGGGAATCCGGCGCGAGGACCAGGAGCATGTCTTCGAGCGCTTCTACCGCGCCGGCGGGGGAGTGACGGCGGGCTCGGGCCTCGGCCTCGCGATTGCGCGGGAGCTTGCAGGCGTGATGGGCGGCGAGATCGCGCTCGATTCCCGCCCGGGCCGCACCGTCTTCACGCTGAGGCTGCCGCGGAGCCCCTCTCCGGTCGGCGAGCCCGAGCACGCTCTCGCCCGCTAGGCCCGTTTTCACGTGCAAACGCCGTGGCCGGGCGAGAGCGCATGGCTACAGTGAGAATTCGGTGCGCCCGTCCGCTCTCGCAGTCATCGCGCTCGTTGCCGCCGCCGTCGGCGGCCTCGTTTCGCTTGTAGCGGCCGACCAGACCGGCCTGCTCGACGGTGGAACGGAGACGGTCTTCGTCGGCGGCCCCGGAACGGCGCTCCCGGTCGAGCGCGAGATCGAGACCCCCGATTCCGCGGCCAAGCCGCTGGCCGGCAACAACTTCGACCCCGCGACGATCTACCAGTCGCGCAGCGGCGGCGTGGTCACGGTCTACGCCTACTTCGAGGACCGACCGCCGTCGCAGCACGCCGCGCAGGGCTCGGGGTTCGTGATCTCGAGCGAGGGCTACATCCTCACGAGCGCGCACGTCGTGACGACCGCGGGAGACGGCCAGGGCGAGCCGAAGGCGGCCGACCAGGTCTTCGTCGGGTTCCGCGACCGTGATCGCGTCGAAGCGGCGGTGATCGGCTGGGACGTCTTCGACGACGTCGCCGTGCTCAAGGTCGATCCGGCGGACCACGCACTGGACTCCGTTCCGCTCGGAGATTCGAGCAGGGTGGTTGTCGGCGAGCCGGTGGCCGCCCTCGGGAGCCCGTTCGGCAACGAGAGCTCGCTCTCGGTGGGCGTCGTCTCGGCGACCCGACGGTCGATCGATTCGATGACCTCGGGGTACAACGTCCCCGACGCGATCCAGACCGACGCGCCGATCACGCACGGCAACTCCGGAGGGCCGCTGTTCGACGCCCGCGGCCGCGTGATCGGGATCAACGCACAGATCCGGAGCACGTCGGGGCAGTCCGAGGGAGTGGGCTTCGCGATCCCGATCAACGCAGCCAAGCGTTCGTTCCGCCAACTGGTGCGCAACGGCCGTGTCGCATATGCGTACGTGGGGATCAACGCCGAGGACCTGACTCCGACGATCGCGAAGCGCTTCGACTATCCCGTCGACCGCGGCGCGGTGATCGCCACGGTCGTGGAGGAAGGCCCCGCCGAGCAGGCCGGCCTCCGCGGAGGAAGCGAGCAGCAGCGATTGAACGGCTTCGACTTCCGCCTCGGCGGCGACGTCGTCGTGCAGATCGGCGCGCAGAGAATCCGGAGCGCCGACGACCTCGTCCGGGTCGTCAGCGAGCGCCTGGCGCCCGGCCAGCTCGTTCGGTTCACGATCCTGCGGGACGGCAAGCGGCTCGTCGTCCCCGTCCGGCTGGGCGAGCGCCCACGGCGGCCGCAGACGGATCGCTAGGAGCCGGTTTAGCTCCGGCGCGATGTTGGAATAGGGGAACCGAGCGGAATCCGCTCCGGCGAAACTGGTAGAACCTCCCGAATTCATGAATCCTTCCGGCTCTCCGGGGACGACCAACGGTGATACGCCGACCGTCCGCCTGACGATCCCCGCCAAGGCGGAGTACATCTCACTCGTCCGGCTCGCACTCAGTGGACTCTCCCAGTCCCGCGAGTTGCCGGACGAGACGCTGGGCGACCTCAAGCTCGCGGTCACCGAGGCCTGCTCGAACTCCGTGCGCCACGCCTACAGTGGGGGCCGCGAGGGATCGGTCGAGGTGATCTACGAGCTGCATCCCGACCGCCTCGTCGTCGAAGTCTTGGACGACGGTGCGGGCTTCACCGCTCCCGAGCGTGCGCCGGACGACGAGCGGGCGCTGGCGGAGGGCGGCCTCGGTATCGCGATCATCCGCGAGCTCGCGGACGAGCTCGAGCTCGGCCCGAAGGAGAGCGGGCAGGGATCTCGGCTCCGGCTCGTAAAGTTCATCCAGGGATAGGCCGACACTCAGCACGAACCCAGCCCGGCAGGACGGGCAGGCGCGCACGGCGTACAGATGCTCCCGATCGTCAACGTCGGAACGAAACCGCTCGCGGACTACGCGACCATCAGCGGCCGCGGTCTCATGGCGGGGATCCAGCGCCTGGCCGGGCCGCTCGAGGGCAAGCGCGTCTGCCACATCTCCGCGACGGCGTTCGGCGGCGGGGTGGCGGAGATCAACTACACGCTCGTCCCGCTGATGAAGAGCGCCGGTCTCGAGACGGACTGGCGGATCATCAAGGGCCAGGACGACTTCTTCAACGTCACGAAGAAGATCCACAACGCGCTCCAGGGAAACCCGCAGGGGCTGACCGGCGAGGAGGAGCGGATCTTCCAGGAGTACAACGCCGCGAACGCCGCCGAGTTCGACGACTCCGAGTACGACTTCGTCATCGTCCATGACCCGCAGCCGGTCGCGATGATCGAGCATTTCCCCAATTCGAACGCGCAGTGGATCTGGCGCTGCCACATCGACCTCTCGACGCCGAACGAGGACGTCCTGAACGTCCTGCTGCCGTCGATGGCGAAGTACGACGCCGCCATCTTCCACATGCCCCAGTACGTCCCGCGGTCCGGTGACATCCCCGAGGCCTTCATCTGGCCGCCCGCCATCGATCCCCTGACGCCGAAGAACATCGCGCTGTCGGCGGAGGATGCCGCGTACATCGTCGACCAGTTCGGGATCGACGTGGGGCGGCCGCTCCTGACCCAGGTGTCCCGCTTCGACCCGTGGAAGGACCCCCTGGGCGTGATCGACGCCTTCCGTAGGGTGCGCGAGTCGCATCCAGGCCTTCAGCTCGGCCTTGTGGGCTCGATGGCCCACGACGACCCGGAGGGCTGGGACTACTACAACCAGACCGTCGAGTACGCGGCCGGCGACCCGGACATCTTCATCCTCTCGAACCTCAACAACATCGGCTCCGTCGAGGTGAACGCCTTCCAGGTGTACTCCGCGGCCGTCCTGCAGAAGTCGATTCGCGAGGGGTTCGGCCTCACCGTGACCGAGGGGCTGTGGAAGGCCCGGCCGACAGTCGCGGGCCGCGTCGGCGGGATTCCCGCGCAGATCCAGAACGGCGAGACCGGCTGGCTCGTCGATTCGGTGGAGGAATGCGCGGCCGCGTGCCTCGAGATCCTCGCGAGCCCCGACGAGGCCCGGCGCCGAGGGGTTCGCGGGAAGGAGTACGTCCGCCAGCACTTCCTGACGCCGCGCCTGCTGCGCGACTGGCTGGCGCTCTTCAACCGGCTCGACGGGAACGACACGGGCGACACCGAGCTCGTGACGATTTCGGCCGGCGCCGCCTGATCCCGGCAGAAGCTCGTCCAATTTCCGCTTGGGTAGGGTCCCGGCGATGGGCAACCGGCGGAAGCTGATCGTCGTCACGAATCGCGGGCCGGTCACGTACGGCCGCGGCGCGGAGGGCGCCCGCATTGCGCGGCGTGGCGGGGGCGGGCTGGTGACGGCCCTGCGGAGCCTCGTCGCGCTGCACGACGTCACCTGGATCGCGAGCGCGATGACCGACGAGGATCACCTCGTCGCCCAGGAGGCGGACGGTGGCGCCGTGGAGGAGATCGCGCGCGACGGCTCGCCGTACCGGCTACGGCTCGTCGAGCACGAAGCGACCGCGTACGACTGGTTCTACAACGTGGTTGCGAACCCGACGCTCTGGTTTCTCCAGCACTACCTCTGGAACTTGGCGCAGGCCCCGAACATCGACCGTGGGCTGCACCTCGCCTGGGAGGAGGGGTACGTCTCCGTCAACGCCGGGTTCGCCGAGGCCGTGGTCGCCGAGCTCGAGGCCGAGCCGGGCTCCCCGGTGTTCTTCCACGACTACCACCTCTACCTTGCGCCGCGCTTCGTCCGGACGCGCGTGCCCGATGCCGCCTTGTCGCACTTCATCCATATCCCGTGGCCCGAGCCCGACTACTGGCGGGTCCTTCCCGAGTCGATTCGCCGCGCACTCCACGACGGGCTGCTCGCGAACGACGTCGTCGGGTTCCACACCGGCCGCTGGCGCCGGAACTTCCTGCGTTCCTGCGTCGACATCGTCGGCGCCGAGGCGAACTTCGTCGAGGGCACGGCGGAGTACGACGGCAGGCGGGTGGTCGCGCTGAGCGACCCGATCTCAGTCGATCCGGCCGAGTTCGACGAGCTCGCGGCGAGCGATGAAGTGCTCGCACGGGAGGGCGAGCTCTTTGCCTCGCGGCCCGAGTATCTCGTCCTGCGGGTCGATCGAACCGATCCGTCGAAGAACGTCGTCCGCGGCTTCCGCGCGTTCGAGCGATTCCTGGCCGACCACCCCGAGTACCACGGGCGGGTCGCGATGCTCGCGCTGCTCGATCCCAGCCGCCAGGACATTCCGGAGTACGCGGAATACCTGGGTGCGATCCAGCGCACCGCGAGGATCGTGAACGACCGTTTCCAGAGCGAGGGATGGACGCCGATCGATCTCCGCATCGAGGACGACTTCGCCGGCTCGGTCGCGGCGTACAAGCAGTACGACGTCTTGCTCGTGAACGCGATCTTCGACGGGCTCAACCTCGTGGCGAAGGAGGCGCCGCTCGTGAACGGCCGCGACGGCGTCCTGATCCTCTCCGAGAACGCCGGCGCACACGAGGAGCTGAACGAGTGGGCGCTCACGATCAACCCGTTCGACATCGCCGGCCAGGCGGACGCGATCCACGCCGCCCTCGAGATGTCGCCCGCCGAGCGTGCCACTCGCGTCGCGGCGATCCGGTCGCACATCCGCGAGCACGACGTGGCCGAGTGGGTCGAAGGCCAGCTGGAGGCTCTCGACTCGGCGGTGTCACCGGCCCGCACTCCCCGGTGAGCGAGTTCTCCCACATCGACGACAGCGGAGGCATTCGTATGGTTGATGTCGGGGCCAAGCCGCTCTCACGGCGGCGCGCGAGCGCTCGGGCCCACATCGACATGAGGCCGGAGACTGCGGCGCGGCTGGCCGAGCTTCCGAAGGGCGATGCCCTCACGACGGCACAGCTGGCCGGCGTCATGGCGGCGAAGCGCACGAGCGAGCTGATCCCGCTCTGCCATCCGTTGCCGCTCTCCTCGATCGACGTCCACGTTGCCATCGTAGAGAACGGGGCGGACGTCACGTCTACGGTCGAGACAACGGCACAGACGGGAGTCGAGATGGAGGCGCTCGTGGCGGCGGCGGTGGCCGCACTCACGATCTACGACATGGCGAAGGCAGTGGACGACGGCATGGTCGTCGGGGACGTGCGTCTGCTCGAGAAGACCAAGGAGGAGCTCTGAGGGCGGCTGTGGTGACGGTCTCGGACGGTGTTGCGAAGGGGGAGCGCGCGGACGAGAGCGGGGCGGTGCTGGAGCAGCTGCTGAGGGAGGATGGGCACGAGGTCGTCCGGCGGGTCGTTCCGGACGAGCGCAGCGAGATTGCCGAGGCGATCGAGGAGCTGACGGACGAGTTCGACCTCGTGCTGACGACGGGCGGCACCGGCGTCGCGCCGCGAGACGTCACGCCCGAGGCGACGGCGTCGGTGGTCGAGCGTCAGATCCCGGGGATCGCGGAGGCGATTCGCGTCGATGCGGTGGCACGCACACCGCACGGGATGCTCTCCCGCGGGATCTCGGGAGTGCGCGGCGGAGCCCTCGTCGTCAACTTTCCCGGATCGCCGGGAGGGTGCCGGGACGGGTTCGCGGTCGTTCGCGACGCGCTGCCGCATGCCGTGCGACTGATCGCCGGCGAGCGCGGCGGGCACCGGCAGACGTGAGCTCGGCGGCCGCCGGCTACCCGAGGCGCTTCGCCTCGCTCGTCAAGGTCGAGCACACGGTCTTCGCGCTTCCGTTCGCGTACGTCGGATCGCTTCTGGCGATCGACGACGTGCCCTCGGCCGCCGACCTGCTCTGGGTGACGCTCGCGATGGTGGGGGCGCGCTCGCTCGCGATGGGACTGAACCGGCTGATCGATGCCGGCATCGACGCGCGGAACCCGCGGACGGCGCTACGCGAGCTTCCGAGCGGTGCACTGCTTCCGTGGCAGGTGATCGCGTTCTGTGCGGCGTCGCTCGCGCTCTTCCTCGCCGCGGTCTGGCAGCTCGACCCGATCGTGCGCTGGCTGTGGCCGATTCCGGTGGCCGGCTTCATCGTCTATCCCTACCTCAAGCGGTGGACCTGGCTCTCGCACCTCTGGCTCGGCGCGGTGGACGGTCTGGCGCCGGTCGGCGGCTGGGTGGCGCTCACCGGCGAGCTGCCGTGGGAGGCCTGGGCGCTCGGCGGCGCCGTGGCGTGCTGGGTGGCCGGGTTCGACCTCTTCTACTCCCTGCTCGACGTCGAGTTCGACCGCCGAGAGGGGCTGCACTCGTGGGCCACGCGCTTCGGCGAGCGGGGAGTGTTCGCCGGCGCGCGTGCGCTCCATCTCGCGACGGTGGCGCTGCTCGCCGCCGTCGGCCTCGCGCTCGAGGTCGGAGGCTTCTACTGGGCGGGAGTTGCCGCGGTCGCCGTGCTGCTCCTGTACGAGCACAGCATCGTGCGCCCGGGCGATCTGCGCCGTCTCGACGCGGCGTTCTTCACGGTCAACGGCGTGATCAGCGTCGTCTTCTGCGGCTTCGTCCTCGCGGACGTGCTCTGGACGTGAGCGGTCCGGCAGGCCCCGCCGTCGGCGCACTTTCGGCGCAGTTCCGTCACCCATGAGTGCGCCCGACACCGATACGATCGCCTCGGGGAGGAGGTTGGGGGTACCTGCGCCGCACGGAGACCGCGAGGGCTCGCGCCGCATCATCAGCGGGCGCGGGCTCGGTCGGCGCTTCGGGGATCACGCAGTGCTCTCGAACGTCGAGCTCGAGGTCGAGCGCGGAGGCTTCCTGCTCGTCACCGGGCCGAACGGCTCCGGGAAGACGACGCTCCTGCGCCTGCTCGCCGGGCTGCTCGCGCCGACGGCCGGCACGCTCGAGATCCACGCAGACCGCGGGCGGGTCGGATTCCTGGGCCACGAGGCGCTGCTCTACCGCGAGCTGACCGCGCTCGAGAATCTCGACCTCTACGGCCGCCTCTACCGCATCCCGGAGCGCCGGGAGCGAACCGGCATGCTCCTCGAGCGCTACGGCCTCTGGGACGCGCGCGGCGAGCAGGTGTCGACCTTCTCCCGTGGGATGGTGCAGCGGCTCGCGCTCTGCCGGACGCTCCTGCACGACCCGGAGCTGCTGCTCATGGACGAGCCGTTCAGCGCGCTCGACGCCGAGGGCGCGGAGCTCCTGCAGGCCGAGCTCGCCGATCGCGCCGGGCGCACGTTCGTCGTCGCCAGCCACCAGCCGGAACGGATCGCCGCCCACGCCACCGAGCGTCTGGCACTCGCATGACCGGGTACATCGCCGACGCGGCCGCGCTCGCGCGGAAGGACCTGCTCGTCGAGCTCCGCACGCGGGACACGGTCCCGGCGATGCTCCTCTTCGTGGTCGCGGCGCTCGTCGTCTTCCACTTCGCCCTCCCTGCGGAAAGCTCTCGGCTGGCGGCGAGCGGGATGCTCTGGATCGCGCTGCTCTTCACGGCCCTGCTGGCGCTCGTCCGCTCGTTCGTCGGCGAGCGCGACCAGGGGACGCTGGACGGCCTCATCCTCGCGCCGTGCGACCGCAGCGCGATCTGGCTCGGAAAGACGCTCAGCGTGCTCGCGTTCCTGCTCTTCGCCGAGGCCGTCGCGCTGCCGGCGTTCGCGCTCTTCTACGAGGACGTCACCTGGGAGCTGGTTGCCGGGCTCGCACTCGCGAACGTCGGGATCGCGACGGTCGGCACGCTCCTCGGCGCCATGACGGCCGCGACGCGCGCGCGGGAACTCCTTCTTCCGCTCCTCTTCCTCCCGGTGGCGATCCCCCTCGTCGTCGGCGGCGTCGGGGCCACGGTCGGCGACGATCCAGGCAGGTACCTGGCCTTCCTCGGCCTCTACGACCTGATCTTTGCGATCCTCTCCTGGGCAAGCTTTGAGTACGTCGTTACGGAATAACGGCGCCGCCCTCCTCTCGCTGTCAGCGGCGGCACTCCTGGTCGCGGGCCTCTCGCTCGCGGTCTTCTGGGCGCCCGAAGACGCAGACCAGGGCATCAGCCAGAAGATCTTCTACGTCCACGTCCCGGTCGCGCTGACGTCGTACGCAGCCTTCTTCTGGGCAGCCTGGAAGGCGCTGCGGCTCCTCTGGAAGGGCGGCGAGCGCTTCGACCTCGAGAGCTACACCGCCGTGCACATGGGCGTGATCTTCGGCATCCTCACGCTCGTCACCGGATCGATCTGGGCGAAGGTCTCCTGGGGGCAGTGGTGGGTCTGGAGCGAGCGCCAGCTGACGCTGTTCCTGATCCTGTTCCTCTTCTACTCCGCCTACTTCATGCTCCGCTACTCCACGGACCCGGGACCGCGCCGCGCGCGGACGTCGGCCGTGTACGCGCTCTTCGGCGTCGTGCTGATCCCGATCAGCTTCATGGCGATCCGGCTCGCCGAGGGGCTCATCCACCCGGTGGTCTTCAAGCGGGACGGGCCCGACATGGAAGGCTCGATGTTCCTCACCTTCTGCGTCTGCCTGGCCGGGATGCTGACGCTCGCCGGCGCGCTCTATCTGCTGGAGCTGTCGGGGAAGCGGGCGGACGCGAGCCTTCGAGAGCTGCGGGAGCGGCTCGCGTGAGCACCGGGGAGAAGTACCTCTGGGCGGCCTATCTCGTCGTGTTCGCGACGGTGCTCGTCTACGTCGTGCTCATCTCGCTCAAGGTTGGGCGGCTGGAGCGTGAGCTGGCCGCGCTCGCGGATCTCGCACGGGAGCGGGAGGGCCGCCGTGGCTGAGCTGCTGGTCTGGCCGGCGCTCCTCGCCTACGGCGAGGCGGCGGTCGCGTACGCGGGGAACGCCCGCAATCCCGGCTCGCTCGGGCGACTCGCAACCTGGGGCGTGCGGATCGGCTGGCTCGCGCAGACGGCCCTGCTCGTCGTCCAGGCGGCGGACGCGGACGGCTTTCCCTGGAGCACCTGGGCGGGCTCGCTCAACCTCTTCGTCTGGCTCGTCGTCGGCGCCTACCTGATCTGGGGCTGCAGCCCTCGGTACCGTCTGCTCGGGCTCGGCGTGATGCCGCTTGCCGCCGCGCTGCTCGCGCTCTCGTACGCCGCGGGCGGGACGGACGAGGCCGGCGGCGCCGCCTGGGCCGACGTCGTCCTCGTGCTCCACATCGCCCTCGTGCTCGTCTCCTTCGCGGGCTTCACGGTCGCCGGCGGGCTCGCGGCGCTCGAGCTCTGGCAGGAACGCGTGCTGAAGAGCCATCCCGCGGGGCTGCTGCGCCAGCGCGTCCCCTCGCTCGTGGCGCTCGACCGGCTAACCGTCACGACCGTCGCGGTTTCGCTGGCCGCGCTCACCGCCGGGATCATCCCCGGCCTGGCGCGCCTCCCGGACCGCGGGCTGGATGTCCTCATCGCCGGGACCGTCGTCCTCTGGGTGCTCGGCGCATCCGTCCTCTACCTCCGCGTGCAGGCGGGACGCCGGGAGCTTGCCGCCGTGCTCGCGCTCGGCGGCGTCGGCGCCGTGATCGTCCTCCAACTCGGGCTCCTGTTCGCCCACGTCGCATGAGGCTGCTGCTCGTCGGAACCTCGCACCGGCTCGCGCCCGTCGAGGTGCGCGAGCGGGTCGCGCTCGACGCCGAGGGAGAGGCGGCGCTCGCCCAACGGCTCGGGGAGAGCGGCGAGGCGGTCTGCCTCTCGACCTGCAACCGGACCGAGCTCTACCTCGCTGCGACGGACGCCGACGCAGCCGGTGAGCGGGCGACCGAGGCGCTGGCCGATCTCGGCGGGGTGCCGCGCTCCGAGCTCGAGCCGTACCTCTACCGGTTGGAGCAGGAAGCGGCGGCCACCCACCTCTTCCGCGTCGCCGCCGGCCTCGACTCCCTGGTGCCCGGCGAGGGCGAGATCCAGGGCCAGGTTCGCTCGGCGTACGAGCGCGGCGCGGTCGGCCCGCTGCTCGACCGGCTCTTCCGCCAAGCCCTGCACGCGGGGAAGCGGGTCCGCACCGAGACGGCGATCGGCGAGAGCCCGGCCTCGGTGGCGTCGGCCGCCGCGGCGCTCGCGGCACAGGTGTTCGGCGATCTCGCGGGCCGGCGGATCGTGGTCATCGGCGCGGGCAAGGTCGGAGAGCTGGCGGCGCGGAACCTCGTCGGTCGCGGCGCGAAGCTCACGTTCGTCGCGAACCGGACGCTCGACCGCGCGTCCTCGCTCGCGGAGCGCTTCGGCGGCGAGGCGCTTCCCCTCGGGGCAGTGGAGCAGGAGCTCGCCGCGGCCGACATCGTCGTCTCGTCCACCGCCGCGCGCGACCTCGTCCTCGCGCGCGAGCAGGTGGAGCGCGTCCTTCCGGCGCGCAAGGGCCGCCCCCTCCTCCTCGTCGACCTCGCCGTGCCGCGCGACGTCGACCCGGCGGTCAAGGAGCTCGGCGGGTGCTTCCTCTACGACATCGACGATCTCCAGTCCGTCGTCGAGGAGGCGCTCTCCGGCCGCCGAGAGGAGGCGATCCGGGCGGAGGCGATCGTCGCCGGGGAGGGCGAGCGCTTCAGCGCCTGGCTCGCGTCCCTCGATTCGGTTCCGGCGATCGCGTCGCTGCGGGAACGGGCGGAGGCGATCCGGCGCCGCGAGCTCGCGAAGGTGAGCCCCCGTCTGGCCGGGCTCTCGGAGCGCGAGCGACACGCCGTCGAGTCGCTGACCAACCAGATCGTGAACAAGCTCCTCCATCAGCCGATCATGCGCCTCAAGGAGGCGGGGCTCGGCGACGAGGACGACCGCGGTGCTTCTCAGGGTCGGCTCGAGGGGTAGCCGCCTCGCGCTGACGCAGGCCGAGCTCGCCGTCGACCGCCTGCGGCGGCCGGGCCTCGAGTTCGCGCTCGTGCCGGTCACGACGGCCGGCGACCGGGACCGGTCGAAGCCGTTCGGCGAGATCGGCGCGCGCGGGGTCTTCGTCAAGGAGCTCGAGGAGGCGCTCCTCGAGGGACGGATCGACGTCGCCGTCCACTCGGCGAAGGACATGACCTCGACGGACACGGACGGACTCACGGTCGGGGCGTACCTCGAGCGGGAGGACCCGCGCGATGCGCTCTGCGGGGCGACCGCGCTGCGTCCGGGCATGCGGGTCGGGACGGCCTCGGTGCGGCGGCGGGCGCAGCTGCTCGCGCTCGACCCCGACCTCCGGATCGAGCCGCTTCGGGGCAACATCGACACGCGGCTGAGGAAGCGGGGCGAGCGGGGGCTCGACGCCGTCGTGCTCGCGGCCTGCGGGCTCGACCGGCTCGGGCTCGGGGACGAGATCGGCCGCCGGTTCGATCCG
>DASSSO010000026.1:0-2006 GCA_035776735.1 Gaiellaceae bacterium | reverse complement strand
CGATCGTCGGCAGGTTCGACCAGCCGAGGGCGGTGCCGATCACCACCCCGAGCACCTCCCCGATCGCGCAGCCGGTCAGGCAGTGGGCGGTGGCGGAGAACGCGATGCGGTTCAGCGACGCGGCCGCGCCGTGTTCGGCGTGCCCGTGGCTCACGCGGTCTTCGCGAACCGCTGGACGGCCGCCAGGAGCTCGCGGCTCTTCTCACCCGCGGCGTCGGCGTCTCCGGACTCCAGCGCGCCGGCGACACAGTGGTCGACGTGATCGGTGAGCAGCTGGAACGCAAGGCTCTCGAGCGCCGTCTTGACCGCCCCGACCTGCGTCAGGACGTCGGTGCAGTAGCGGTCTTCCTCCACCATCCGCTCGATCCCGCGGACCTGCCTCTCGATCCGGTGGAGCCGCTTGATCAACGCGGCCTTCTCGTATCCGTGCTCGCTCATGGCCGTCCTTTCCGGATGCTCTCCAAGCGTCGCAGGCGCAGCGAGTTCGTGACGACGAGGAGGCTCGGGAACGCCATCGCGGCTGCCGCGACCATCGGGTTCAGCAGCCCGTCGCGCCGGCCGACGGCGACGGTGTGCCCGTCCACGGTCCCCCGGACGCCGACTCCCGGCGCGCTGCGGAAGTCCGTCACCGGGGGCAGGCCGCCGATCACCGCCCTGGCGGCGCGGGCGACGGCCTCGGCGACCGCGGGCAGGTCCTCGCCGCTCGGCACGCCTCAGCTGGACGCTCGGCTTGAAGATGTAGGGAGCCTTAGACGCTTGAGCGCGAGGGCGTTGACCGCGACGAGGACGCTGGATCCGGACATCGAGATCGCCGCTATCTCCGGTCGGAGCGTGAGCCCCCACGGTTCGAAGACGCCGGCGGCGATCGGGAGGGCGAGCGAGTTGTAGCCGATCGCCCAAGCGAGGTTCTGGCGCATCTTCCGCACTGTGGCGCGGCCGATCGTGATCGCGGTCGCGACGTCGAGTGGGTCGGAGCGCATCAGCACGATGTCGGCGGTCTCGATCGCGACGTCGGTGCCGGCGCCGATCGCGATCCCGACGTCGGCCTGCGCGAGCGCGGGCGCGTCGTTGACACCGTCCCCGACCATCGCCACCTTCCGGCCCTCTTGCTGGAGCTCCCTGACCTTGGCCGCCTTTTCGGCGGGTAGCACCTCGGCCAGCACCTCCTCGATCCCGAGCTGGGCCGCGATCCGTTCGGCAGTCTGGCGGTTGTCGCCGGTGAGCATGACCGGGCGGATGCCGAGGCCCTTCAGCGCGGCGACCGCCTCGGAGGCAGTTTCGCGTGGCGCGTCGGCGATCGCGATCAGGCCGGCCGGGCGGCCGTCGACGGCGACGTGGACGACGGTGCGCCCGGCACCCGCCATCTCGTCGGCGCGCAGCGCGAGGCCGTCAAGCGACACGTGCTCGCGCTCGAGCAGGCGGCGGTTGCCGACGAGCACGCGCCGGCCGTCGACGGTCGCGACAGCGCCGTGGCCGGCCACCGACTCGAACTGCTCGGCGCGCAGCCACTCGACGCGTCGCTCCTCGGCGGCTTTGACGATTGCCTCGGCGAGTGGATGCTCGCTCTCTCGTTCGACGGCGGCGACCAGACGGAGGAGCTCGCCCTCGTCGGGGCCGTCGCCGGTGATCTCGACGACCTCTGGCTCGCCGCGGGTCAGGGTGCCCGTCTTGTCGAGCACGACCGTGTCGAGGGAGGCGGACTGCTCGATCGCGATCGCGTTCTTGAACAGGATTCCGCGCCGCGCGCCGAGCCCGGTCCCGACCATGACCGCTGTCGGCGTCGCCAGCCCGAGCGCGTCCGGGCAGGTGATGACGACGACCGTGATCGCGAAGAGCAGCGCGTCGAGCACCTCGCGGTCGACCACGCCCCACCAGACGAGGAAGGTGGCGAGCCCGCCGATCAGGGCGACGAGCACGAGCCAGAAGGCGGCCCGGTCGGCGAGCCGTTGCGCGGGCGCCTTCGAGTTCTGCGCCTCCTGGACGAGCTTGACGATCTGCGCCAGCGC
>DASSSO010000022.1:0-2699 GCA_035776735.1 Gaiellaceae bacterium | reverse complement strand
CGCGGAGAGGAGGCGACGCCCGACCACCAGTACCGGATCGCCTCGATCACGAAGACCGTCACCGCCGTCGGCGTGATGCGCCTTCGCGACGAGGGCCGGCTCTCACTCGACGACCGGCTCGACCTCCACGTCCCCGGCGCGGAGCACGACCTGACGATCCGCGGGCTGCTCTCGCACCTCTCCGGCCTGCAGCGCGAGGTTCCCGGAAACGTCTGGGAGACGCTCGAGATGCCGACCCGCGAGGAGCTGCTGCCGCGGCTCGCCGAGGCGGAGAGGCCGCTGGCGCCGGGCGCGTACTGGCACTACTCGAACCTCGCGTACGCGCTGCTCGGTGAGGTCGTGGCCCGGGTCAGCGGCGAGCCGGCGGAGGGCTACCTCGACGAGCACGTGCTCGGCCCTGCCGGCATGACGAGGACGACCTGGACGGCCGCCGAGCCCACGGCCGTCGGGTACCTCGTCCACCCGTACAGCGAGGTCGCCCGCCGTGAGCCCGTGATCGAGGGGCGGGCGGTCGCGCCGGCCGCCGAGCTCTGGAGCACCGCGCCCGACCTCTGCCGCTGGGCCGCCTTCGTGGCCGATCCCGACCCGGCCGTCCTCTCCCCGGAGACGGTGCGGGAGATGTCGACGTTCCAGTCGATGGTCGACCTGACGAGGTGGCGGCTCGGGTACGGCCTCGGGTTCGCCCTCTACCGGGACGGGGACGACGTCTACGTGGGGCACGACGGCGCGCACGCGGGCTTTCTCGCGCACGTCTCGGCGCTGCCGTCGAAGCGGACGGGCGTCGCCGTGCTCACGAACGACGGCGCCGGCGTGACGATCTCCGCGCTCGGGATCGAGCTCTCACGGGCGGTCGCGGCCGCGTTCCGCCCCGTCCGGGACGAATGGCGGCCCGGGGAGGCGCCGCCGCCCGAGCTCGAAGGCATCCTCGGCCGGTGGTGGACCGAGGGCCATCCGGTCGACTTCTCGTTCCGCGGCGGGAAGCTCGAGTCGGTGTTCCCCGAGGCGCGCCTCGATCTCGGCCGCTCGGTCTACGAGCGGGAGGCCGAGGACCTTTTCCGGGTGGCGCAGGGCTACGAGCGCGGCGAGCTGCTGCGCATCGTCAGGGACGACCAGGGCGTCCCGGTGAAGCTCTACTTCGCGACCTATCCGGTCACGCGCGAGCCCGAGACGTTCGGCTAGCCGCCCCCGCCGGCCCGCACGCGAACGAGGTCCTCGATCTCGGCCAGCCGCTCCTTCGGAGCGATCTCGGAGAACTCGATCTTCTCGCCCTGCGCCTCGATGGTCACCTTCGCCTCGAGGAACCCGCGCTCGCCGGAAACGGACTCGATCTCCGCGTAGGGGAGGTCGAGGCGGCGCTCGCCGAACATCTTGTAGAGCCAGAGCAGCCTCCGGTCGGTCAGCACGAGCAGCCCTGCCCGAAGGCCGCGGTTCGCCTCGGCGAGGGTCAGCACCTGCTCACCCTCCTCGAGCTCGTCCGGAAGCGCCTTCAGCTCGTCCTCGACGACCCAGCGGCGCTTGAGCTTCTCGCTTGCCACGCGCTCGACGTGCTCCTGGCGGAGGATGACGTCGGGCTCGATGCGCACCACGAGCTCGACCGGGACGGCGGCGTCGACCGCGGCGATCGCCTCGCGCCCCTTCCGCCAGTGCTCCGGGTCGATGTAGATGTGCGTGCCGTCGACGCCCCAGAGCGAGCGGCTCCCGTCCGGCCACCGCAGCGCCGCTGCCAGCTCGTCGAAGCGGACCGTGAAGACCTCGTCACCCCGAAACGACACCCCGTCGCCGCCGACGATCAGGCCGGTGCGCCGGACGGCCTTGGTGATCGGGAGGGCGGCGGGCCGGTGCACGCGTCCCTCGACCACCTCCGAGGACTCGAGCGGATACCGCTCGTAGCCCTCCGGGGCCTGCTCCTCGGTCGGCACGGCGATCAGCAGGCGGTCGAGCGCCGGCCGCATCGCCCCGGCCGCGGCCTCCGGGGTCACCTCGCGTCGGCGCTGCAGGTAGTCCTCCTCCGAGACCTCCTGCCCCAGCAGGTGCTCGGTGGCCGTGTAGTGAAGGAATGTGGGGAGCTGCGCCGGATCGTCGAGGTCGTCGCGGAGCCGCTCGAGCTCGGCGTCGAGCTCTCCCTGGGTCGCGCCGCCCTCGGCAATGTCTGCGAAGAGCTGCAGCAGCGCGCCGCGGACGGCGTCGACATTCTCGGCGAGCGATTCGACCCAGACGACCTTGTGCACGGTGTCCGCGGTCAGCACCTCGACGTGGTCGCCGATGTCGTACGCGAGGCCGCGGTCGTAGCGGATCTGCTGCCAGGCTCGGTCGAGGAGCACGAGCGTGCCCATCCACAACGCCGGGCTCCGCTCCGCGTCGAAGGAGAGGACGGTCATGTCGTCCGGTCCGACCGGATGGACGAGCGGGAACCGCAGCTCGGGGAGTGCCTCCGCCTCCGGCGGCGGCATCGGCTCACCGGACGGCAGCTCGAGGGTGAACTCCTTCGGCGGCGGCCCCGTCATCCAGAGCGCGGCGTTCTCCCGCGTGAAGTAGCGCCCGACCCACGACGAGATTTCCTCGGGGCCGACGGTGTTGAGACCGTACTCGTCGAAGCCGATCAGGCCGTGGCCCCGGGCGCCGTACCGGAGCGCCGCGGAAGCCGAGACGGGATGGCCGGCGCTGCCCGCGCCCTCGGTGCGGAGGATCGAGCGCTCGGT
>DASSSO010000013.1:0-3611 GCA_035776735.1 Gaiellaceae bacterium | reverse complement strand
TGCTGCTCGTCGAAGGTCGCTTTCAGTTCAACCTCGCGCTGATCGACCACGCTCGCGCCCTGCGCTACCACAGCGTGGAGAAGGCCGTCGAGTTCAGCGTGCTGCCGCAGGGCGGGTCCCGGGGGTTCTTCCTCCTCGAGGGCGACTGGTCGCTCGCCGAGGCCGTCAGCCCCCGTAGCTGAACGGCAGCGAGTCGGCGATCTCGGCGAGGCTCGGCGCGTTCGCGTCGCGCTCAGAGGGGATCAGGTCGCCCGCCGGCCACTCGATCCCGACCTCCGGGTCGTCGTAACGGAAGCCCGACTCCGCGGCCGGGTCGTAGTAGGACGACACCTTGTAGACGAGGTCGGCGACCTCGCTGAGGACGCAGAAGCCGTGCGCGAACCCGTCCGGCACGTAGAGCTGGAGGTGCCGGTCGCTGTCCAGCTGCACGGACTCCCACTCGCCGAAGGTCGGCGATCCGCGCCGGAGGTCGACGACGACGTCGAGGACCGTGCCGCGCGCGCAGCGGACGAGCTTCGACTGGCCCGGCTGGAAGTGCATGCCGCGGACGATTCCCTGCCTGGAGAGCGAGTGGTTGTCCTGCACGAAGTCCTCGGTAATGCCCTCCTCGGCGTAGCGATCCCGCCGGTACGTCTCGAGAAAGAAGCCGCGGTTGTCGCCGTGGACCCTCGGCTCGAGCAGGATCGGGCCCTCGAGGCGGGTCTCCAGGCGATGCACGGGCGGGATCGTACTCAGAGCGCCTTCAGCCGCTCCGGGTGCTTGCGCACGAAGCGCGCGATGCCCCGCCAGTGCCACAGCGTCCGCCGCGTCAGGAGGCGGTGGTCGGTGACCGCCGCGTGCGCGTGCAACGCCTTCGCGTCCGGCACGTACCAGCGCTCCCACCCAGCCATCGCGGCGCGGTAGGCGAGGTCGATGTCCTCGCCGTAGAGGCGGTAGCCCTCGTCGAATCCGCCCAGCTCGTCCAGCATCTCGCGCCGCAGGAAGAGGAAGGCGCCGAGGAGCCAGTCGGCGCGCACCGGCCCCGTCGGTCGGTCGTCGAGCCCGTAGTGCGCCCGCTGCGTCCCGCCCAGCCAGCGGCGGAGCGGCGTCCGGCGCACGATCGTCCCCGACACGGTCGGGAACCGGCGGCGCGATGGGTTGAGGGCGCCGTCGGGGTGGCGCAGCTCCGGCCCGGCGATGCCCAGGCGCGGGTGGAACTCGGCGAAGGCCATCAGGATCGCGATCGCGCCGGGATCTGCCTCCGTGTCCGGGTTGCAGACGACGACGAAATCGCCGCGCGTTTCGGCTATCCCCCGGTTCGCGTTGGCCGCGAACCCGGCGGGGCGCTCGTTCCGGATCAGCCTCGCACCCTCGGGCACCGGCAGCTCGGCGCCGAGGTTGGAGACGACGACGAGCTCGTCCACCTGCGGGCGGAGGGCCTGGAGGCAGCGCCCGAGCTCCTGCACCGGCTCGTGGACGACGACGACGCCGGCGATGCTCACAGCAGGCTCCGGTAGACCTCTGCGGTGCGCCGCGCGGCCTCGGCCCAGCTGAACCGCGCCGCGCGCACGAGCCCCGCGCCACGCAGCTCTTCCCGCCGGTCGAGCGCGTGGAGGATCGCGCCCGCGAGGTCGGCCTGGTCGGCGAAGACCGCGGCGTCGCCGGCGACCTCAACGAGCGCGGTGTCCGGCGCGGCGACGACGGGGGTCCCGCTCGCCATCGCCTCGAGCACCGGCAGGCCGAACCCCTCGTACCGGGACGGGACGACGAGCGCTGCGGCCTCGCGGTAGAGCCCCGGCAGCTCCTCGTGGTCGACGTAGCCGCGGACGTCGGCGCCCAGGCTCCGCAGCTCCCGCGCCAGCGCCGGCTCCCGCTCCGGGCCGACGATCACGACCGGCAGGTCGAGGTCGTTCGCCGCCTCGACCGCGGCGCGCGGGTCCTTTCGGCGCTCCACGGACCCGACGACCAGCAGGTAGCCGGCGTGACGGCCCTCGCCCGGCGTGAAGATCGGGTCGACGCCGTGCGGAATCACCTCGACGGCCGCCTCGGGGATTCCGTACAGGTCGGCGAGATCCTCGCGCGTCCGCTCCGAGACGGCGATGACGCGGTCGGCCCGCCTCGCCGACCGCGGAACCACCGTGCGGAACACGAGCCGGTCCTTGCGCGGCATCAGGCCCGGCTCGCGCTCGAAGGAGAGGTCGTGGACGGTCAGCACCGACTGCACCCGCGCGAAAAGCGGCAGCGCGTGCTGGAAATGGGCGATCCGCGGACGCAGGCGCCTGAGCAGCCGCGGGAGGCTCCAAGCCATCCGCCACTCCTGCGACCCGGCCGCCAGCTCGACCGGCTCGACCCCGTCGGGCACGAGGTCCGGCCTGCGGGTGACCGCCGCGAACCGAAGGTCGGGTGCAGCGTCCGGCAGCGCTTGGAGCAGGTTGCGGACGTAGGTCTCGTCGCCCGTGCGCTGGCGCCCGAGGACGTCGGCGTCGAGCAGGACGTCGATCACGCGGCGGCCTCCCGGTAGATCTCGAGCGTCAGGCGCGCCGTCTCCTCCCAGGTGTACCGTCGCGCGCGCTCCAGCCCGGCCGCCCGCAGCTCGTCCCGCCGGCGCCGCGCCTCCTGGATCCCGGCGGCGATCGCGTTCACGTCGTAGGGGTCGACGAGCACGGCGGCGTCGCGGCCGAGCTCGGCCGTCGCCCCGAAGTTGCCCGTCACGACCGGGGTCCCGCACGCCATCGCCTCCAGCACCGGCAGGCCGAACCCCTCGTACAGCGACGGATAGACGAGGCATTCCGCGCCGCGGTAGAGCGCCGCCAGCACCTCGTCGCTCACGAAGCCGAGCGACTGGACGCCGACGTCTCCCCAGCCCTCCGGTCCGACCACGCGGAGCTCGATCCCGGCCCGCCGCGCCGCCTCCACCGCCCGCGGCAGGTTCTTGCGCGGCTCGACCGTGCCGACGGCGAGCGCGTACGCCCCGGTCGAGACCTGGCCCTCGGGCTCGAAGGGCGGCTTGACGCCGTGAGGCACGACCCGGATCTTGGCCTCGTCCACGCCGAGGAGCTCGACAGCCTCGCCGGCCGTGAACGACGAGACGGCGATCACGCGCGTGGCCGCCTCGACGATCCGCGGGAGCAGCACGCGGCTGTAGGTCCGCGTCCAGCGGTTGAACGTCTTCGGATGGCGGAGGACGGCGAGGTCGTGCAGGGT
The DNA here is from genome assembly GCA_035776735.1 of Gaiellaceae bacterium. Lineage (GTDB taxonomy): Bacteria > Actinomycetota > Thermoleophilia > Gaiellales > Gaiellaceae > JACDAN01. The sequence continues at coordinate 428 of DASSSO010000013.1, read as the reverse complement.
GACGACGAGCGGGACGCGGGAGCGCCGCGGGCCCCGGTGGCCGGGGCAGTGGAGGACGTCCATGCCGTCGCGGGCCGCCTTCCGCGGCAGGGTGCCGAGGTACCAGAGGACGTCGCGCCTCACCTTGGCCGACCGAGACCCGCCCGGGACGGAGTAACGCTCGACGGAGACGCCGTCGAGATGGTCGAGCAGGTTTCGGAGGTAGCGGGCCGTGCCCGCCTCGGTCAGCTCGAGCGGCGAGACGTCGATTCCAAGTCGAAGGTCAGCCATCGCGTTGTGCCTACACTGGCGCGCCGTGCCTTCTACTACACGCGGGTCTGAACCGCTGCTCGTCCGAGCGGCGCGGCGGGAATCCGTCGAGCGGACGCCCGTCTGGTTCATGCGCCAGGCCGGCCGCACACTGCCCGGCTACCGGGCGATCCGCAAGC
>DASSSO010000194.1:0-2484 GCA_035776735.1 Gaiellaceae bacterium | reverse complement strand
GGCTACGTCTCGTACGACTACGCGGCCAAGCTCGAGCCGACCGTGCAGCTGGGGGAGCTTCGAGCGGCGGGAGCGGACGTCGTGCTCCTGCTCCTCAAGGACCTGGACGATCGGGCACTGGACGAGCTCATGCGGGCTGCTCGGGAGCTCGAGCTCGACGCGCTCGTCGAGGCGCACGACGCCGACGAGCGTGCCGCCGGCGCGGACAGCCTGATCGTCGCCGACCTTCCGGCGGGGGGCATGCCGGAGCTCCGGCGCGTCCAGCTCGTGGCGCCCACCTCGACGGACGACCGCCTGCGGCTCGCCGCCGAGCAGACCGACGGCTGGCTCTACGTCGTGACCCTCACGGGGACGACCGGCGCCCGCGACCGCCTCTCCCCTGCCCTCGCGGGCCTCGCCGCCCGGGCGCGGGCGCTGACCGAGCTGCCGCTCTACGCCGGCTTCGGCATCTCGACCCCGGAACAGGCCGCGCAGGCGGCCGAGCTCGCCGACGGGGTCGTCGTCGGCTCGCGGGCGGTCGAGGTGGCCGAGCAGGGCCCGGCCGCGCTCCACGACTACGTCTCGTCCCTCCGCGCCGCCATCGGGGAGCGAGCAGACACACTGGCACAATCGCAGTGATGAGGATCTTCTCCGGCATCCAGCCGACCGGCTCGAAGCACTTCGGCAACTACAGCGGCGGCTTCCGCCAGTACGCGGCGACGCAGGAGCTCGGCGACGCCTTCTTCTGCATCGTCGACCTGCACTCGATCACCGTCGAGTACGAGCCCGACGACCTGCGGGAGCGCACGCTCGACCTCGCCGCGATGCTCTTCGCGACCGGGATCGACCCCGAGCGGTCGACCGTCTTCGTCCAGAGCCAGGTGACCGCCCACGCGGAGGCGGCCTGGATGCTCGGCTCCGTCGCGAGCTTCGGCGAGCTGCGGCGCATGCACCAGTTCAAGGAGAAGGCCGACCAGCACGAGTTCGTCTCCGCCGGGCTCTTCACCTACCCGGTTCTGATGGCCGGCGACATCCTGCTCTACCAGACCGACCTCGTCCCGATCGGCGACGACCAGCGGCAGCACCTCGAGCTGGCGCGGAACATCGCCGAGCGCTTCAACTCCCGCTACGGCGAGACCTTCAAGCTCCCGCAGGGCAAGTACCCGGAGATCGGCGCGCGGATCATGGACCTGCAGGAGCCCGAGCGGAAGATGTCCACGACCCTGGGCACGCCGCAGGGCACGCTCCAGCTGCTGGATCCGCCCGACACCTTGCGGAAGAAGGTGAAGAGCGCCGTCACCGATTCGGGGACCGACGTGCGGCGTGCGCCCGAGAAGGCCGGGATCACCAACCTGATCGACATCATGGCCGTGGCGACCGGCGAGACGCCCGAGGCGATCGAATCCCGCTACGACGGGTCCGGCTACGGGCAGTTCAAGTCGGACGTGGCGGAGGCGGTCGTGGAGCTCGTCGTTCCGATCCAGCAGCGCTATACGGAGCTGCGCTCGGACGACGCCGAGCTGCGGCGGCTGCTGGCCCGCGGGGCGGAGAAGGCGCGCGAGGAATCCGCCCCGACGCTCGAGGCGATGTACGAGCGGATGGGGTTCGTCAGAGCCAGCCCGAGCGCCTGAAGCGCCAGTAGAGCGCGAGGCAGATCCCCGCCATCAGCGCGAGCGCGAGCGGGTAGCCGGCGCGCCACCCGAGCTCCGGCATGTGCCGGAAATTCATGCCGTAGACGCTTCCGATCAGCGTCGGCACGGCGATGATCGCGGCCCAGGCGGAGATCTTGCGGACATCCTCGTTCTGGCGGTAGCTGGCCTGCGTCACGTTGGCGGAGAGGACGTTCGTGAGCAGCTCGCGGAACTCGTGGATGCGGCCCATCTCGCGGAGGAGGTGGTCGTGGACGTCCCGGAAGTAGGGACGGACCGCCTCCGGGATCTGGCGGTGGATCCCGCGCGCGAGGTCGTCCACCGGCACCTCCAGCGGGACGACCGCCTGGTGGAGCTGGACGACCGCCCGGCTGAGGCGGTAGATCCGCTCCGCGGGGTTGTCGGGGTCCTCGTCGAACACCTCCGTTTCGACCTCGGTGATGTCGGAGTCGAGCTCCTGGATCACCGGGAGATAGTCGTCGACGACGCGGTCGACGATCGCATAGAGGGCCGCCGCAGGGCCGTGGCGCAGCAGGTCGGGGCGCCGCTCCATGCGCTCTCGCACGTCGTGCAACGGCGTCTGCCCGTGGCGGACCGTGACGATGAAGCCGTCGCCGACGAACACGAGGATCTCGCCGAACTCGATCCCACCCTCGGAGTACTGCACGGTCTTGAGGACGAGGAAGAGCGAGTCGGCGTAGACCTCGAGCTTGGGGCGCTGGTGCGCCTTGATCGCGTCCTCGACGGCGAGCTCGTGGAGCCCGAACTCGCGCCGGACCGCGTCGAACTCGTCGCGAGAGGGCTCGTGGAGGCCGATCCACGCGAAGGCCTCCGGCCCCCGGCTCTGCTCGAAGGT
>DASSSO010000191.1:0-12652 GCA_035776735.1 Gaiellaceae bacterium | reverse complement strand
AGGTGCGGGATCGACTCGTAGAGCGAGAGCTCGATCCGCTTCGGGTCGATCAGGATCAGGCGGGCTTCGTCCGGGGTCGCACGGAGCAGGACCGAGGTCAGGATCGTGTTGATGCACCCTGACTTGCCGGCGCCCGTCGTGCCGGCGATCAGCAGGTGCGGCATCCGCGCGAGGTCGGTCCAGACGGCGTTGCCTGAGATGTCCTTGCCCAGCCAGACCGAGAGCGGGCTGGCGGTCGCGGGCAGGGTGTCGAAGACGTCCCCGAGCGTGACCAGGTTCGGCGAGATGTTCGGGACCTCGACGCCCACGGCCTGCTTGCCGGGAATCGGCGCGAGGATGCGGATCTCCGTCGTCGCGAGCGCGTACGACAGGTCGTCCTTGAGCGCCGAGATCTTCGACATCTTCGTTCCCGCCGCGAGCTGGAGCTCGTAGCGCGTCACCCGCGGGCCGGTGATCTCGCCGACCACGCGCGCGTCGACGCCGAAATCGGCGAGGGCGCCGAGCAGGGACTCGGCGACCTTGCCGTTGTCGCTCTTGCCCGCCGGCCGTGCCGGAGCGCGCTTGAGGAGCGACGGCTCCGGCAGCACGTAGTCGGTCTTCGCGGGGCTCGGCTCGAACAGCACCTGCTGCTCGCTCTCCTCCGTCGGCTCGTCGTCCGAGAGGCCGACGAGCCGCGGCGGCTCCGCCTGGCCCACGACGTCGGGGAACTCCGAGACGCCGTCCACGGGTGGATGGGTCTCGCGCGGCCTGAGCGGGATCGCGGGTGTCAGGGGCTGGTCCTCGAGCACCGAGCGGCGCTCGACGCGCCGCCTGGCGGCGGTGTGCGCGCGCCTGACGGCGCCCCCGGAGCGCTGGACGAGCGCCCCGACCGAGGCGCCGGAGAGGAGCAGCACGCCGGCGAGCGTGAAGGCGGCGCCGGCGATCACGGCGCCCGTGCGGCCGACCAGCGTCCCGACCACCTCGTCGAGCCCGGTACCGATGTAGCCGCCGGAGTCGGCGAGCAGGAGGAAGAGTCCGAGCGCCGTGGAGGCCAGCCCCCAGCGGAACGGATGGACGCTGGCGAGCCTGCTCCGGCCGAGCATGAGCGAGCCGACGACGACGAGCGCCGCCGGCAGCAGGTAGCCGGCGTCGCCCACGACCGCCCAGAGGCCGTCGACGATCGCGCCGCCCGCCGTCCCTCCCTCCCACCCGAGATAGACGAGCGTGGAGAGGAAGAGGCCGATCGCGGCGAGGCCGAGGCCGATCAGCTCGGGATGATGGTGGCTGCGCTCCTTGGCGGCCTTCTTGCGGCGCTTGACGCGCGCGGGCACGCGCGGCTTCAGAGTGCGCTTCTTCCGGCGTTTCGCCATGCGCGCCTGCTTCGACGCGCGGCGTGTGTCCCCTACCTGTCGCCGAAGTTGTCCGACCGCGGGATCCGCTGGCCGCGGGTCGAGAGCTCGAGGTCGAGCCGCCGTTCCCTGTCGGCGGCCCGCTCGAGCGCGTCGCCGCTCGGCGCCCGGCGGCGGAGGAAGGACGCGAGCCGTCTCAGGAGGCGCATGCTCAGAGAGTACGCCTCTCATCGAGCGTCGGCAGGCGCTCGAGCAGGAGCTCGATGAAGGCGCGGCCGTCGGCCTCCACGCCCACGTGGGCGTTCGGCTCGTGCTCCGTCCTTCGCCAGAGATCGACGACCGTGCGGCCGCGGCAGAGCTCCGAGTCGCAGTCCACGGCCACATGGCGGTGGGCGGTCTCGACGAGATCCGGCCGGAAGACGTGCGCGAGCGCGAGCGCGTCGTGGATCGGCGAGCCGTCGAACCCGTAGGTCTGCTGGTGGAAGCGGTTGTAGAACTCCCAGAGCTCCGCGACGAGCGTGCCGGTGCGGCCGGTCTCGCGCAGGCGGCCGGCGTCCGCCTGCGTCATGAGCGCTTGATGCGTGACGTCGAGGCCGATCATCGTCACATCGAGCCCGCTCGCGAAGACGCGCGCAGCCGCCTCGGGGTCGGCCCAGACGTTGAACTCCGCCGCCGGCGTCACGTTGCCCACCCCGATCGAGCCGCCCATGAGGACGACCCGGTCCGGCCGCACCTCCGGAGAGCGGGCGAGCATCAGCGCCACGTTCGTCAGCGGCCCGACGGCGACGACGGTCGCGCCCGCGGCGTGGCGTCCGAGGAAATCGACCGCATGCTCGTCGAGCGGCGACCCTTGGGCCGGCGGCAGGTCGGGGCCGTCGAGGCCTGTGTCACCGTGCACGTACTTCGCGACGTAGGGCTCGCGGAGGAGCGGCCGGTTCGCGCCGGCGGCGACGGGGACGTCCGTCCGTCCGGCGAACTCGAGGATCCGGATGGCGTTCGCCGTCGTCTTCTCGAGTGTCTGGTTGCCGGCGACCGTGGTGATGCCCAGGAGCTCGACCTCGGGGCTGGCGAGCGTGAGCAGGATCGCGATCGCGTCGTCGTGTCCGGGGTCGCAGTCGAGCAGGATCGGGGCGGCGCTCACCGTTGCTCCCGGACAAGTAACACAGTGTTACAAGCCATGATCCGCCTGGAGCTCACGCGGTTTTCCGCCCAAGTAACACTGTGTTACAAGGCCTCGTCGATCTCTGCGGCCGTCGGCAGCGAGGGCTGCGCGCCGAAACGGGAGGCGGCGATCGCGCCCGCCGCACAGGCACGCCGCAGTGCCTCTTCCCAGCCGCGTCCCTCGAGGTGCGAGACGACCAGGCAGGCGGTAAAGGCGTCGCCCGCGGCGGTTCCGTCCACCGGCTCGACGGGCGGCGGTGCCGCGCGCGCCACCTCGTTACCGTTCTCGAGCAGCACGGCGCCATCTGCTCCGAGCGTGAGGGCGGCGAGCCGGGGCTGCGTGGGGAGTGCCTCGAGCTCGTAGCGGTTCACGACCACGAGGTCGGCGCTGTCGACGAGCTCCGCCGGCACAGGCCTCGCCGGCGCGGCGTTCAGACAGAAGAACTCCGCGGACCGCGCGGCGGTCGCGATCACCTCGGTCGGGATCTCCAGCTGGCAGAGCACGTTCCCGCCCGGCTCCGCCGGCTCCACCTCCGCGTTCGCTCCCGGCACCACGACGATCTGATTCTCGCCGCTCGCCTCGACGAGGACGAGCGCGATGCCCGTCTGACCCCTGCGTCCGAGATGGAGCTCGACGCCCGCCTCCCGCAGGTCGCGCAGCGCCTGCTCGGCGAGCTCGTCCTCGCCGACGCAGCCGAAGAAGGAGACGTCGGCGCCGAGCCGGGCGGCGGCGACGGCCTGGTTCGCGCCCTTACCGCCCGGCACGCGTGTGAGCTCGGCGTCCGTGACGGTCTCCCCCGGCCTCGGGAGCCGCTCGACTCTCGCCACCAGGTCGAGGTTGACCGAGCCGACGACGTTGAGCGCGGGTAGCTCAGGCAGCGAGCGCTCTGAGGTCTTCCAACGTGCCGCCGAGAAGGTTCTCGCGGAGGTCGAAGAGGCCCGCCCAGAGCGACGAGCGGTCCGGCGGGGCGTCCATCCGGACGGTCGTCGTCAGTCCCTCGAGCGCCCGGACCAGCACGGCGAGCTCCAAGTAGACCTGCGCGACCCGGTGCGAGGCGACGCAGACGCCCGCGCGCCCGAGCACCGGCCCCCACTCCATCAGCTCCGCGGCGCCGGGCTCGCCGTACCACGACCGACCCTCCGCCTGCTCGGGCTCGAGCTCGAGGAGGTAGCGGCCGAGCGGCCGCTCCAGGCCGGCGAGCGCCGTCTCGGCTCGTTCGGCGGCGCGCCGGAGCGCAGCCTGGCGCTTGCCGGGCGTGCTCGGCTCGGCCTCACCCCGCGCCCACCGCTCGAGCAGCCGGCAGAAGGCGAGCGCGGCGACTTCGCAGGCGGCCAGCTGGGCGATCAGGCGCCGCGCCGTCGCCTCCTCGGCCGCGCGGTCGAAGATCGCCTCGGCCCAGGCCGGCGTCGGGTCGATCCGAAGTGTGCTCACTCCTCGGTCTCCTGAGTCGTCGCCGGGTGCGCCGGGCCGAACAGCAACGTGTTTCCAACACGGGCTCGAAGAGCCCGGTGCGGCCGGCGGCGGCGGCCGGGGCCGGTCAAAAGTGCGAGGTTCACACTTCCACTATGACGGGGAGAATCATGGGGCGCCTCCCCGTTCTGTCGTAAATCAGCTGCCCGATTGCGTCGTGAACGTGCTCCTGGAGCAGCTTGATCTCCCGGATGTTCTGGCCCAGCAGCTCGCGGAGGACACGGTTGGCCTCGTCGCGGGTCTCCTCGAGCAGCGGGCCGGGCTCCGTGAGACCCCGCGCGATCAGCTCGGAGACCGCCGTCGGCGCGCCGTTCGAGCCCGCGATGGTGGCGACGAGGATCAGGACGCCGTCTTCGGCCAGCGTCCGCCGGTCGCGCAGCGCGACATCGCGGACGTCGCCGACTCCGAGACCGTCGACGAAGGTCACGCCGGAGTCGATGTGCTCGACGATGCGAGCGCCGCGCTTCGTCAGCTCGACGACGGTGCCGTTCTCCGCGAGCACGATCGAGTCCGCCGGGACGCCGCTCTCCTGGGCGAGCCGTCCGTGGGCGGCGAGCATCCGGAACTCGCCGTGAACCGGCATGACGGCCTTGGGGCGGACGAGCCCGAGCATCGTCCGCAGCTCCTCGGCGTGGCCGTGGCCGGAGACGTGCACAGGCGCGTTCTCCTGGTGGAGCACCTCCGCGCCGATCTTCGCGAGCTGGTTGATCGTGTCGTGCACGCGGAGCTCGTTCCCGGGCACGGGCTTCGCGGACAGGATGACCGTGTCCCCGCGCTCGACTGCGACGGCCGGGTGGTCGCTGTAGGCGATCCGCGTGAGCGCGGACATCGGCTCTCCCTGGCTCCCCGTGCAGAGGATCAGGACCTCGTGCGGCTCGTAGTTCTCGAGCTCGTTCGGCCGGATGAGCGACTCCTCGGGCACGTCGACGTAGCCGAGGTTCCGCGAGATGTTCATGTTCTTGCGCATCGAGCGGCCGACGACCGCGACCTTGCGGCCGACCCGGACGGCGACGTCCATCGCCTGCTGCATCCGGTGGACGTTGGACGCGAAGCATGCGATCAGGACGCGCCCCTGGAGCTGCGGGATGATCTGCTGGAACGCCTCCCCGACGAGCCGCTCGGAGCCCGTGACGCCCGGACGCTCGGCGTTCGTCGAGTCCCCGAGGAGCAGGTCGATGCCCTCGCTTCCGAGCACCGCGAGCCGGCCCACGTCCGTGCGCAGGCCGTCCACGGGGGTGTGGTCGAGCTTCCAGTCGCCGGTGTGCAGGCACCGGCCCGCGGGCGTGTCGAGCACGATCGCGACCGCGTCGGGCACCGAGTGCGCCACCCGGACGAAGCCGACGGTGAAGGGGCCGATCCGGACGGGAGGCTCCTCCGGCCGGGCCTCCTTCAGCTCGACCGCGTTCAGCAGCCCGTGCTCGTCCAGGCGTGACTGGGCCAGCCCGAGGGTGAGCTTCGTGCCCCAGACCTCCGGCACCGGCACCTCCCGGAGGAGGTACGGGAGGGCGCCGACGTGGTCCTCGTGCGAGTGCGTGAGGATGACGGCGCGGACGCGGTCCTTGCGGTCGATGAGGTAGCCGAAGTCGGGGAGGATCAGGTCGACGCCGAGGTGCTCGTCCCGCGGGAACGCGAGGCCGGCGTCGACGACGACGATCTCGTCGCCGGACTCGTACACCATCAGGTTCTTGCCGACCTCGCCGAGCCCGCCGAGCGGGATGATGCGAAGGGTCTCCTCTGCCACGGACGCACTCTACTTCGTGTGGCTTCGGCCGCTCCCCCGTTCAAGGGATGCGCGGCGGGCGCCGATCCAGTCCGATATGTCCGTGCTGCCCGAGGTGTCGCTCGGCTCTCTCGCGCTGGTCGCGGCCGCGGTGATCGCCGCCGAGCTCCTGCATCGGCGGGACGACGACCTGGGCGCCGGTGAGGCCGCGCCCGACCGCTTCTCCGCCACGGCGCCGATCGTGGCCGCGGCCGCCCTCGTCCTCGGGCCGTGGGCGGCGCTGCTCGCCGGCGGGCTCGGGAGCCTCGCCGTCCGGCGGCTCGCCGGCGACCCCTGGCGGGAGAGCGCCGTCCGCGCGCTGTCGCTCGGTGCGGCAGGGCTCGCGGGCGGATACGCCTACGTGCTGGCCGGTTCGCAGACCGGCTCGGTGGTGCTTCCGGACGACCTGCTCGGCCTTGTCGTCCTCGGGTTGGCCTTCTCCACCGTCAAGACGCTCGTCCACCGCCTCGCCGCCCGTGCGACCGCGCTCGAGACCGACGTGCTCGCCGCCGCCGCGGAGGGCTCCCTCGGCGCCGCCCTCGCCGTCGCGGCGGAGTCCAACCTCTGGTACGCGGCGCTCCTCGTTCCGGTCCTGCTCCTGCTCGAGCGTCTCCACTGGCGCCTGATCGCGCTCCGGCGCGAGGTGGCTGCCGCGCTCGAGACCTTCGCGAACATCGTCGACGAGCGCGACCGCACGACGCTCGGCCACTCGGTCCGCGTCGCCGAGAGCGTGCGCGAGCTGGCGGAGGCTCTGGGCCTCCCCCGAAGGGACGTGCGGCGACTCTGGTGGGCCGGACGGCTGCACGACCTCGGCAAGGTGGCCGTGGACGCGTCCGTGCTCGGCAAGCCGGGCCGCCTGAACGACGAGGAGTGGGCCGCCGTCCGGCGGGCGCCGAGGCTCTCCGCGCGACTGCTCCAGCGGTTCCGCTTCGCCGCCCAGCAGGCGAAGGCGGTCGAGTACCACCGCGAGCGGCTCGACGGCTCCGGCTACTACGGGGCCCGCGGCGGGGACATCCCGCTCGCCGCTCACTTCCTGATCGTCGCCGACAGCTTCGATGCGATGACCTCGCCGCGGCCGTTCCGCCGCCCGCTGACCCGGGAGCAGGCGCTCGCCGAGATCGAGGAGCACGCCGGGACGCAGTTCCACCCGGCGATCGCGAAGGCGTTCGTGGCCGTCCAGCGCGGCCTCCCGCCGGAGAGCGTCCTCACGGAGGCCGAACTCGCGGCGATCCGCGACTCCTCCGTCCCCACACCGATCAGCTCGGGCCCCGGCGAGCTGCACCGGCGGCCCGAGCTCGTCGTCGCCGCCGGAGCGACGCTCGGGCTCGTCGGTCTGGGCATCGGCCTGGCCGAGCTGGCCGTGGCCGGCGCGGTCGTGTCGGTCCTGGGCGGGCTGCACTGGCTCGCGAGCCGCGCGCGCTCGCACCACCTCGCGACGACGCTCGCAGAGGCCGTGTCCGCCGGCGACCGCGGCGCGATGTTCGGGCGTGTCGCGGACGCGTTCGAGACTGGCTGGCCGCTCGAATACGCCGTGCTCGTGGCCTGGGCGGAGGACGGCACGGGCGGCTCGACCGAGCTGCAGCGCGGCGAGAGCGGCGTGCCGGACGCGGAGCTCACGAGCTGGTTGCTCCGCGAGGCCGAGTCGGGCCGGGAGCTGATCGCCGACGACGGAAGCCAGCTCGGCCGCACCGGATCGTCGCTCGCACTGCCGCTCCGGCGCGAGAACAGCGCGCTCGTCGGTTTCCTCGTCGTCGGCGGCCCGGGCCACCCCCCGCCCCACGTCGTGGCCGCCGCGAGGGCGTCACTCGACCGTCTGGGGCTCGCCCTCGCCGCGGCGCGGCGCGAACCCGTCGCCGTGCGCGACGTCGCCTAGGCGGAGACCGGCTGGAGCGCCCCCAGGCGCTCCAGGCAGGAGCGAATCGTTTCCTTCTCGGCCTCCGTCGCCTCCACGAGGGGCAGTCGGAGGCCGCCGACCTCGTGGCCGAGGAGGTTGAGCGCCGCCTTGATCCCGATCGGGCCGACGGTCAGCTTCAGGATCTCGTAGACCGGCTCGAGCTCCCGGTCGATCTCCCGCGCGCGGGCCTCGTCGCCGGACTTGAACGCCCGGACCTGCGCCTTCACCTGCGGGCCGACGACGTGTGTGTGGACGCACACGCCGCCCGTACCGCCGAGCTCGAGGAACGGGAGGACAAGGTTGTCGTCGCCCGCGTACAGAGCAAGACCCGTCTCCTCCACGATCCGCCGGGCGTCGTCCAGGTCGTCCCAGGCCTGCTTCACGGCCACGACGTTGGGAATCTGGGCCAGCTCGGCCAGCGTCTCCACCGAGACGAGGTTCACGACTCGGCCCGGGATGTTGTAGTAGACGATGGGCTTGTCCGTGACGGACGCGATCGCCTGCACGTGCTTGACGATCCCGCGCGGCGGCGGCTTGTTGTAGTAGGGCGTGACGACCAGGAAGCCGTCGACGCCGAGCTCGTGCGCCTTCGCGGTCAGGTGGACGGAGTGGCGGGTGTCGTACGTGCCGGTGCCGGCGATCACCGTCACCCGGTGGCCGACCGTCTCCAACGCGGCCGAGTAGAGCGCGAAGCGCTCGTCGTCGGTCAGCGTCGGAGACTCGCCGGTCGTCCCGGTGACCACGAGCCCGTCGGAGCCGTTGTCGGCGAGGAACGTGGCGAGCTCTCGGAACTTCGGGAGGTTGACCGCACCTTCCGCGTCGAACGGGGTGACGCTGGCGGTCAGCACTTCGCCGAGCACCCGGCGATCTTACCGGGTGCTCGGCTCGGTCCTCCTCGATCTCGTCCGCCGCCGCTAGAGGCGCGAGCACTGGTCGGTCTTGCTGCCGCCGACCCGGTTGCCGCCGCCCGTCGGCTCGGCCGGTTCTCCTTGCAGTCGAGGTTGCCGTTGACGACGTTGCGCGAGATCGTCGCGCCGCCGCGGTTCCGGACGACCTGGATGCTCCCTTCACGCGATTGCCGGCCGCGACGAGAGCCCTGCGGTTGTGGTCGTACTGGATGTCACCGGTCACCTGCGTGTTCTTCACGCTGCAGGCGCCAAAAGTCCCCACGGAGACCGAGATCGGCGAAGACGGCCTCCGCCTCGTCGGGCGTGCGGCGCCGCCACTCGGGGCTGAGCCGGTCTCGGTACCAGGCCTCGGCGAGCCGCCAGGCCGTCTCGAGCGGGAAGGCCGCGCCTCGCTCGATGCCCGTGCGCTCACACCAGTGCTCGACGTGCGCTTCCGACCGGAAGGCCAGCATCGTCGCTCAGGTGAAGCCGATGTTGTCCCACCAGCGCTGCGCGGGGACTGCGAAGTGCGCGACCCCGTCGCCCTCTGCGAGCTCGCCGGCCTCGACGCGAAGCGACAGCGGCTCGTCGCAGTCCGGACAGCGGGTCTCCACGGTGCCCTCGCCGCCCAGCATCGCGATCGTGCCGAGCCCGTCCCAGATGCAGTTGCCCCAGAACGCGCCGCGCGGCGTCTCCACCCGGAAGCCGGTCGGAACGGCGGAGAGCGGCGGCGCCATCCAGACCTCCGAGGTGCCCGGCATGAGGACGACGACGCGGCTCTCCGCCAGCCGCCCGAACGCGGCCCTGGCCTCCTCCGGCGGGATCGAGAGCGTCTCGGCGACGTCGGCGGCGCCCGGCGGCCCGCCGTCGGCGACGAAGCGCTCGTACAGCGCGAGCCGGACGCGGTCGTCGAGCTCCGCCGTCACAGCGCCCTGCGGAAAGCGCGGGCGGCCTGTTCGCCGAAGACCGCGAAGACGACGCGTTCGAGGGACGCCGGCTCGTGCGCACGCGCAGCACCGACCATGATCTCCGCGCACTCCTCGAGCGGGAACCCGCCGACGCCGGTGCCGAACGCCGGCAGCGCGAGCGACTCGGCGCCGAGCTCGTCCGCGACGCGGAGGCAGCTCTCGGTCGTCCGGCGGACGAGGTCGGCGCCGGTGCGCAGGTCCTGGCCCATCACCGCACCGTGGATCACCCACTTCGCCGCGAGCCGCCCGGCGCCGGTCGCCACCGCGTCCCCGACCTCGATCGGGCCCTTCGCCACGGCCTCGCGCTCGATCTCCTCTCCTCCGGCCCGCTTGATCGCGCCGGCGACCCCCGAGCCCATCCAGAGCGCGTTGTTCGCGGCATTCGCGATCGCGTCGACCTCGAGCGCGGTGATGTCGCCCTCCACCACCGAGAGCTCAAGCACGGCGCCGCCACCAGAAGCGCTCGTCCTCCGGCTCCTCCGCGCGCAGCTCGTCGAGCGTCTTGCCGCCGTAGGCCTCGGCCGTCAGCGCCGTCTGCGCCGCGAACCCGGTGGCGGCGAGCGAGAACGTGAACGCGTGCCTGCGGAGGTCCCAGCCCTCCAGCGGGCCGGGGTCGTCCAGCAGCTCGAACGCCTCCTGGTTCCGGACGTCGAACACCGCGATGCCGCCGTGCGGCTTGCCCGTGAAGTGGTCGTGGAAGACGACGAAGCCGCGGCGGCGATCCTCGACGTACTCGTTCAGCAGCTCGTTCGCCTGCCGCGCCGTCACGCCGTCAGGCGCGACCGCGTAGACGAGGTAGCAGCGCTGCTTTCCCCTGGCGAGCTCAGTCAAGGAGGGTCTCGAGACCCACCGTAACCCCCGGAGGGAGCTCTGCGACGCGTTCCAGCGCGAGAAGCACGCCCGGGACGTACGCCTCCCGGTTGAACGCGTCGTGGCGGATCGTGAGCAGCTGGCCGTCACCGCCGAAGAGCACCTCCTGGTGGGCGACGAGCCCCGGGAGCCGCACGGAATGGATCTCCGCGCCGCCGATGCGCTCGGCCGTCAGCCTCGCGGTGCCGGACGGCGCATCCTTCTTCGCCTCGCCGTGGAGCTCGACGATCTCCGCGCGCGGCAGGTAGCGGGCCGCCTGCTCCGCGAACCGCATCATCAGGACGGCGCCGAGCGCGAAGTTCGGCGCGTAGAGGACGGCGATCCCCTTCGCGCGTGCGGCCTCGTCGACCGCCTCCGGCGTCCACCCCGTCGTCCCGACCAGGGCGGGGATCCCCCGCTCGATCGCGGCTCTGACGTTTGCCTCGACGGCCTCGGGCGCCGTGAAGTCGACCATCACGTCGGCGTCGTCGAGCTCCACGAGCTCGTGGCCCGCCGCCTCGAGCGCCGGCCCCAGCACCGAGCCGACCTTCCCGCTGCGCCCCTGGAGGGCGACCTTCACGCCGCTGCGGCCGCGAGCGCCGGGTTGATGCGCTCGACGGCGGCGAGGAAGCGATCCTCGTCCGGCCCGATCGCCGCGGCGGACAGCCGCTCGGGCGTGAGCAGCACCCCGGCGAGCTCCGCCAGGCTCTCGGGCTCGACCGCGTCGATCTCGGCGACGATCCGGTCGAGGGAGAGCATCTCGGTGTCGGTGATCAGCGACTTCCCCAGCCGGCTCATCCGGCTGGAGGTCGCCTCCATCGAGAGCAGGATCCGGCCCTTCAGGTTCTCCTTCGCGCGCTCGAGCTCGTTCGGCCGCAGGTTTCCCGCGGCGACGTCGGCAATCTGCTCCGCCGCGATCTCGAGGCACGGGCCGAGGTTCTCCTCCCGGGTGCCGACGTACAGGCCGATCTGGCCGGTGTCCGTGTACTGCGAGGCGAAGGTGTAGACGGCATACGCCATCCCCCGCTTCTCGCGGATCTCCTGGAAGAGGCGCGAGGAGGCCGAGCCGCCGAGGATCGCGTCGAGCAGCGAGGCGGCGAAGCGCCGCCGGTCCGACCGCGCGATGCCGGGGGCGCCGAGGCACAGGTGGTACTGCTCGGTGTCCTTGCGCATGAAGCGGAGGTCGGGCGGAGGCGGCTTCACGAGCGGCGTGCGGACGCGCCTGCCCCGGGCCGGGCTCTCCGCGACCTTCCGCTCCGCACGCTCCAGGAGCGTCAGGAGCTCGTCGTGGTCGAGGTGCCCGGCCGCCGCGACGACCACGTTGCCGGGGACGTACATCGCCCGGTGGTACGCCGTGATCGCCCGGCGCGAGACCGTCGAGATCACCTCCGCCGTGCCGATCACGGGCCGGCCGAGCGGATGCTGTCCGAAGACGGCCTCGGCGATCAGGTCGTGAACGAGCTCCTGCGGCTGGTCCTCGTACATGGCGATCTCCTCGAGCACGACCTCGCGCTCGGAGTCGACCTCGGTGAAGAGCGGCGTGTAGACCATGTCGCTCATCACGTCGATCGCCTCGTCGAGGTGGTGGTCGGCGACCCGCGCGTAGACGACGGTGTGCTCGCGGGAGGTCGCGGCGTTCAGCTCCCCGCCCATCGCATCGAAGACCTCGGCGATCTCCTGCGCCGTGTAGCGCTCGGTGCCCTTGAAGAGCAGGTGCTCGATGAAGTGCGAGACCCCGGCGCGCTCGTCGCGCTCGTCCCGTGAGCCGGCCCCGATCCAGAAGCCCAGGGCGACCGACCGGACGTGCGTCAGCTGCTCCGTGACGACGCGCTGCCCGGAATCGAGCTCCGAGAGGAGGTAGTTCTGCATGGTCGGATCGTAGTGGGAGAGACGACGAGGGCGGCTTTCGCCGCCCTCGTGTCCGGTCCTAGTCCCGGTCGCGCCGGCCGCCGCGGTCGCGGCCGCGACCGCCTCGGCGCTCGCCCTCGCGGCGCGGCGGGCGCTCCTCGCGCGGCCTCTCCGGCGCGTTCTTCGCCCGCTCGATCAGCTCCTCCGGCGAGACCATCGCGCCGTTCTCGTGCTTGGCGACCAGCTTGAGGCCGATGCGGCCCCGCTCCTTGTCGACCTCCTGCACGACGACGTCGAGGACGTCACCGCGGTTGATCACGTCCTCGATGTGCCCGACCCGGCCCGGGCCGACGTTCGAGACGTGGAGCAGCCCGTCGGTGCCCTTCTTCAGCTCGACGAAAGCGCCGAACTGCGTGGTCTTCACGACCTTGCCGGTATAGGCGTCGCCGACCTCCGGCTCCTTCGTGAGCGCGTCGATCGCCGCCGT
>DASSSO010000185.1:0-7509 GCA_035776735.1 Gaiellaceae bacterium | reverse complement strand
CGGTGCGCGTCGGGTCGCTGATCAAGGTCATCCTCGTCGCCCTCGTACTGGCCGCGATCGCCACGGCGGTGGCGATCTTCATCCCCTGGCTTCCCGACCAGTCGTCGAAGGAGGCCGAGCGGATCGACTTCGTCTTCTGGTTCGTGACGTCGATCTGCATCGGGATCTTCGCGATCGTCGCCGCGATCAGCGTCTACTCGCTCGTGAAGTTCCGGGCCAAGCCCGACGACGACACGGACGGCCCGCCGATCCACGGGCACACGGGAATCGAGATCGCCTGGACCGCGGTCCCGCTCGTCCTCGTGATCGCGATGATCGTCGTCAGCTCGGTCGCGCTCGCGCAGAACGACCGCGTCCCCGACGACGCGCTGCGGGTGGAGGTCTGGGGCCAGCAGTTCGCCTGGACGTTCCTCTACCCCGACCAGAACGCGGATGCCGGCGAGGACAAGATGGTCTGCGTCCGCCGCGACGAGGGGATCATCGAGGACGGCTGCAAGGCCTCGGGGAACCTGCGGCTCCCGGTCGACCGCTCGACTCGCCTCTACCTCTCCGCCCGGGACGTGATCCACTCGTTCTGGGTGCCCGAGTTCCGCCAGAAGCAGGACGCGGTGCCGGGGATCACGACGGAGATCACGATCACGCCGACGGAGACGGGCAACTACCGGCTCATCTGTACCGAGCTCTGCGGGCTCGGGCATGCGCTGATGCGGACCCGCGCGATCGTTACCTCGGCATCCGACTTTGAACGCTGGCTATCGTCGCGCACGACTCCTGGAGGGATGAGTTGACGTCGGTCCACGAGCACCCCGAGCACGAGCCCGTCGCCGCGCCGCCGCGGCGGACCGGCTGGCGCCGCCTGATGGCGCCCGGCTGGGTCCGCACGGCGTGGATGACGCCGCTCTTCGCGCTGATCGGGTTCGGCATCGTCGTCGGCCTCAGGGCGCTCGGCGGCTACGAGCCGATCCTCGAGTGGGAGCCGATCATCACCGTCGCCCTCCTGACCGCGGCACCGATCGGGTTCCTCGCCGGCCTGGGCGCGTTCGACTACTGGCTCTACTGGGCGTTCGGCCAGCCGACGCGGCCGGAGGATCACTCGGGGCACGGCGCCAAGCGCTGGACCGACTACTTCCGCATCAACACCGACCACAAGGTGATTGGCGTCCAGTACGTCGTCACGACGGTCTTCTTCTTCCTCGCCGGCGGGATGATGGCGATGCTCGTCCGGGCGGAGCTCGCGACGCCCGAGGCGGACTTCGTCGACCCGCAGACCTACAACGAGCTGTTCACGGCGCACGCCGCGCTGATGATCTTCCTGTTCATCATCCCGGCGTTCGCCGGCCTCGCCAACTACGTGCTGCCGATCATGATCGGCGCGCCCGACATGGCGTTCCCGCGCCTGAACGCGCTCTCGTACTGGCTGCTCCCGATCGCCGGGATCATGATGCTCGCGTCGTTCGTCTTCCCCGGCTTCGGCGCCGGCTGGACGAACTACCCGCCGCTCGCGGTCGATCAGCCGTTCGGCAACGTCTTCTTCTCGATGGCCGTCCAGTGGGCCGGGGCGTCCTCGATCATGACCGCGCTCAACTTCCTGGTCACGATCATCACGATGCGCGCGCCGGGGATGACCTTCTGGCGTATGCCGCTCCTCGTCTGGGCGAACTTCACGACCTCACTGCTCGTCGTGATCGCGACGCCGTTCATCGCCGGCTCGCAGTTCTTCGTCATGTTCGACAAGGTGATGCACACGCACTTCTTCGACGTGGCCGGCGGCGGCTACCCGCTGGGGTACCAGCACATCTTCTGGTTCTACTCGCACCCGGCCGTCTACATCATGATGCTGCCCGGCTTCGGGATCGCCTCGGAGGTGATCTCCTCGATGTCGAGGAAGCCGATCTTCGGCTACCGGCTGATGGCGCTCTCGCTCGTCGCGATCCTGATCCTCGGCTTCTCGGTCTGGGCGCACCACATGTTCGTCGCCGGCATGGCCACCTGGCTGCGTGTCCCGATGATGATCACGACGCTCCTGATCGCCGTCCCGACCGGGATCAAGGTCTTCTCCTGGCTGGCGACGACCTGGGAGGGGAAGATCAACTTCGCGACCCCGATGTTATGGGCGCTCGGGTTCGTCTCCATGTTCGTGATCGGCGGCCTGTCCGGGATCTTCCTGGGCGCCGTGCCGATCGACATCCACACGTCGGACACGTACTTCGTCGTCGCGCACATCCACTACGTGCTGCTCGGCGGCTCGCTCTTCACGATCTTCGCCGGCTTCTACGACTGGTTCCCGAAGATGACCGGGAAGATGTACAACGAGACGCTCGGGAAGGTGCACTTCTGGGGCACGTTCGTCGCCTTCAACGCCACCTTCTTCCCGATGCACATCATCGGTGTCCAGGGCCAGCCGAGGCGGGTCTACACGTACGAGGACCAGTTCAGCGAGTGGAACCTCTTCATCTCGATCTCGTCGTTCGTGCTCGGGGCCTCGTTCCTGATCTTCATCTACAACATGGTCGTCAGCTGGGCGCGCGGCGCGCCTGCGCCGGCGAATCCGTGGCGGGCGCTCACGCTCGAATGGCAGGTCTCCTCGCCGCCGCCGGTCTTCAACTTCGACGAGGTGCCGCAGGTGGTCGGGAACCCGTACGAGTACGGGGTCCCGGAGGCGAAGCACGCCATTCTCGCCGGCGAGCGCGAGGGCGCAACCGAGGAGGTCCGCCGGTGAGGCACGTCCTGGTCGTCGCGAACGAGACCGTCACCGGGAGCGAGCTCCTCGACGCGGTGAAGCGCAAGGCCGCAGAGCAGGACGTGGAGCTCGTCACGGTCCTCGCGCCCGTGTCCACCCCGCAGACCGGCTACGTCGTCTACGAGGACACGCGGCGGGCGGCGGCCGGCCGGCGGCTCGACCGCACGCTGGCGCAGCTCCGCGAGGCCGGCATCCCGGCCCACGGACTCGTGCTCGAGAGCGACCCCGAGGCGGCGGTCCGGGACGCCTTCGGCATGCTCGATCCACCGCCGACCGACGTCATCGTTTCGACGCATCCGCTCCAGAAGTCCGGCTGGCTGCGCAAGAACGTGGTCGACCGGATCTCGAAGGCCGCCGGCAACGTTCCGGTCGAGCACGTCGTCGTCGACGTCGAGGCCGCGGAGGGCCGGCGAAACGTCCTCGTCGTCGCCAACGAGACGGTCGTCGGCAAGGCGCTGATCGACCGGATCCGCGAGCGGGCCGAGCGCGGCCCCGCGAGCTTCCTGATCATCTCGCCGCAGAGCGACCCCACGCAGTCCGCGCATCCGGAGGCTGAGCGACGGCTGCGGCGGGTGCTGTCGGAGCTGCGCGCGGCCGGCATCGACGCGCACGGGCAGGTCGCGCACCCGGATCCCTACACGGCGGCGATGCAGGCGATCGAGGACGAGCGCACCGACGAGGTGATCGTCTCGACCTTCGAGCCGGCGCGCTCGCCGTGGATGCGGAAGAACCTCGTCCAGCGCCTGCACGAGGACGCGAAGGTGCCGGTCGAGCACGTCGTGATCGCGCCGGAGGACGTCGGGGCCGAGCCCGCCATGCCGGCCGAATGAGCGCCCACGCCGAAGCGCACCACGCAGCGCATCCGCCCCAGGCGCACCAGAGCTCCCGGGTCGAAGCCCCGGTGCTCGGGATGCTGCTCTTCATCGCCTCGGAGATCATGCTCTTCGGGTCGTTCTTCACGGCCTACTTCTTCATCCGCGTCAACGGGAACTCCGAGTGGCCGCTGGAGCCCTTCCACCTGCCGGTGTTCGTGGCCGGGGTGAACACGGCGATCCTCGTCACCTCCAGCTTCACGATCCACTGGGCGCTGCAGTCGATCAAGCGCGGGAGCCGGGCCGGGCTCCAGGCGGGGCTCGTCCTCACGCTCGCGCTCGGGACGACGTTCCTCCTGACGCAGATCCTCGAGTATTCGCGGGTCGGCTTCGCGCCGCAGGACGGCGCCTTCGGGACGATCTTCTACGGCCTCACGGGTCTCCACGGCGCGCACGTCTTCGTCGGGCTCACCCTGCTGACGTTCGCCACGATCCGCGCCTTCCGCGGCCACTTCAGCGAGTCGCATCACCACGGGGTCGAGATCCCGGGGATCTACTGGCACTTCGTGGACGTAATGTGGATCGTGGTGTACGCGACGATCTACCTCTTGTAGAGATGCGCTGCTCACGTTCCCGGGTCGTCGCTGGGTGGGTGAAGCGAAGGGGGACAGTGCGATCAGCACGGCCCCCTGAGCGGAGGCCGGCCAGCGGCGACAGCCTTCGGCGGAGCCCGGCTTCGCCGGGCGGGAGCCGGAGGAGGCCGGGGACGTGAGGAATCCCTTCCGGAATGAGGCGGATGCGTTTCGGCTCGTCCTGCTCACGATCGGCTACTTCGCGCTGATCGTCGTCGCGGCCGCGATCAACACCTGGCTCGGGGTCGCGGTCTTCGTGCTCCTGACCCTGGTCGCAATCGGCGCCGTCGTGCACGCCCGCCGGGAGCCTCCGCAGCACGCGGAGATCCGGGCGAGCGGCCCCGGCGAGCGGCGGATCCTCGTGATCGCGAACGAGACGGTCGGCGGGGAGCCGCTGCGGGATCTCATCCACAGCCGGTCGCAGGGCGTCGAGGAGCGCGTGCGGGTCGTCTGCCCGGCGCTCATGTCGCCCATGCGGTACTTCGCGTCGGACGAGGACGCGCCCAGGGCGGCGGCCCACGAGCGGCTCGAGCGCAGCCTTGCGCGGCTCCGCGAGCTCGGGATCACCGCCGAGGGGGAGGTCGGCGACGCCGACCCGCTGCAGGCGATCGAGGACGGCTTACGGACCTTCGGCGCGGACGAGGTGGTCATCTCCACGCATCCGGAAGGCCGCTCGGTGTGGCTGGAGAGAGGGGTGGTTCGAGCGGCGAGGGAACGTTTCGACGTTCCGATCACCCACGTCGTCGTCGATCTGGAAGCCGAGCAAGAAGTCAGAAGCTGATTGCCGCGGGACGGGCTTCGCCCGTTCCGCCGAAGACGGATCCAAAGGGTCGCAGAAAGTCGTGAGACTTTCCGCGAAAGACGGGCTAGTCGCCGGCGACGTATCTCGCCAGCGCCTGGATCTGCTCAGCGGTGAGGCGGTCGCCGAAGGCGGGCATGGCGCCGCCGCCGTTCCGGATCTGCGTGGCCGCCTGCTCCACGGTCACCTGGGACTGGTCGAGGTTCGGCCCGACGGTCCCTGAGGTGCCCGCCTTCTCGAGGACGTGGCACGAGCCGCAGTTGGTCGTGAAGATCGACTGCGGGTCGTCGCCTCCGCCGCCGCCGGCCGCCTGGATGCTCGCGTCCGGGTTCGCCGCCACCAGCGAGACGTAGAGCGCGACCGCGTCCGCCTGCGCGTCGTCGAGCAGGTCCTCCGGCATCGGCGGGATGGGGTAGTCGATCTGGTGCCTGACGGTCTCGCGGATCGTGCTCTCATCGAAGCCCTCCATCCGCGCGGCCGCGAAGGCGTCGTCGAGGTTCGGGCCGCTGGACGGGTTCTGCACCGGGTTGGAGCCCTCGGTGCCCGCCTCTCTCAGGGTGTGGCAGCCGCCGCAGGTCTGCTGGAAGATCGCCTTGCCCTCCGAGGGGTCGGCCGTCTCCTCCACCAGGCTCTCGGTGCCGCAACCGGCCGCGGCGAGGGCGGCGAGACAGAGAAGAGCGGCGCCGACCGCCCGCAACCTACGAGGGCGTCTGGGTCGCCGAGCCGATGCCGGCGACTGCTTCGTCCCGGCTGCCGTAGATCGTGAAGACCCGGTCGAGGCCCGTGATCTCGAAGATCTTCGTGATGTTGCGATCGCTCGAGACGAGCGAGAGCTGTCCGTCGTTCGTGCGGAGCCGCTTGACGCCGCCGACGAGCACGCCGAGGGTCGTGGAGTCGATGAAGGTCGTGTTGGAGAAGTCGACGATGACCTCTTTCGCGCCCTGGTTGATCACCTCGAGGAGCTGCTGCTTGAACTCCGGCGCCGTGTAGAGATCCACCTCGCCGGCGAGCGAGATCACGTAGGCCGAGTCGTCCAGCTGCTCGGTGTTGATGTCGAAGTTCACGCCCACTCCCTCGGTTCGGAAAAGCTCGGAGAGTCTAGTGCCTTGCGCGCCTACTGGCCGTTCTTGGCGGTCTCCGGGTTGGCGGCCTTTCGGAGCTGCGGGAGCTGGGCGCGAACCGCCGGCGCGCTGGCGGAGTCGGGGGCCACTTCGAGATAGCGCTCGTAGGCGGCCACGGCCGCCTTGAGCTCGCCCGCGGACTGGGCGGCCTGCCCGAGCTGGAGGAAGATCAGCGGCTCGTCCGCCTCGAGCTCGTCGGGCGTGACGGCGACGAGCTTCTGGAACACGCGGACCGCGTCCTTGTACGACTCCTGGATGCCCAGGTACGCCTGGTTGAGCTGCTGGTTCCACTTCTGCGACTCGATGCCCGTGATCTGCGGGTTGGCGAACTCCTGGCCGAAGGGGCTCTCCGTCCCCGGCGAGAGGACGCTGCCGCCCGTCAGCTGGGTGAGCTGGGCCTGCGCGATCGCGCCCTGCTCTTCGTAGACGCGGGCCTGCGCCATGTGGAGCGCGCCGAGCTGCCGGAGCGCCTCGCGGTCGGTCGTGCGCATCTGAACGTAGCGCTCGAGCGGCTGGATCGCCTCCGAGTTCCGGCCCTCGCGCTGCAGCGCAGTCGCGAGGTCTCGGTAGCCCTGCGGATTGTTGGGCTCGTCCTCGATCTTCTCGCGCGACTCGTCGACGCTGGGTCCGGCGTCCGACGTCTGGGCGAGGCCCTGGAGGACGTCTCCTAGCCCTGTGCCGGGGATGGAGCCGCCGACGTTGAAGATGACGTAGCCGAGCCCGAAGACGACGGCGAGGAAGACGAACATCCACTTCGCCTGGCGCCGCAGGCGCGGGAAGAACATCGTGTCCTCGTACGAGGGCGTGGCGGGGCGTGCGGGCGCAGCCGCGCGCGGGGTGGGACGGCGCTCCCGCCGCTGCCTGTTGCGTCGCTGCGCTGAACGTGCCATGCAGGCCCTAGGGTAGCGACCCCCAGTCGAACGCCTCGCCGATCGCGCGCAGCCGCTCACGGGTTGCGTCGTCGCAGAGCGCTCCGGCGAGGGCGTTCTCGTACGCGCGCCTCGGGTCGACGCCGAGCGCGGCCGCCGCCTCGTGCTCCCGCTCGAGGTCGGTGTCGAACATCGCCGGGTCGTCCGTCGAGATCGAGCAGCGCACCCCTGCGGCGGTCAGCTCGCGCAGCGGATGGGCGTCGAGCGAGGCGACCGCGCCGGTCTTCACGTTCGAGATCGGGCAGACGTCGAGCACGATGCCCCGATCCCTGAGCTCCTCGACGAGCGCCGGGTCCTCGACGGCGCGGATGCCGTGGCGGATCCGGTCCGCCCCGAGCGCGTCGAGCGCGCCGCGAATCGACGGCGGGCCGGCGACCTCGCCGGCGTGGGGGACGGACGCGAGCCCCTGCTCGCGTGCGAGCGCGAAGGCCGCTGCGTACTCCTCGGGCGGAAAGTCGGCCTCGAGCCCGCCGAGC
>DASSSO010000149.1:0-4234 GCA_035776735.1 Gaiellaceae bacterium | reverse complement strand
CGGCGTGGCCGTCAACTCGGCGCCGACCGAGGGCGTCAGGCGCGTGCCGCTCTCGCAGATCAAGGCGACGTTCCCGGTGCTCAAGAACCCGGCCAACCGCCACCGCGCCGTCGGCCTGACGCGCGAGCAGTGGCACTACGCATTCAGGAACACCTTCAGCGAGGAGGAGTCGCGCGCGCTGTACGAGCGCTACGCCGTGCCGGCCTCCGGCGGAATCCTCTGGGGCATCGTCCTCGCCAACTTGCAGCCCGGTCACCAGGACGCCTGGGTCGACTACAAGAACGACGATCGGGCGCCGCTGCTGTTCATCTCCGGCGGCGAGGACCACCTCATGCCGCCGAGCGTCCAGCGGTCGAACGCGAAGCACTACAAGTCGGACACTGTCACCGAGGTCAGGGAGGGCCGGGCGCATCTCCTTCCCGCCCAGGAAGGGTGGGAGGAGGTCGCCGCCCTCTCGTGGGCTCTCGAGCACGCGGTGGTGCCGAGCCGGGCGTGACCGGCATCCGCCTCACGCACATCGGCGGGCCGACGACGCTGATCGAGATCGACGGCTGGCGGCTGCTCACCGATCCGACGTTCGACCCGCCGGGCCGGAAGTACAGCTTCGGCTGGGGCTCGGGATCGCGAAAGCTGGCCGGGCCGCGACCCCGGCCTCCGACCGCTTCATTCGAGTCTCTCCCTTCTCTGGCGTGAGGACGAGCGCGTCGGATGGTCGCGCCGGCACCGTCCCGGTCGCGTCGGGGACATCCCTGGACCGGACTGCGGGATCGGCGAGGATCCCTCGGGATGCGCGTGACGGGTGTCTTGCTGGTCGGAGGCAGGAGCCGGCGGTTCGGCTCGCCGAAGGCGCTCGCGCGGCTCGGGGGCGAGACGCTCGCCGAGCGCGCCTGGTCGGTGCTCGGCTGGTGCGACGAGCGCCTCGCGGTCGGGAAGGCCGCGGACGGCCTGCCGCTGCCGTTCCCGGTCGTCGACGACCGGTCAGCGGTGCGCGCGCCGCTCGCCGGCGTGGTCGCCGGGCTCCGCGAAGCGGCGAACGAGGTCGTGGTGTTCCTCCCTGTCGACTGCCCGCTGATCACGTCCGACTCGCTGCGGGAGCTCGCCGAGGCGTGCGAGGACGACGCAGCCGTTCCGCCCACGGGGCCGTTACCGGGCGCCTACAACCGCCGCACCCTCGGGGTGCTGGAGCGGCGCCTCGCCGCCGGCGAGCTCGCCCTTCGAGAAGCGCTCGCCGAGTTCGTGGTGCGGGTCGTTCGGCTCGACCCGGCCGAGCTCGTGGACGTGAACACCCGGGAGGACCTCGAAGGGCTCTAGGTCGGCTCTCGGCCGAGCGCGGCGGCGACGATCTCGTCGAGCGTCCGGTCGGGGCTCCGTCCCTGCGCCAGCCCGGCGAGATAGCAGGCGATCGGGGCGTTCGTGCGGTCGCCGCTCTCGTGCGCGGCCGCCCGCGCGAACTCGAGCAGCAACTCGACGTCCGCGGGCGAGAGCGCGAGGTCGCCCGCCTCCTCCACGCGGGACTCGAGCCGCTGCCGCGCCTGCTCCAGCCAGTCTGGCACGCGCCGATCCTACGCCGCGGCGGCTAACCGCAGTCGAACGAGTCCCGCTCGACCGACTCCTGCAGTCCGCGCCGGGCCGAGGGAACGCAGTCGACGTCCCGGCGCTCGAGCTCGACTCCGATCGTCTGCGCTCCGAGCTCGGCGAGCAGGCGGTGGACCGGCTGCTCGCCGGCCGCGTCGTGCACGTCGGAGAAGAACGCCGGGAGCCAGCGGCCGGCGTGGTCGCGTAGGAACCCGGTCGCGATGTCGTCGACGAGGGAGGCGGAGTCCTCGTCGCCCGCTTCGACGGCGGCAAGGCGCCTCAGCTCGAGGTACGCGAGGAACTCGAGCTCGCAGCCCGCGTGGTCGGGGCGCTCGGCCGCAGGCCCGTGCGCGTCCGCGCCGAACGCGCGGTAGAACGCCGCCACGTCGGCCATCTCGCGCCCCTGCCGGACCGGGTCGAGCTCGTAGCCTCCCTCGTAGGGCGAGATGCGCACCGACCCCCCGAAGAGCGCCTGGTACTGCGCTGCGAGAGCCTCGCTGCCCGTCTCGCGAAGCGACTCGACGAGCTCCTCGAGCTCTCCCAGCGACTCGGCGAGCACCTCCAGCTCCCGAACGATCTCCTCGGTCGGCGGCGCGAAGCCGAGCGAGAGGAGGCGCCAGCGTGCGGCGGAGGCGACACCGGAGTCAGTCGCCGTCCTCATCAGACGTCCTCGAGGACGAGGGTCTGCCAGTTCGCGATGTGCTTCCGCCCGCCGCGGTTCTCCTCGGAGCCGAGCCAGACCGCGAACGCGATCGGCCACGACGTTCCAGGGGCGAGCGCCTCGCCGATGCCGGCCCGCTCGGTCGGCACGGAGAGGATGACGCGCCAGCTCCCGTCCTCGTACACGCCGAAGCCGCGGGCCGTCTGGTCGGCGAGGTGGGTGACGGTGCCGAAGCCCTCGGCGACGATCTCCTCGATCGGGGTCGTGCGCTGCGCGCGGGAGAGCGGGTTCCCCGCCTCGCGGCCGACCCAGTACAGCTGGGCGGTTTCCGCGGGGAGCACGTCGTCGGGCATCACGTCGTGGACGACGGCCGGGTAGATCTGGTCGACGCCTGTCCTGCCTCCCGAGTCGATGTCGCGCTGCCAGGTCGCACGCCACTGGAGAAGATGGACGGGATTGCCGGCCGCGCCCATCGTCAGGGGTGGGGCCGCACCCGCCCGAGTGGGCAGCTGGACCGCGACCGCGTCGTGGTAGCGGCCGATGCCGTCGAGGTCGTCCTCCTCGGGGTCGTCCCACTCGAGCAGGAACGCGAGCTCCTCGCCCGAGTGCAGCGCTCGGGCCCGCAGCACGTCGACGCCGGCCTGGGTCAGGAACGGCTGGACGATCTGCTGGGGGGCGATCGGGACGAGCACCCGTTGCGGCCGGCGCCACGCGCCCGCGTCGGGATCGTCCAGCGGCAGCTCGCCGGGCTCGTAGCGGGCCTCGATCGCCACCCCCTCGAGCGGAGGCTCCATCTTCAGGCGCTCGCCGGCCACGGCGATCCCCGCGACCGCCGCTCCGCCGGCGACGAGGCCGCCCGCGGTCACGCCCCCGTAGAGGAGGGCGTCCTTGCGGGTGATCTTCTGCTCGTTCATCGTCTCCTCACGTGTTGTGGCGGTAGCCGGTCACCGGCTTGCCCTCGACCTGGGTCGCGAACTCGAACTTGCGGACGAACGTCGGCTCCCGCAGCGGGACGGCGACGATCTCCTCGCCCTGCTCGTCGTAGGCGCGTGCGACCCCGTTCCGCACGTCCCAGGTGTCCATGATCCGCTCGGTCGCGCCGAAGAGGAGCAGCAGGCCGAGCAGCTCCGGGTCGTCCTGGGCGTTCCGGTACATGTCGATTGCCTCCTCGACGCCCGGGCCGAACATCTGCGTCAGGTACTTGGCCGGGACGTGGACCGGGGGGATGTAGTAGACATTCGGCTCCAGCCCGAGCTGCGGGTAGAGGGGGAGAGCGATCTTGCGGATGTGGACGAGGAAGTCCGCGGGCTTCCTCGGGTCGGCCTCGGCCGGGGGCGAGAGGTAGTTCGTGAGCCGGAGTCGCCCGATGCAGGACGTCGTGCACTGCGTCTGGAGGCCCTGCTCGAGCTTCGGGTAGCAGGCGATGCACTTCTCGGAGACCCGTGTCTCGAGGTTGAACGTCGTCTTCTTGTACGGGCAGGCCGTAAGGCACTCCTGGTAGCCACGGCACCGCGTCTGGTCGACGAGCACGACCCCGTCCTCCGGCCGCTTGTAGATCGCCTCCCGGGGGCACGCTGCGACACAGGCGGGATACGTGCAGTGGTTGCAGATCCGCTGGAGGTAGTACATCCACATCATCGAGTGGGGCGAATCCGGGATGTACGTCGTCTCGGCGGCGTCGCCCGTCGGCTCGTCCTCGCCGATGTTCGGGTGCGACCAGTCCGCCTCGTCCGGCGTCCACCCAAGGACGCGCTCGCCCTGCGGCGCCGCCTCGAAGACCGTCTGCCCGGCGTAGACGTCGCCGTTCCACTCCTGCTCGCCGAGCAGCTCCAGGATGTTGACGTCCCAGCCGGTCGGGTAGAAGCCGTACGGCTTCGTCTCGATGTTGTTCCAGAGCATGTACTCCTGGCCCTTGCCCCAGGTCCAGGTGCTCTTGCAGGCGATCGTGCAGCTCTGGCAGGCGATGCACTTGTTGGTGTCCATGATCATCGTGAACTG